>NZ_PPPT01000085.1 GCF_006483445.1 Bradyrhizobium guangdongense | reverse complement strand
TTTTTCAGCAGACTGCTAGCGCGGATTCCGGGTGAGGGGGACTCTCCGCGAGTCCAACTCTTACCGCCCCCGGGGAGGCTCCCCCTCACCCCAACCCTCTCCCCGCAAGCGGGGCGAGGGGGAAGACAAACCGCCTACCCCCCTGATACCTTTACGAAACCGCCCTTCCCGCCCTTGATCGTGCGTTTGGGCGCGCCATCTGATACTGAGGAGCCACGCGCCGGCCTTGAACCGGCGACGTCCGGAGAAAACCATGTTCATTCAAACCGAAGCCACCCCCAATCCTGCCACGCTCAAATTCATTCCCGGCCGCGTCGTGGTCGACGGCAGCCCGATGGAGTTTTCGAGCCGCGAATCCGCCACCCGCTCGCCGCTCGCCGAAAAACTGTTCGAGGTGCCAGGCGTCACCAGCGTGTTTTACGGCAGCGACTTCATCACCGTGACCAAGGCGGGCGGTGGCGAGTGGCAGCAGCTGAAGCCCGCGATCCTCGGCGCAATCATGGAGCACTACATGTCCGGCGCGCCGCTGCTCGCCGGCGGCACCGTGACCGATGACGCCGATCTCGACGATGAAGACGAATTCTTCGACGAGGCTGATGCCGAAACGGTCGACATGATCAAAGACCTGATCGAGACCCGCGTACGGCCGGCGGTCGCCAATGACGGCGGCGACATCACCTTCCGCGGCTTCAAGGACGGTATCGTCTATCTCAACATGAAGGGCGCCTGCTCGGGCTGCCCGTCATCGACCGCGACACTCCAGCACGGTATCCAGAATTTGCTGAAGCACTTTGTGCCGGACGTGGTCGAAGTACGGCCGATGTGATTGCGCGACCGGCGCATCGATTTGAAATTGGTCATGCCCGGGCTTGTCCCGGGCATCCACGTTCTTGGGGGCCCCAAAGTCGTGGATGGCCGGGTCAAGCCCGGCCATGACGACCAGGACGATGATATGATCGATCCATGCTGATCCTTGCCATCGATACTGCGCTCGACGCCTCTTCGGCCGCCGTGCTTGATACGGACAACGCGCGGCTGATCGCCCGGGAATCGCTGCCGATGAAGCGCGGCCATGCCGAAGCGCTGATGCCGCTGATCGCGCGGGTGATGCAGGCGGCGCGTGTCGCCTTCACGGCGCTCGACCGCATCGCCGTCACCACCGGCCCCGGAAGCTTTACCGGATTGCGCGTCGGCATTTCGGCGGCGCGCGGGTTGGCGCTTGCCGCGAACAAGCCCGCCGTGGGTCTCACCACGCTGTCGGCCTATGCGGCCGCGATCGTCAGCCAGAACCGCGAGGCGCCGGTGATCTCCGCGATCGATGCGCGGCATGATCACGTCTATTTCCAGATCGTCGCCGGCGACGGCAGCCAATTGGTGCGGCCGAAGGTCGCCAGCATCGACGAAGCGATTGCGGCGTCGCAATTCGGCGCGCCGCATCTGGTCGGCAACGCCGCAAGGATTCTCGCCGACCGCTGGCCCAAGGACACGCCGCAACCGGTCGCCGTCGATGCAGAGGCCGCGCCCGACATCAATTGGGTGGCGTGGCTCGGGGCTGCCGCCGATCCGCAGGCAGCGCCCGCGCGTCCGTTTTATCTGCGCGCGCCCGATGCCAAGCCTGCGGCGCAGCCGCCGCTCGCCGTCGCGACCTCATGATGAACTGGCTGTCAAGTTGGTGGCGCGGCGGCACTGCCGTCGTCGAGCCAGCGAGCGCGCGCGATGCGGCGCGGCTGGCGCAGCTCCACGGCGCCTCGTTCGCGCGCGGCTGGGGCGAAGGCGAATTCGAGAGCATGATGAGCGAGCGCAACACGCTCGTGCAGCGCTTCAGGCTGGGCCGCAAGACGATCGGCTTTGCGGTGTCGCGGATCGGCGCGGACGAGGCCGAAATCCTCTCGATCGCGATCGATGCGGATTATCGCGGCCGCGGGCTCTCCCGCGCGCTGCTGTTGACCCATCTCGGCCACCTCGCCGGCCGCGGCGTCCGTACTATATTTCTGGAGGTCGAGGAGAATAACCAGCCGGCACGAAAGCTCTATGAACGCGTCGGATTCGTGGTGGTCGGGCGCCGCGAACGCTACTATAAGCAGCCGGACGGGGAACAGTTGAACGCGCTTCTGATGCGACGTGACTTGTCGTAACATCGGTGGCAGAAGGTGCTCCCGCAAGGCAGACCGACCATGACCGTTTTGAAACCGACCTCCTCCGCATCCAATGCGACCGGCATCGAGGCGCGCTGTGCCGCGACCGGCATGCGCATGACCGAGCAGCGGCGCGTCATCGCGCGGGTGCTGGCGGAGGCGGCAGATCACCCCGATGTCGAAGAGCTGTACCGGCGCTGCGTGGCGGTGGACGACAAGATCTCGATCTCGACGGTCTATCGAACGGTCAAGCTGTTCGAGGATGCCGGGATCATCGAGCGTCACGATTTTCGCGAGGGCCGCGCGCGCTATGAGCAGATGCGCGACAGCCATCACGACCACCTGATCAACCTGCGCGACGGCAAGGTGATCGAGTTCACCTCCGAAGAGATCGAGAAGCTGCAGGCCGAGATCGCCCGCAAGCTCGGCTACAAGCTGGTCGATCACCGGCTCGAGCTCTATTGCGTCCCGCTCGACGACGACAAATCGCAGAACTAGTGGCGATAGAACTCATCATCTTCGATTGCGACGGCGTTCTCGTCGACAGCGAGGTCATCTCCTGCCGCGCGCATGCGTCCGTGCTGACGCGCCACGGCTATCCGATCACGCCGGAGCAGGTGTTGGTCCGCTTCCTCGGCGTCAGCGATCGCGAGGCGCGCCAGATGGTCGAGGACGAGATCGGGCGCAAGCTCCCCGACGATCTCGAAGCCCAGATCAAGACGGCAACGCTGCAGTTCTATGCCGGCGAACTGCAGCCGATCACGCATGTCGCCACGGCGATTGCCGCGATCGACCTGCCGAAATGCGTGGCATCGAGCGGCACGCCGGAAAAAATCCGTCACGGCCTGGACTGCGCCGGGCTCTACGATCAGCTCGCGCCGCATATCTTCTCGGCGACGCAAGTGGCGCGCGGCAAGCCGGCGCCCGACCTGTTCCTGTTCGCGGCAGAGCAGATGAAAGCGGCGCCGGAAAATTGCCTCGTCATCGAGGACAGCGTCCCCGGCGTGACCGGCGCCCGGGCGGCCGGAATGACCGTGCTGGGCTTCCATGGCGGCAGCCACTGCCCGCCCGGCCACGGCGAAACCCTGCGCCGGGCCGGCGCCGGCCTGATTTTTGACGATATGCGGCAATTGCCGGATCTGGTCCGCCGGGTCGGAACCGAGGCGCTGGCGGGCTGATTCGGCCAAACCTCGTCATTCCGGGGAATCAAGGAGCGATGAACCCGGAATCCAGAGGTTTTCGGCGCGAGATTCCACAATTCGCAATTGCGAATCGGGGTTCGCGCTAGCGCGCGCCCCGGAATGACGATTGAAGGCGCCGCAATCGCTGGATTTTCCGCCGCCCAGCCTATATCTGAGGGCCGTTCCACCACAGATCCGGGTTCCATGACGCCGCCGCGCAAGCTGCACATCAAATCATATGGCTGCCAGATGAATGTCTACGATGCCCAGCGCATGGTGGACACGCTGGGTCCGGAAGGATTCGTGGAGACCGCAAGCGTGGAGGACGCCGACCTCGTCATCCTCAACACCTGCCACATCCGCGAAAAGGCCTCCGAAAAAGTCTATTCCGAGCTCGGCCGCCTGCGCGCGGCCAAGGACGAGGCGGCGCGCGGCGGTCGCACCATGCAGATCGCGGTGGCGGGCTGCGTGGCGCAGGCCGAGGGTGCGGAGATCGTGCGCCGCGCGCCGGTGGTCGACGTCGTGGTCGGACCGCAGAGCTATCACCATCTGCCTGAATTGCTGAAGCGCGCGACCAGCCAGGGCCGCGCGATCGAGACCGAGTTTCCGGCCGAGGACAAGTTCGGCTTCCTGGCGCAGCCCGAGCCGAAGGCGATCCGTGCGCGCGGCATCTCCGCCTTCGTCACCGTGCAGGAAGGCTGCGACAAGTTCTGCACCTTCTGCGTCGTGCCCTATACGCGCGGCTCCGAAGTGTCGCGCCCCGTTGCCAAGATCCTCGATGACGTGAAGCGGCTGGCGGATAACGGCGTGCGCGAGCTGACGCTGATCGGGCAGAACGTCAACGCCTATCACGGCGAAGGTCCGGACGGGCAAAGCTGGCCGCTCGGCAAGCTGCTCGAGCGCCTCGCACAGATTCCCGGCATCGCGCGTCTGCGCTACTCGACCAGCCACCCCCGCGACGTCGATGACAGTTTGATTGCGGCCCATCGCGATCTCGACGCCCTGATGCCGTTCGTGCATCTGCCGGTGCAATCGGGCTCGGACCGGATCCTGGCGGCCATGAACCGCAAACATACCGCCGATGACTATCGCCGTGTCATCGACCGTTTTCGGTCGGTGCGGCAAGACATTGCTTTTTCATCAGATTTTATCGTGGGCTTCCCCGGCGAAACCGAGGAAGATTTTCGCGCCACTCTCGCACTGGTCACACAAATCGGTTACGCTGCGGCCTACTCGTTCAAATATTCCGCCCGGCCGGGAACGCCGGCCGCGGACCTGCAGGAGACGGTGTCCCAAGTCGAGATGGACCAGCGATTGGAGCGGCTCCAGGAATTGATCGACAGCCAGCAATCGGCCTTCAATAAGGCTGCGATTGGCACAATTGTCGACGTGTTGTTCGAGCGCGAGGCGCGAAAGGAAGGCCAGATCGTCGGCCGCACCGCCTATCTGCAGCCCGCGCATGTGATGGCCTCATCGGACATCGTCGGAAAGATCCTGCCGGTCCGCATCGACAGCCTCGAACGCTACAGCCTGCTCGGCGAGCTCGCCACGCCGCCGGTCGCGCGCGTATCAGCTTTATCATCCATCGCCACTGGAGCCTGAACCCTTGCCAAAAAGCGCATCGGATTCGCCTTCCCTCGCTCCCAGCCGCAAATTTGACCGCGACATGCAAGTTCCGCCCGAAACCCAGGTCGTCATCGACTTCGACGACAACCGCGCCGCTTCCGCGCTGGTCGGCCCCTACGGCCAGAACCTCGCGCAGATCGAGCGTAGGCTCGGAGTCGTCGTCGATTCCAAGGGCAACCACATCACCATCGGCGGCAGCCGCGACGGCTGCGATGCCGCGCGGCGCGTGCTGGAGACGCTCTACGCGCAAGCCGTGAAGGGGCACGATCTCGACCAGGGCGAGGTCGAGGGCGCGATCCGCGCCGTGATCGCGCAGGGCTCGCTGTTCGAGTTCGACGCAAAGTCGCCCAAGACGGCGTTCGACAGCATCAATTTGCGCAAGCGTCCGGTGCGCGCCCGCACCGCAGCCCAGGACTCTTACATCCGTGCGCTGAAACGCCATGAGCTGGTGTTCGGCATCGGCCCGGCCGGCACCGGAAAGACCTGGCTTGCGGTCGCGCATGCCGCGCAAATGTTCGAGCGCAAGGAAGTCGACAAGATCATCCTGTCGCGTCCGGCGGTGGAAGCCGGCGAACGGCTCGGCTTCCTGCCCGGCGACCTGCGCGAAAAGGTCGATCCGTATCTGCGCCCGATCTACGACGCGCTCTACGATCTGATGGACGCGCGCATCGTCGAGCGCGCGCTGCAGAGCGGCGAGATCGAGATCGCACCGCTCGCCTTCATGCGCGGCCGCACGCTGACCAATGCCGTCATCATCCTCGACGAGGCGCAAAACACCACGTCGATGCAGATGAAGATGTTTTTGACGCGTCTCGGCGAGAACAGCCGCATGATCGTCACCGGCGACCCCTCGCAGATCGACCTGCCGAACGGCGCGACGTCGGGGCTTGCGGAAGCGACGCGCCTGCTCGGTGGCGTCGAAGGCATTGCACAGGTTCATTTCACCGCCGAGGACGTCATCCGCCACGAGCTCGTGGCGCGCATCGTTGCCGCCTATGAAGGCTCGCCGCAACGGCCGGCCGCCGGCAAGCCATAACGGGAAAACAGCGGGACAGACCGGGCGCACAGTCAGCGCCTTTCGTTCCTGATCACATCATGTCGCATCCCAACCTTCCCATGACCGAGGTTCTCGTCGTCGCCGATTGCTGGCAAAGCGAGCCCGATGCAGAAGCCGTGATCCAGCGCGCGATCGCGGCTGCCGCAGGCTCGGTCGACGACGACGTCGCCGAGGCCGAAGTAGCCGTGATGCTGACCGATGATCAGGGCATCCGCACCCTCAACAGCAACTGGCGCGGTATCGACAAGGCGACCAACGTGCTGTCGTTCCCAGCGCTGCAGCCGGAAGGCGCGCGCAAGCCGGGCGATGCGCCACGCATGCTCGGCGACATCGCGATCGCCTTTGAGACGATGCGGCGGGAAGCCGACGAGGAGCAAAAGCCGTTCGACCACCATTTGAGCCATCTCGCCGTGCACGGTTTTCTGCATCTGGTCGGCTACGACCATGAAAACGACGCCGACGCGGAGGAAATGGAAGCGCTCGAGCGAGACATCCTCGCCGAGCTCGGCATTCCCGATCCCTATGCCGACCGGCCGCGGGTGAACTGAGATGCCGGATTCCGAGCCGATCCACGACAATCCGCGCAACCCGCGCAATCTTCCGGCGGTGGTGCAGCCGGGCGAGGTCTTGCGCCCGACGGCGGAAGGCTGGCTGTTGCGCGCCATCCGCACGCTGTTCGGCTGGAAGGCGGGCTCTGTCCGCGAGGATCTCCAGGTCGTGCTCAACGCGACCACGCCCGACGATGCCGGTTTCTCCGCCGTCGAGCGCACCATGCTGCGCAACATCCTCAATCTGCATGAGCGCCGCATCGCCGACGTCATGGTGCATCGCGCCGACATCGTCGCGGTCAAGCGCGACATCCCGCTCGGCGAGTTGATGGACCGGTTCGAGAACGCCGGCCATTCGCGCTTCGTGGTCTACAACGAGACGCTCGACGACCCCGAAGGCATCGTCCACATCCGCGACCTCCTCACTTTCATGACTGCCAAGGCGCGGGTGTCGGAGACGACGAAGGCCAAGCGCAAGAAGCCGCTGCCTGCGGGCCTCGATCTGCGCGCGGTCGATCTCTCGCTGCCGCTCTCCGAGGCCAACATCATCCGCAAGCTGCTCTACGTGCCGCCCTCGATGCGGGCGATCGACCTGCTCGCGCAGATGCAGGCCTCGCGCATCCATCTGGCGCTCGTGGTCGACGAATATGGCGGCAGCGACGGGCTGGTCTCGCTCGAGGACATCGTCGAGCAGATCGTCGGCGAAATCGACGACGAGCACGACAGCGACGACGCGCCGTCGATCGTGCGCCTGCCCGACAACGCCTTCATCGCCGACGCCCGCGCCAGCCTCGACGACGTCCGCACCGTGATCGGCGAGGATTTCGTCACCGGCGAAGCCGGCGAGGAGGTCGAGACGCTCGGCGGCTATCTGGTCAGCCATGTCGGCCGTCTGCCGGTGCGCGGCGAGGTGATCTCCGGTCCCGGCAATTACGAGGTCGAGGTGCTCGACGCCGACCCGCGCCGGGTCAAGCGCCTGCGAATCGCACCGCGGAAGGAGCGGCCGGCGCCGCGCACCCAGCGCGAGAGCCGCCGCCGCGAGACGCCGTCCGACACCAGCCCGCCGCCATCCGGCGACACGCCCGCTCCGCCGCCCAGCGACGGGGCCGGCCCGCAGTGACGATTCCCACCAAGCTCCGCACCGTCGCGCTCGCCATCATCCTGACCTGGGGATGGAAGCGTGCGCTCATTGCGATGGCGTGCGGCGCCCTGTCGGTGCTGGCGCTGGCGCCGTTCAACGCCTGGCCGGTGCTGTTTCTGACCTTCCCGGTCCTGGTCTGGCTGATCGACGGCGCCGGCGCCGGAAAACTCGGCGGTATTCCGGCGGCGGCCCTGACCGGCTACTGGTTCGGGCTCGGCTATTTCGTCCCCGGCCTTTACTGGATCGGCTACGCCTTCTTCGTCGACGCCCAGACCTTTGCCTGGCTGACGCCCTTCGCCGTGCTCGGCCTGCCCGCTTATCTCGCGATCTTCCCGGCACTGGGCTTTGCGCTGGCGCGGCTGCTCTGGACCAAGGACGCCGCGCGCATCCTCGCGCTGGCGGCGAGCCTCACCATCAGCGAATGGCTGCGCGGCCACGCGCTGACCGGCTTCCCCTGGAACGCCTATGGCTATGCGCTGTCGGAACCGCTTCCGCTCGCGCAGACGGCCTCGCTGATCGGGCTGTGGGGCATGACGTTCCTGACCGTCGCGATCTTTGCGAGTCCGGCGGCGCTGATCGACCGCACGTCAGACCGGCAAATGCCGTGGCGCGCGCCCGTCGCGGCCGTCGCGCTGCTGGTCGTGATGGGAATCTTCGGGGCGATCCGGCTGTCGCTGCATCCGACCGCGATGGTGGCGGGCACGAAGCTGCGGCTGATGCAGCCGAACCTGCAGCAGGACGCCAAGTTCAACTACTCTGCGAAGGCAGAGGTGATGAAGAAATACCTCGCGCTGTCCGATCGCGCCGCGGGGCCCCAATCGACCGGGGTCAGCGACGCCACGATCCTCATTTGGCCGGAATCCGCCTTTCCGTTCTTCCTGACCCGTGAAGCCGACGCGATGGCACAGATCGCAGATCTCCTGCCCAAGGGGACCGTGCTGATCACGGGATCGGTCCGCGCGCCGGACCTGCCGCCGGGCAAGCCGATCACGCGCGCCTATAACTCGATCTACGTCATCGACCATGACGGTAGCGTGCTCGCGGTCTACGACAAGCTGCATCTGGTCCCGTTCGGCGAATTCCTGCCCTTCCAGGACCTGATGGAAAAGCTCGGCTTCGAGCAATTGACGCGGGTGCAGGGCGGCTTCATCCCGGGCAACGTGCGCCATGCCCTGCCGGTACCGCGTGCGCCCCGCGCACTGCCGCTGATCTGCTACGAGGCGATCTTTCCCGGCGACGTGGCCGGCCGCGAGGAGCGGCCCGGCTGGATCATCAACCTGACCAATGACGGCTGGTTCGGAATCTCGACCGGCCCCTACCAGCACATGGAGCAGGCAAGGATGCGCGCCATCGAGCTCGGCCTGCCGCTGGTCCGCTCCGCCAACACCGGCATCTCAGCGGTGGTCGACCCCGTCGGCCGGACCGTCGCCAGCCTCGGCCTCGGCCTGGAGGGCATTTTGGATGCAAGCCTGCCCGCGGCAATTTCGCCGACGGTCTACGCCCGCGTTGGCGACATCCCGGCGGCCATCATTGTCGCGCTGGCCATCATCTTCGCAGTGCGGCGGCGCGTTGCCATGCGGCGGCCGTAATTGCCGAATTCCGCGACCGGAAGTCTTTGACAACCGTAATCCCACGGTTGACAGACCGTCGCCGCCCTCCGCATTCTGACACCGCTGCAAAAAGACAGCGACGCATTGCTAAATTTCTCCGCAATGTTTGCCATAAATTGCGAATGAGGTTTTGACGCCGTTGTCACCTTGGGCATTCCTACTTGTGCCGAAGGCCGTGTGTGGGGGGTGGAGACATGTCGAAAGCGCCCAACCCTGTTGACAAATATGTCGGCAGCCGCGTGCGTATGCGCCGCATCATGTTGGGCATGAGCCAGGAGAAGCTTGGCGAAGCGCTTGGCCTGACATTCCAGCAGATCCAGAAATACGAGAAGGGCACCAACCGCGTCGGCGCGAGCCGCATCCAGCAGATCGCCGAAATCCTGCAGGTGCCGGTGTCGTTCCTGTTCGAGGGCGGACCGAGCGGCGTGGCCGGGACGGATGGTTTTGCCGAAGGCGCCTCGCCCGCTTACGTCTCCGATTTCCTTGCGACCTCCGAAGGCCTCGCGTTGACGAAGGCGTTCACGCGAATCACCGACTCCAAGCTGCGCCGCTCGATCGTCGATCTCGTCGAGCAGATCGCGGCCCGCGAAGGTCCCGACAAGCGGTGATGTGCGCTTGGCGCCTCCCCAGGGTTTGAGACGACGTCAAATCTGGCCTATGCCGACGTTGGCCGCGCGCGTATAAGGCGCGCTTCCCGATGATCGACTTAAACTTCCGAGGCGTAGGCGCCCCATGCCATCAAGCAAGAATCCGTTCGACACCGCCGCCATGCTCGAGGGTATCAGGCAGTGGGTCGAGATCGAGACGCCGACCGATACGCCGGAGCAGGTCAACAGACTGACCACGCTGGTTGCGGATCACTACCGCGACCTGCCGGTGACACTGGAACGTGTCGCAGGCGTGGATGGCTGCGGCGATCATCTCGTGGCGCGCTCGACCTGGGGCCAGGACAAGCCCGGCATCCTCGTGCTCAGCCATCTCGACACCGTGCATCCCATGGGTTTCATCGAGCGGCTGCCATTTCGCATCGACGGCGACAGCGCGTTCGGCCCGGGGATCTACGACATGAAGGGCGGCGCCTATATCGCGCATCACGCCTTCCGCCGGCTCTGCGACACCGCGGAGCGCTCTCCGCTCGGCATCACCCATATGTTCACCTCGGACGAGGAGATCGGCAGCCCCACGTCGCGCAAGCTGATCGAGGCCGAGGGCCGCAAGGCGAAGTACGTGCTGGTGACGGAGCCGGCGCGCGACGGCGGCAAGATCGTCACCGGACGCAAGGGCGTCGGCCGTTTCGAAGTCTTCATCAAGGGCGTGCCTGCGCATGCCGGCACGCGGCCCGAGGATGGACGCAGCGCGATCCGCGAGCTCGCCAACGTGATCCACGCGCTCGAAGGCATGAACGACCTGACGCGCGGTGTCACCGTCAATGTCGGCGTCGTGCGCGGCGGCACGCGGCCCAACGTCACGCCGGAAGAGGCCTATGCCGAAGTCGATCTGCGCGTGCCGAGCATTGCCGACTCCGACGAGTTCGTCGCGAAGATTCTCGGACTGACGTCGAAGACTGAAGGCGTGACGGTCAAGGTTACAGGCGAGCTCAATCGTCCGCCTTACGAGAAGAGCAATTCCGGCGCCTCGCTCTATGAGCATGCAAAAGGCCTTGCCGCCGAGCTTGGCTTCGACCTGATCGACACCCACACCGGCGGCGGCTCCGACGGCAATTTCACGGCGGCCCACACCGGCACGCTCGACGGGCTCGGGGTCGACGGCAAGGGCGCGCATACCCACATCGAGCAGCTCTACATATCCTCGCTCGAGCCGCGGGCGCGGCTGCTCTACCGGCTCTACCAGACGCTGCGATGAACGAACGCAAATCAGACGCGAGCCGCGCCGACGACGAGCGGGCCTTCTTCGGCCGCCGCAAGGGGCACAAGCTCAGGCAGCATCAGGCTGACCTGGTCGAGAACCTGCTGCCGCATCTCGCGCTCGACATTTCCAGCGCAGCACCTGCGGATGCGCACGAGATCTTCGATCCCAAGGCGGACGAGCTGCGGCTCGAGATCGGCTTTGGCGGCGGCGAGCATCTGGTCGCGGAAGCGCAGGCGTTTCCGGCGACCGGCTTCATCGGCTGCGAACCCTATATCAACGGCATGGCCAAAATCCTCGCGCAGATCGAGGCCGGCAATATCGGCAATGTCCGCCTGTTCGCAGGCGACGCCGCCGAGCTGCTGGCCTGGCTGCCGAAGGCGGCGCTGTCGCGGCTCGACCTGATCCATCCCGATCCCTGGCCGAAGCGGCGGCACTGGAAGCGGCGCTTCGTCCAGGACAAGACCATCGCTGCGATGGCCCGCGTGATCAGAAGCGGCGGCGAATTCCGTTTCGTCTGCGACATCGACGATTACGTCGCCTGGACGCTGTCGCACATGGCGCGCTCGCCCGACTTCACCTGGCTCGCCGGGCGCGCCGACGACTTCCGCCTGCCCTGGGACGGCTACACGATGACGCGCTACGGCCGGAAGGCCGCGCGCGAGGGACGCAAGGCGGCGTATCTGCGGTTCCGCAGGGTCTAGGCGGCTCGGCCGGGCCATTTTTCGAGCGTCCGGAAAATGACGTCGAAAACAACCCCATGCACAGTAGAAATGGCGGCAGGCGGCAAGGCTACTGATTTTACGAATTTCGCTTGACCCGTCGGGCAAATCAGTGGTATATCTCTATCATCGGCCAGACCGCCCGAAGTCGCTCGCAGCGGCTCCGTCATCAAGCCCGGGCATGACGAGTTTGGGACGCGACGCCCGACGAACCTACTGCTTCACTTCCGCCATCCGCGCCTTCTTCACGTCGGTCGCTTCCCACACCATGCGCTTGCCGCGTTCGCGGCCCAGGAGTTCGATCGGGTCGTGGTTGTCGATGTGGCCGAACTGCCCCTTGTAGACGCTGTAGCCGCAGAGCTCCTGGAGCCGCCGGGGAAAACGCATCGCGGTGTCGCGGGGGATGCCGAGCTGCAGGTTCTCCTGCTGCCGCATCCAGCCCCAGCAATAGGCGCAGGAGAATGCAAAACGGCGCTCGCTGGAGACGTTGGCGCCGCCGGCATGCCACAGCGCACTGTCGAACAGCATGACGCTGCCGGCCGGCATGGTCGCCGTGACCGCATCGTACTCCTTGCCGTATTCGGGCGAGCGATCGAATTTGTGGCTGCCCGGCACGATGCGCGTCGCGCCATTGTCGTCGCGGAAATCGGACAGCGCCCAGATGGCATTGATGGTGATCGGGATGTGCGGCCGCGGCAGCGGAATGAGCTGGGTGTCCTCGTGCATCGGCTGCGCCTCCTGCCCGGGGCCGAGCACCAGCGAGCAGAACGACGAGAGCAGGCACTCCTTGTCGAGCACACGCTCGACGACCGGCAGCACGTTGTCGTGCAGCGGCACCTCCCAGAACAGGTCGTCATAGGTCAGGAGATTGTTGACGCGGAGCGTCTTGAAGCCTTCGAACGATGTCCTGGCGGGACCGAGATCGTGTTCGCGCTCGATGCGCAACACCGCCTGCTTGAGGCCTTCGACCAGCGTTGCGTCGGCCGCGCGCTCGATCACGGTATAGCCGTCGTCGCGGATTCGCTGTGCGTGCGCCTCGATCGTCGCCTCATCAAGCATCATAGTCTCCCTGCCCGGCGCTGTGCCGCGCCTTCAGGCAGGAGGATAGACTGTCGGGAAGCGACTTGTGAAGCGGTTCAGATGGTCTGGCGGGTGCGCCAGAAATTCACGACACGTTCGGCCGTGGAGGGCATCAGCTTGGTGAAATTCACGCGGGCGGCCTCGATGTCCGCATCGGCCGGCGTGCGCTGCGGCCCGTACCACAACAGGATCAGGGCGCGCACCGTGGGCCAGCCCAGATTCTTCATGCGGCCGAGGATCAGGATCGGATCGTAGCGGTCGCCGGCGATCAGGCGGTCGAGCACCGACAGCTTGACGCCCGACATCGCCGAGAGTGTCGCGACCGCTTCCTCGTATTTGTGCGCCTTGGCAAAGCCGAGCAGCGCGCTCTCGCCGAGATGGCCGTCGCGATGCAGGTTCAGCACCGTGCGCTGGGCGTCGGTATAATCGCGCCGCGGTCCCGGCGGCAGGGAGGCCTCCTCCATCTCGGTCATCGCGCGGCGGATTTCCATCTGGCGCGCCGGCTTGACCACTTCGGTGAGGCGGCGACGGATGACGTCGAGCGTGCCGCCGAGCAGGTCCTTCAACTGGTCGCCGGAAAGATCGTCGCGCTGGCCGATCTTGAGCGTCAGCACGCCATCCTTGGAAGCGCGCTTGATCAGCTCGGAATATCCGCCCGGCGAAAATTTTGCGCCGGCATTGCCGGCGGCACGACGTACCACGTCGCGATCGCCGCGCTCGACCAGCACGTCGGTGAGGTTGGCCGACAATGCGTTCCGCTCGGTCATCGCCAGCAGATGGCCCTGCCCCTTGAAGCGGGCGATCTCGAGCAGCGCCGCCTCGTCCAGCACAGGCGAACGGCGCAGCACGGGGGCCGCGACCTGGATTTCATTCTCGCGCGCGAGCTGGCCAATGAGATGGCGCGGCGCGTTGCCGACCTTGGAGAAGCGCTCGGCGAGATCGATGCGCGCGGCAAGCTCGGCATGCGGCACGAGGTCGATCAGGAGATTGTCGAAGAGATCGACGAGGTCAGGGCGGAGCTTTGCGGCGTCCGCGAAAAACAGATCGGCGATGGCGCGCGCGATATCGCTGCGCTTGCGCAAATCGCCGCGCCTGACGATCTCGTCCAGTCCGGGAATGAGCGACGTGGCTACGGTCATGGAACGCAAACTCGGAAAGGACACGCCGTGGGT
Organism: Bradyrhizobium guangdongense; assembly: GCF_006483445.1. Taxonomy (GTDB): domain Bacteria; phylum Pseudomonadota; class Alphaproteobacteria; order Rhizobiales; family Xanthobacteraceae; genus Bradyrhizobium; species Bradyrhizobium guangdongense_A. Next base: position 3,219 of record NZ_PPPT01000085.1, on the reverse strand, counting down.
ACACAAGGAGGGCCAAAGTGCACCGCCAGCAGGCAATTTAGGCCCGCTTGATGAAGGAAGGGTTAGGCCGGGGACCGCATAAAAAGGGCCCTTGCCCACCCACCGGGCCTTGTCGGCCCCAGCGAAAAGCGCTATATCCGCGCCAACTTATCTTCTCATACGATCGGTATTGAGAGTGGGCCCGGAAGGACCCGCTCTTTTTTATTACCTGCGTCCAGATGCGCTCGGGCGGCCACGGGAACCGATCCGTGAGTTCCGTAAGCCGAGCCGTCAACCAAGCGTTAACCATCGAGCGTCCTTGACCCTGGATATGACTGAACCGACCCCTGGTTCCGATGATGCCGACCTGCTGGCCGAACCCCGGCTGGTGGTCGAGCCCGGCGTGGCTGCGCGGGTGTCCGCGATCGCGGCCCCCGTGCTCCAGGGCATGGGCTATCGGCTGGTGCGGATCCGGATCTCCGGGGAAGCCGGCTGCACCGTCCAGGTCATGGCGGAGCGCCCGGACGGCTCGATGCAGCTCGAGGATTGCGAAGCGATCTCGCGCGCATTGTCGCCGGTGCTCGACGTCGCCGACCCCATCGATCGCGCCTACCGGCTGGAAATTTCGTCGCCCGGAATCGACCGTCCCCTGGTGCGCCGCTCCGATTTCGAGCGCCATCTCGGCCATCTCGTGAAGATCGAAATGGCGGTCGCCCATGACGGGCGGAAGCGCTTTCGTGGTACGATCGCAGCCGTCGACGGCGACCGCGTCAAGATTACGCGCGACGACATCAAGTCCGGCGACGAGGCCGATGTCCTCCTCACGATGGAAGACATCGCCGAGGCCCGGCTGGTTTTGACGGATGAGCTGATCGCGGCCTCGATGCGTCGCGGCAAGGCCCAGGCGCGCGAGCTGCGCCGGGATCTCGGACTCGAGGCGCCTGCTGCGCCACACGCCGAGATCAGCGCGAAGACGACCAAGAACACCAGGCCGAAGAAGAAGCCGGCCCCGACCAACACGAAGAAACATCGCCTTGCCGCCGAACGGGCGCGGCGCGGCGAGATCGAGCCTGACGAAGGAGACTAGCCATGGCAGTCAGCGCCAATCGACTTGAACTGCTGCAGATCGCCGACGCCGTCGCACGCGAGAAATCGATCGACCGCGGCATCGTCATCGCCGCGATGGAAGATGCCATCGCCAAGGCGGCCCGCGCGCGTTACGGCAGCGAAACTGACGTTCACGCCGAAATCGACCCCAAGAAGGGCGAGCTCCGCCTGTCGCGCCACATGCTGGTCGTCGACAAGGTCGAGAACCACTCCAACCAGATTTCGCTGGTCGACGCGCAGCGCGCCAACCCCGGCGCCCAGGTCGGCGACACCATCGCCGATACGCTGCCGCCGCTGGAATATGGCCGCATCGCCGCGCAGTCGGCCAAGCAGGTCATCGTACAGAAGGTGCGCGAGGCCGAGCGTGACCGGCAGTACCAGGAATTCAAGGATCGCATCGGCGACATCGTCAACGGCGTCGTCAAGCGCGTCGAATATGGCAGCGTGATCGTCGATCTCGGCCGCGGCGAAGCCATCATCCGCCGCGACGAGATGCTGCCGCGCGAAGTGTTCCGCAACGGCGACCGCGTCCGCGCCTACATCTTCGACGTCCGCCGCGAGACGAGAGGCCCGCAGATCTTCCTGTCCCGCACCCATCCGCAGTTCATGGCAAAGCTGTTCGCGCAGGAAGTGCCTGAAATCTATGACGGCATCGTCGAGATCAAGGCTGTGGCCCGCGACCCCGGCTCGCGCGCGAAAATCGGCGTTATTTCCCGGGATTCCTCGGTGGATCCGGTCGGCGCCTGCGTCGGTATGCGCGGTTCGCGCGTGCAGGCCGTGGTGAACGAGCTGCAGGGCGAGAAGATCGACATCATTCCGTGGTCGCCCGACATCGCGACCTTCGTGGTCAACGCGCTGGCGCCCGCCGAAGTCTCCAAGGTCGTCATCGACGAAGACCGCGAGCGTATCGAGGTCGTGGTGCCCGACACCAACAACCAGCTCTCGCTGGCGATCGGCCGCCGCGGCCAGAACGTGCGCCTGGCCTCGCAGCTCACCGGCTGGGATATCGACATCCTGACCGAGCAGGAGGAATCGGAGCGCCGCCAGGCCGACTTCGAGAACTCCACCCGCGTGTTCATGGAATCGCTCAACGTCGACGAAGTGGTCGGCCAGTTGCTCGCGTCCGAAGGCTTCACCTCGGTCGAGGAGCTCGCGATGGTCGACATCAAGGAGCTCGCCGGCATCGAGGGCTTTGACGAGGAGACCGCGCAGGAGCTGCAGAATCGCGCCCGCGAATATCTGGAGCAGCAGGAAGCCGAGCTCGAAGCCCGCCGCAAGGAGCTGGGCGTCGAGGACGCGGTCAAGGACGTGCCCGGCGTGACCTCGAAGATGCTGGTCAAGTTCGGCGAGAACGGCATCAAGACGGTCGAGGACCTCGCCGGCTGCGCCACCGACGATCTGGTCGGCTGGACCGAGCGCAAGGAAGGTGGCGAGTCCACCAAATTCCCGGGTGCGCTCGACGGCATCGACATCACCCGCGACGACGCCGAAGCGATGATCATGCAGGCCCGCGTCAAGGCCGGCTGGATCACCGAGGCCGATCTGGCCAAGCCCAGCGAGGACGCTGAGGCCGCCGAAGATCAGCCGGCTTAAGGGCGAAGGAGGATGTCACCCGGATGCTCGCCAGCACTGACAGCGAACTCGACCAGGGACCGCGGACCGGCAAGTCCGCGACCATGCGGATGTGCGCGGTCAGTCGCGAGGTGCGTCCGATCGACGAGCTGATCCGCTTCGTCGTTTCGCCCGCAGGCGACATCGTTCCCGACCTCAAGCGCAAGCTGCCGGGACGGGGGATGTGGGTGACCGCCTCGCACAAGGTGGTTGCGGAAGCCGTCCGCCGTCACCAATTCAGCAAGGCCTTCAAGCGCGACCTGCGCACCCCGCCGACGCTGCCGTCCGATATCGAAGCCCTCCTGGTCCGGAGCGTGACCGAGGCGCTGGCGATTGCCGCCAAAGCCGGCCAGGTCGTGGCCGGGTTTGGCAAGGTCGAAGGCGCCTTGAAGGAGGGAACGGCCGAGGTCCTGATCCACGCAAGTGACGGGGCCGATGACGGAATCCGCAAATTGGACGCAACTGCGCGGCAAAATGCCGGGAATTTGCGCCTTGCGGCCGCGATTCCCGGCATTTTGCCGC
>NZ_PPPT01000084.1 GCF_006483445.1 Bradyrhizobium guangdongense | reverse complement strand
ATCGAGCGCGAGCTCGCGAAGGTCGCGCAAGGCCACCAGTTCGCCCTGCTCTATATCGACATCGACGAATTCAAGGGCATCAACGATTCGCTCGGCCACCATGTCGGCGACGAACTCCTGAAGGAGGTCGCGAGCCGTATCCGCAACTGCCTCAAGCCGGGCGATCTGATCGCGCGGCTCGGCGGCGACGAATTTGCGGTGATCCAGACCGGAATCGAATCCTCCGCCGACACGCTGACCTTCGTGACGCGGATCCACGAAGCCATCCGCCGGCCCTATCACTGCCTCGGCCACCAGCTTTCGACCGATGCCAGCATCGGTATCGCGCTGGCACCGCAGGACGGCGCCGATCTCGACCAGCTCATCAAGAACGCCGACCTCGCGATGTACGGCGCTAAGGCCGAAGGACGCCGCACGTACCGCTTCTTCGTGCCCGCGATGGACGCGAGCGCCAAGGCGCGCCTCGCCATGGAGCAGGATTTGCGCCAGGCCATGATCGACGGCGGTTTCGAGCTGCACTATCAGCCCCTGGTCAATCTGCGCAGCAACGAGGTCGCCGGCTGCGAGGCGCTGCTGCGCTGGCGGCATCCCGAACGCGGCATGGTCTCGCCGGCCGAATTCATTCCGGTCGCCGAAGACACCGGCCTCATCACCGAGCTCGGCGACTGGGTGCTGCGCACGGCCTGCATGGAAGCCGCGAACTGGCCGTCCAACATCCGCGTCGCCGTCAACGTCTCTCCCGTGCAGCTCAAATGCGAGACCCTGGCGCTGAAGATCGCCGGCGCGCTTGCCGCTTCCGGCCTGGACCCGCGCCGGCTCGAGCTCGAGATCACGGAAGCCGTGCTGATCCGCGACGACGAGGCCGCGCTGTCGATCCTGCACCAGTTGCGCTCGATCGGTGTCCGCATCGCGCTCGACGATTTCGGCACCGGCTATTCGTCGCTGAGCTATCTGAAGCGCTTCCCGTTCGACAAGATCAAGATCGACCGCTGCTTCGTCGCCGATATCGCCGACGAAGGCGGCGCCCCCGTGATCGTGCAGGCCGTGGTCAACATCGCCGCCGCCAGCAACATGACGACGGTGGCCGAAGGCGTCGAGACCGAGGCGCAACGCGAGATGCTGCGCAATCTCGGCTGCACCGAGATGCAGGGCTATCTGTTCAGCGCGCCGAAGGCGGCGGCCGACGTCCGAAAGCTGTTCGGCGGAAGCGCCGCGCAGATCGCGGCGGTGGCCTGACCATGGCAAAACCCCGCTCCCCGAAGAAATTCGACGTCGCGCATTCCTACGCGGTGCGGCTGATGCAGCATCTGGTCGTCCCGACTTTCGTGATCGATCCGCAGCGCCGCGTCGTGATCTGGAACCGGGCTTGCGAACGCCTGACCGGCGTCGCCGCCTCCGAGGTGATCGGCACCACAAAACACTGGCAGGCCTTTTACGGGACCAAGCGCCATTGCCTCGCCGACCTCGTCGCGCTCGACCTGCCCGAGCAATTGCCGGAGCTCTACTCGGAATATGCCGCACGGGGCCATAACGGCCTCGGCTTCAGCGCCGAAAACTGGTGCGTGATGCCGAAGCTCGGCAACCAGCTCTATCTCGCCATCGATGCGGGCCCGATCCATGATGAGGTCGGCAACCTCATCGCCGTGGTCGAGACGCTGCGCGACCTGACCGACCAGAAGCGCGCCGAGATGGCGCTGAAGGAGCTCGCCACCAAGGACGGGCTGACCGGTCTCTCCAACCGCCGCGCCTTCGACCAGAAGCTGATGACCGAATGGTCGCGCGCCCAGCGCACGCAACAGCCGCTGTCGCTCCTGTTCCTCGACGTCGACCATTTCAAGCTGTTCAACGACCGGCACGGTCACCAGACCGGTGACGAATGCCTGCGCGCGGTCGCCGGCGTGGTCAGCCGGCACGCCTGGCGCCCGCTCGACCTCGCCACCCGCTATGGCGGCGAGGAGTTTGCGCTGGTCATGCCGGAGATGAGCAGTGAGGAGGCCTGCGCGGTCGCCGAAGCGATCCGCAACGCGATCCTGGACCTGCAGATCGCCCATGGCGCCGAGGGCGCCGGCAAGCACGTCACGCTCAGCGTCGGCGTCGCCAGCCACATTCCCGCCGAGGCCGACGACCGCCCCGATCGCCTGCTGGGATCGGCCGACCAGGCGCTCTACGCCGCAAAGCGCCTCGGCCGCAACCGGGTGATCTCGGCCGAACAGATGTTGGCCGAATTCGCCCGTCTCGACCGCGATACGACGGAGGTTCCGGGCTCAAAGTCGCGCAAATCGGCCTGAAGCGATATCCCGCCGCGAGAGGTTGCCGCCCTCCCGCCAATCGGCTAAATGAGCGGTCACTGCACCCGTAGCTCAGCTGGATAGAGCGTTGCCCTCCGAAGGCAAAGGTCACACGTTCGAATCGTGTCGGGTGCGCCACTTCGGTTCGAAACGGACGCCCTCCATTTCTGCGTTCGAAGCCCGTCCGTGGCGTTCCATCTCTCTCACAAGTTTGCTGTACGATCACGGGCAGTCCACGCGACGCGCGTTTCCGACGTCGCGCGGATGTTCTCAGGATACGGGCATCCTGTCTCAGGACAGAAGTTTCAGGAACTCGCCATGATCCATCGGATGCGAAAACATTCCGAAATTGTGGGTCAGCGCCATGTCCTGCGCCTCCTGGCTCAGCGTTGCCGTGCAATCCTTCAGAGTGACGACGTCGAACCCGCGCTCGTAGGCGCTGCGCATCGTCGATTCGACGCAGCAATTGGTGAGAAAGCCACCCAGCACGACGGTCTGAATCCCCTTGCTGCGCAGGATGAAGTCGAGGTTGGTGCTGGGGAATGCGTCGAGACCACGCTTGCCTTCGATCACGATGTCCCCCGGATGCGGCTTCAAGACATCGACGATAGCTGCACCCCAGGTATCCTTGCGAAATGCCTTGTTGTCGACGACACCCTTCAGGATGCCGTAGGGACTGCCGCTCAGTTCGCCGTACCCTTCGGCGAAGGTGATCGGCGCATGCATGATGACTGCGCCAGCCTCGCGCGCCCTCGTCGCCACAGCGACCGTGTTTGCCAGCATGTTGTTCGATTGCATCACGCCTTTGACGCCGTCGTGAAAGACGCCCCCGGGCGACGTGAAGTCGTTCTGGTATTCGATCAACACGACGGCTGTGGTTTTCGGATTCATGATCTTGCTCCTGCTGTTTCCCGCCTGGACTGTCCCGCGCCCATGAGCGTGGTCCGACTGCCGAAAGGCGAGCCAAGCTACGTCGGATCGTTTCGCTGCTGGTAACAACCGGTTGCTACGGCAGTCACGGGATGACGCTCATGAAGCCCCCCGACACTTCACCGCGTAGTAATCCGTTACTACGAGAGAGGCAGCCGAACGACCCGGCCTGATGCCGTCAGCGAGGCGCCTGGGCAGGAAAGATGTGGCGACACGCTTGTGAGGAAGCTAAGGTCATTCCAAACTCGCGGTTTATCGATACATGCGGGGAGTGGAGGAGCTCATGTGCAAGATTTTCGTTTGCGCCGACCCAGCCCTCTATGAGACCAGCACGCGATCGCTGCGGTTGCATGGCGTCGTGACAAGCATCCGATTGGAAGACCATTTCTGGCAGGTGCTGGATGAAATCGGCCGACGCGACGGCATGAGCGTCAACCAGCTCATCACCAAGCTCTACGATGAAATCAGCGAAGCCCGCGGCGAGGTTCGGAACTTCACATCGTTCCTTCGCGTGTGCTGCCTGCGCTATTTGTCACTGCAAATATCGGGCGGCATTCCCAGCGACGTCTCGATTCCCATTCGTTCGCTGGACGCGGATGCCGTGCTCGCACGGAGCAAGCCGCTTGCGCTCGAGCTTCCGGCGATCTGACATCCGCTCGACGTGATCGCGACGCCCGTTACTCCGCCGCCAGCAGCGTGTGGCCGCGGCGCGCGATGCGGTCGTGCATCTGGCGGATCATGCGGCTTGCGGTGGTCTCGAACAGGCAGGGGATGATTGCGTGCACCAGGGCCGCCAATGCGGCGCCGAACAGGCGCGCGGCGAAGCCGAGCGCGAACAGGAAATGCTCGCCGTAGGATTCGTCGACGCTCTCGGGGTGGGACAGGAATAGCCGGTGCAGGGTCGATGGCATGCGAAGCTCCAAGGGGCGGTTCGCCTGCAATCTTTGAGGATTCGGGCTGAGCAGATGTCCCAAATATCACACCATTTATACGGGTATGGTTGAATTTGGACGATGATTCGAACTATATTTGGGACAATGGACGAAACCGATCGAAAACTCCTCAACCTGATCCAGCGCGACGCGGCCCTCTCGCTTGACGAGCTCAGCGAACGGGCGGGGCTGTCCCGCAACGCCTGCTGGCGCCGCATCAAGCGGCTCGAGGATGACGGCATCATCAAGGGCCGCGTGACGCTGCTCGATGCCAGCAGCATCAATGTCGGCCTGACCGCCTTCATCACGCTGCGCGCCACCGAGCACAGCGCAAAATGGCTCGACCAGTTCTCGAAGGCCGTGCGCGACATTCCGGAGATCATCGGCGTCTACCGCATGACCGGCGATGTCGACTATCTGCTGCAAGCCGTCATTCCTGATGTCGCCGCCTACGACCAGCTCTACAAGCGCCTGATCGGGCGGATCACGCTCGCGGACGTGTCATCGTCATTCGTGATGGAGGAGATCAAGACGACGACGGTGCTGCCGCTCGACTACGCGCCGGAGCGAGGCGAGTGAGGCCGCGGCTTGCACATGTCGTCTCTCAAGGCTTCTCGCTCCGATTCTCTCCCACCGACAGCGCGCAGATGCGCGAGATGTGGGCGTAGGGCAAGCCGCTCTCCTTGGCCCAGGCGTTGAACTGCGCCTGCACCTTTGCGAGATCGCCTTTCGACTTCACCTCTTCGGCGATGTCGAGGCCGGCATCGCGCAGGCAGGCGACGACGTCCTTGGAGGTGACAAAGCCGTCCCAGCCGATGAAGCGCAGCAGCATCTGGCCGGTGTTGCCGCCAAGACGGCTGCCGCGCTTGGTGAGGAGATCGAGCAAGCCCACTTCGTCTGACGACGGCCACTTCGCCAAAAATCTTCCAAAGCTGCCGTGTTCTTTTGCGATCGCCTGCACGAAGGCGGCATTCTCGCGCACCGACATGATCTTGGCGCCGTTGCGCACGATGCGCGCGTCGCGCAGCAGGTCTTCCCAATAATCCTCGGGCTGGAAGCTGAGTTTTGCCGGCTCGAAGTGGAGAAAGGCCTCCTCAAAGCCTTCCCATTTGTTCTCGATCACGCTCCAGGCAAAGCCCGCGCAGAACACCCGCTTGGTCATCTCGGCGAGGATGCGGTCGTCGCCGAGTCTTGCGAGGCGCTTCAAGTCCGGCTTCTCAGGCATCAGCTTGTCCAGCGCCTTCGGGCCGCCCTTGCGTTTCTCGGCTCTGGCGCGAATGGATTTGAAGGTGGTCATGGCGTCCCCGGGCGTTGAGCCACCACGACACCAGACTTGGCCGGGGACGTCCAGCCTTCCCCCTGGATTGCGCCGCAGCATGACTTCGGACCGATTGGTCGCTCGTAAGGCCGCAGCAATGGTCTGCTTCTTGCTTGCAAATTCGCGGAATTTGCACTCTTTTCATTGACTGACCCAATGGATTTTCAATGCGCTGCCTGGTCGTTGCCGACCTGCATTACTCGCTGCCACAGTTCGACTGGCTGCTGAGCGCCGCGCCGCAATTCGATCTCGTTATCTTCGCGGGCGATGCGCTGGATGTCGGATCGATGGTCGATTTCCGCGCGCAGATCGTGGTGGTGAAAAAATACCTTGCGCTGCTCGCGAGCCAGACGCGAGTGATCCTGTGCTCGGGCAATCACGATCTCGACGAGCGCAGTGCCGAAGGCGAAAAGATCTCGCGCTGGATCGCCGAGGTGCGTGAACTCGGGATCGCCTGCGACGGCGATGGCTTCACGCTGGGCGACACGCTGTTCACGGTGTGCCCGTGGTGGGACGGGCCGCTCGTGAAGCAGCGTCTCACCGAGCAGTTGCGCGAAGCCGCCGCCAACCGTCCGCAGCGATGGGTCTGGGCGCATCACGCGCCGCCGGCGAACTCACCGACGAGCTGGGGCGGCAAGCGCTTCTTCGGCGATGTCGACCTCGTGCAATGGATCGGCGAGTACAAGCCGTCGATGGTGATCTCCGGCCATGTGCACCAGTCGCCGTTCATCCCCGACGGCTCGTGGTTCGATCGGCTCGGCGACACCTGGGTGTTCAACACCGGCCTGCAGCATGGCAGGCCGCCGACGCACATCGTGCTCGATCTCGACGTAAACCGCGCCTACTGGCTTGCGGCCGGCGAAGCGCAATGGATCGATCTCAATGCGCCCTTGCTGCGGCCCGCGCATCCGGTCGTCGAACCGCCGGACTGGCTCACATCCTTGGATCGGATTGCCGATCCGAGCCTGGCTCGACCTCAAGCTGCGGCAGGTTGATCATGCTTTGCAGGACATCGCCGACCATCGCGAGATGCGTGCCGTGGCCGGCATATTGCCGCTTGAGATCGGCGAGATAGGTGTTCGCGACGTTGAGCCGCTGCGCCAGCATCCGCGCGAGCATCAGCGCCACGGCCGGCTCCTGGATCAGGAACGAGGCGGCATCCTGAAATTCGTAGATGGTCGAGTCCTGGGAGGCCCGCACCGTCGCGGTGTGCGGCCGGTCCAGCAGCACCGACATCTCGCCGAAGACGGCGCCGGGCTCGGCAATGGTCGCCACCACCGTGCCGCCCTTGATGACCTCGAGCTTGCCGTCCATCAGCACATAGAGATGGCCGGTGGAGCCGCCCTCGGTGAGGATCAGCTCGCCGGCCTTGATCTGCCGCTCCGTCCCGCCCGAGCAATAATCCAGAACTGCGCGCATGAACGTCACCCCCAATGCGTAGGAGACTAGGCACGGGCGCGGTGGCCGTCGAAGGGATTAATATGGCGCGCTGCTCAAATTTTCGGCACCGCCGGGATTCCGCATCGCGTCAAAGGCTTGACATCAAAGGCTTGACGTCAAAGGCTTGGCGCCGGCTCCAGCGGCATCGATTGCAGGCCGCCGAAGCGACGCTCGCGGCCGTGGAACGATGCCAGCGCTTCGGCGAGATCGACGGCCTCGAATTCCGGCCACATCCGCTCGGTGAAGTGCAGCTCTGCATAGGCGCCTTCCCAGAGCAAAAAGTCCGATAGCCGTTTTTCGCCGCTGGTGCGGATGATGAGATCGACGTCGCGCAATCCGGCCTCGCCGGTGACGAGCTGCGAAAACGCTTCGCGGGTCAGGCTCGTCAGCGCGGCCGCCTTCGCGGCGGCATTGAGGATGGCGTCGCGCGCGGAGTAGTCCACGGCGATACGCAGATTGAGGACATCGCCATTGGCGGTCGCCTGCTCCGCGCGCGCGATCGCGTTTGCGATCCCCTCGGGCAGGCGATCGCGGCGGCCGATCACGGTGAGACGGACGCCGTTCTTGACCAGGCTCGCGACTTCGTTGGCGAGATAGAAGCGCAGCAGCGTCATGAGCGCTGCGACCTCGGTCTTTGGCCGGCGCCAATTGTCGGTCGAGAACGCGTAGAGCGTCAACGTGCCGATGCCCTGCTTGGGTGCGGCTTCGACGATGCGCCTGATCGTCTCGACACCGGCCTCATGCCCGCGCGCGCGCGACAGGCCGCGCCGCGTGGCCCAACGGCCGTTGCCATCCATGATGATGCCGACGTGAAGCTTTTCCTGAAGCTTGGCTTGCTTGGTCGTGACGTCACTTTGCATCGCAAAGTCTCCAATCAAAAAAGGGGGCAATCAGGTCGGTAGAATGCCGAGGCGGCCGAGCGGCGGCGCTTCGCGGCCGGCGGCCTTGGCGGCGTCGCGCACCAGCCGCTCGAGCACGCTGAGATAATCGAGGAAGCGGCGGCGGCCGGCCTTGGTCAGACGGCAGGTGGTGTGCGGGCGGTTGCCCTCGTAACCCTTGATGACGTCGACGAGACCGGCCTCCTGCAGCACGGCGAGGTGCCTGGAGAGATTGCCGTCGGTCAAACCGCAGAGCTGCTTGAGGTCGGCGAACGCAAGTCCCTTCGGATGCGCCATCAGCGAGGTCAGGAGTCCGAGCCGCGCCTTCTCATGAATGACGCGGTCGAGCCCCTCATAGGAAAACGGCGCGCTGTCAGTGTTCGACATCGTTGTCTCCAGACGCGAAATGCAAAATGCCGGCCATCACCGACTGCCCGATCACGAAGGGCAGTCCCATGGTCCAGGGCGAAAGCATGTGGCTGTGGCTCGCCAGCACCACGACGACGAATCCCGAGACGAAATACCAGGCACCCGCCAGCGCCACGGTCCGCGGCAATGAGCGGACGGAGGCGAAGATGCCGAGCGACACAAGTATCTGCCACAGGCCGGGCAGCAGCCAGAGCGTCTCGTCCGCGAATTTCCACATCACCACGGCGAGCAGCACGCCGGCGACGCCCGCGGGCAAAAACTGCTCGATGGCCTGATGGATCATCGCATCCGCCAGGCCTGAATGATGCCGCTGCGACCGCGCGCGCATCTCGACCCAGATCATGGTGCCGGACAGCGCGGCCGCGACCGCCCAGCCGAGAAAGAAGGCGACGGGTTGTCCGGTCGGATCGTCGAGAAGGAGGACCTGCAGCAGCGCGGTGAGCAGGGCCACGGCGCCGGTGGCCGCCATCGTCGCCGGCCCGTAGCCGCGAAATGCGGTGCCGGCAGCGATCTGGCTGCGAATCGCCACGATATCGGCCAGCGCCTTGTCGAGATCGCGCATCTGCAAAACGCTTAAACCTCGCTGCCCTGCCGCCCATGGCGGCTTCGCATTAACTTTGTATTGCAAAGTATACGCCATCGCAAAGTAAAAGCAAGACCGCTGCGCACCGTGAAAGCGCACGGACAACTGCCGGTTGCCCCACCCTCCTTCTCGCGGATAAGATGCCGGGCGCGTGGGCGTTCCGGGGGTCGAGATGCGGAAGTTGTGGGGTATTGCGTGCGCGGTGCAGTTGGCGCTGGCTGGACCGGCGCACGCGGCAGGGCCGTTCGGCACAATTACGATCGGCAACTGGATCGGCGGCGCATTCAGCAACGACGAGACGGGCGCCTTCTCGCATTGCGCAGCCACCGCCCCCTACGCCAATGGCGTCGTCCTCGTGATCGGGCAGAATGCTTCGGGTGCATGGCTTCTTGGCTTCGGCAGCCCGAGCTTTCGACTGAACAAGGGCGACAGCGCGCCGATCGATGTGATCTTCGACGGCCAGGAACAGGCGCGGCTGTTCGCGATCGCCAACAACTCCAACTCTATGACGGCCATCCTGCCGCTCAACGTCGCGCGCACGCTCCAGAAGTCGAGTCTGATGGTGGTGACGGTCAATGGCAGCAAGCCGCTTCAGTTTCAGTTGACGTCGACCGCGCCGGTGATTGCTGCGGTTGCCAATTGCGTGACCAAAGTCAAAGCCGACGGGCTCGGGAAAGCCGGTGACTTCACGAAGGTGGCGGCCAAGCCGGCGGCCACCGACAAAGCCGCACCGCCTGCCGGCAAACCCGGCAAGACGGTCAGTTCCACCGGCACGGGCTTCGTGGTCAGCGCCAACGGCCACATCGTCACCAATCATCATGTGATCGACGGCTGCGTCGGCGACATCAAGGGCAATCTCACCGGCGAGGCCACCAGCGTGCTGCGGGTGGTGTCGCGCGACGCGACCAACGACCTCGCACTGCTCCAGGCTCCCTCGACAACGACGTTCAAGGATTACGTCAGGATCCGCGATCGCTCCATCCGCTCCGGCGATTCGATCGTGGCGATCGGATTTCCCTATCATGGGCTACTGACGTCCGACTTCACGGTGACCACGGGCATCGTAAGCTCGCTCAGCGGCATTTTGAACGACACCCGCCATTTGCAGATCAGCGCGGCGGTTCAACCCGGCAACAGCGGCGGACCGCTGTTCGATACGTCCGGCCAGCTCGTCGGCGTCGTCGTCGCAAAGCTCGACGCGCGGACGATGATCAAGGCGACGGGAACGATCCCCGAGAACATCAATTTTGCGATCAAGACCGGCGCGCTGCGTGATTTCCTCGACAACAGCGTCGTACCCTACCAGACCGCGGAGCCCAAAGGCGAGCTCAAGACCACCGACATCGCCGGTAACGCGCGCGCCTATACGATGCTGATCGCCTGCAACGCGGCGGAGCAGGCGGACGCGAAGCGGTAGGCTGTCGCAACATACTCGCTGTCATGCCCCGGCTTGACCGGGGCATCCAGTACTCCGCGGCGGGAATTCGTTCACACAACCATGGCCTCTGGGATACTGGATCGCCCGATCGAGTCGGGCGATGACAGCAGCGCTTGTGGCCCGAGCGCCCTACCCGTGGCAGCACGCGTCCTTCGCGCCCGGCTGATACTGATCCCGCAACCGCACCCAGTCCATCGGATAGGGCAAACCGTCCTCGTGACGGCCGAGCGGCGTGAGATCGAGATACTGATAGGCCGCGTTCATCATGTCGAGGCCGCGAGCGAAGCAGGAATAGGTGTGGAACACCGCGCCCGTTTCGTCGCGATAGAACACGCTGATGCCGGGGAGCTCGGGACCATAGAACGGCGTGGTGCCAAAATTGTATTTTGGTTCGCCCTTCGCGATCTCTTCGCGCGTGAACGAGACCTCGTAATCGTGGTTGAAGTCGTTGCCGCCGGAAGAGACCCAGTCAAAGGTCCAGCCCATCCGTTTCTTGAAGGCTTCGAGCTTGGCGACAGGTGCGAGCGAGATCGCGACCATGGTCGTGTCACGCGCGGCGAGATGCGGCACCATGCGCTCAAAACCGTCGGCCCAGAACGAGCAGCTCTTGCAAGCCGCGTCCCAATCGGGCGCGAACATCACATGCTGCACCACGAGCTGCGGACGCCCTCTGAAGAGATCGGCGAGCGTCACCTTGCCGTTCGGACCGTCGAAGACGTAGGCCTTGTCCACCTTGACCCAGGGCAAGGCGCGCCGCTCCTCCGCGAGACGCTCGCGTGCCTGCGAAAGCTCCTTCTCATGCGCGAGGTGCGCCTTGCGGGCTTCCAGCCACTTTTCGCGCGAGACGATCTGGTGTTGCGGCATCGGGCTTCTCCTCTGATGGGATCAGGCGACGAAGGCGTCGAGCTTGTCGAAGAACGAGCTCCAGCCGCGCTGATGATTGTCGCGTGCGGTTTCGTCGAAGAACTGGGCGTGATGAAAGATCATCAGCGTACCGCCATCGTCCGGCTTGAACGAGATCGTCACCAGCGATTCGCGCTCCGGCGTCGAGTGCCAGGCCCAGGAGAATACCAGCCGCTCGTTCGGCACCACCTCGCGATAGATGCCGCCGGCCTCGAAATATTCGCCGTCGTCGCGGACAAAGCTGATCCGGTAGCGGCCGCCGATGCGGACGTCGAGATCGGCCTGCACCGTCGCCGGCTTCATGTTCGGCGGACCGAACCACTGCGCTAGCTGCTCGGCTTGCGTCCACGCGGCAAAAACCCTTTCCGGCTTCGCGCGGAGCCGCCGCGTGAGGGTGAGGCTCGGACGCTCGCTGGGGCGGGCTGCGGCTGCTTGGTTGACGGCCATGGGTCTTCCTCCACAAAAGCGGCAAGGCGATCGAGTTTCTCGGACCAGAAGCGCGCGTAGCGATTGAGCCAATCCATCGCCTGCTCCATCGGCTGCGCCGTGAGCCGGCAAGCAACCGTCCGCCCGGTCTTCTCGCGCACGATCAGGCCCGCATCCGACAGCACGTCGAGATGCTTCATGATCGCGGGCAACGAGATCGGAAACGGCTCGGCCAATTCGCTCACCGACTGGCCGTCGCGCTTGCCGAGCCGCGCCAGCAGCGCGCGGCGCGTCGGATCGGACAGCGCTGCGAAGGTGCGATCCAGTGTCTCTGTCTGATACTTAACCATAAGGTTTAGTATATGCGCAAGCCCGAAGGCGTCAAGCCGGAACGCGCGGGCGTTCCCTCGCACAAGCGCGTGATCGCGACTCATGACCGGCACACGAAAAAGCCCCGCCTCGCGGCGGGGCTTCGATCCTCATACGAATGACCGAGGTTCGTTATTCGACTTTCAACCCGGCGAACTCGACGACCTTCTTCCACTTGTCGGTTTCGGCCTTGACCATGTCGCCGAATGCTTCGGGCGTTCCGATCAGGGGCTCGCCGCCGAGCTCGACCAGGCGCTTCTTGATGTCGGGCTCGGCCAGGACCGCGTTGACCTCGCCATTTAGCTTGGCGATGACTTCCTTCGGCGTGTTCTTCGGCGCGCCCATGCCGAACAGCGCGCTCGCCTCGTAGCCGGGAACGGTCTCGGCGACGGTCTGGACATCGGGCAGCAGCGGCGACCGCTCGGTCGACGTGACGCCGAGCGCACGCAGCGAGTTGGAACGGATGTGCTGGATGATCGAGGGCATATTATCGAAAATCACCTGCACCTGTCCGCCGAGCATGTCGGTGATCGCGAGTGCGGCGCCGCGATACGGCACGTGCTGCATCTTGGCGCCGGTCATCGCCATGAACAATTCGCCGGAGAGATGCACGGAGGTGCCGTTGCCGGAGGACGCCATGTTCACCTTGCCGGGATTGGCTTTCACGTAGGCGATAAACTCGGCGACGGTCTTCGCCGGCACGTCCTTGTTGACCGTCATCACGTTCGGCACGCGGTTGAAGGCCGCAACCGGCGCAATGTCGCGCACGAAGTTGAACTTGAGATTGGCGTAGAGCGTGGCGTTGATGTAGTTCGCGGGATTGACCAGCAGGATCGTGTAGCCGTCCGGCTCGGCATTGATGACGGACTCGGTGCCGATATTGTTGCCGGCGCCGGGCTTGTTCTCGATGATGAATTGCTGGCCGAGCTTTTCCGACAGCCGCTGGCCGATCAGCCGCGCGATGATATCGGTGGCGCCGCCCGGCGGATAAGGAACCACCCATTTCACCGGCCGGGCCGGATAGTCGGCTGCAAAGGCCTTCGACAACGGGCTGGCTGCGAGGGGACCGGCGGCAAGCAGGCCGAGCGCGGAGCGGCGAGTGATCATCTCAGGTCTTCTCCCGAATTGTTGTTCTTGAAGGCTGCGTGGGCCGGGTTGTAACAAAGCGCGCGGCTCGCGAAAAGTGCGCGCAATGCATCGCGACCAAAGGATAAGGCACCACGCAGTGAACGCGTGGCGGCTATATGCCGCGCGCATTTGATCCGCGGGCCATCCAGTGGCAGGAAGACGCAATAATCTGAAGGCAGCCGCCGCCAAGATGCAGGCTGCACGGGAGGACGCATGCCCAATCAACAGACAGCACCGGGAATCGTAGGACCTTTTGCCGGGCTCGACGTGCCCTGGCTCCTCAAGATGCGGGCCGAGGTGCGCAGCTCACATCCCTTCCTGATCTGGGCGCCGTTCGACGCGCCGGCGCGGCGCTGGACCTATGGCGAGTTTCACGAGCGGGTCGGCGCGCTGGCGGCAGGCCTCGCCGGGCGCGGCGTCAAGCCCGGCGAGTATGTGCTCATTCATCTGGACAATTGCATCGAGGCCGTGCTGGCGTGGTTTGCCTGCGTCGAGCTCGGCGCCATCGCCGTCACCACCAACACGCGCTCCGCTCCGGCCGAGATGGAATATTTTGCGGGCCATTGCGGCGCGGTCGCCGCGATCACGCAACCGGCCTATGCCGAGATCATCGCCACCAACTGCCGCAACCTGCGCTGGATCGCGGTCACCTCGCATGACGCCGGTGCGGCGCCAGCGCGGACCGTCGAGCGCGGCGAGCGGTTCGAGGCGCTGTTTGCAGATAGCGCCGACCGGCCGCGGCGCGCGACCGATCCGTTCGCGCCGTGCAGCGTGCAATACACCTCCGGCACGACGTCGCGCCCGAAGGCCGTGCTGTGGACCCACGCCAACGCGCTATGGGGCGCCAAGATCAATGCCGCGCATGAAGACCTGCATGCAATAGACGTGCACCAGACCTATCTGCCGCTGTTCCACACCAATGCGCTCGCTTATTCCATGCTGGCGACATTGTGGGTCGGCGCGACCTGCGTGATCCAGCCGCGCTTCTCGGCAAGCCGGTTCTGGAGCGTTGCGCTCGAGCACGGCGCGACCTGGACCTCGACGATCCCGTTCTGCATGAAGGCGCTGCTCGAGCACGAGATCCCGAAGAACCACAAATTCCGTTTGTGGGGCACGGCCGTGAACGAACCGCCGCCCTTCGCCGTGTTCGGCGTCAAGATCATCGGCTGGTGGGGCATGACCGAGACCATCACCCACGGCATCGTCGGCGAGGTGGACCAACCCAACATTCCGATGTCGATCGGCCGCGCCGCGCAGGAGTATTCCATCCGCATCACCGACGATGACGGACGGCCGACCGAGGTCGGCGGCACCGGCAACCTCCTGATCAAGGGCATTCCCAGCCTGTCGCTATTCGCCGAATATCTCCACAACGAGAAGGCGACGCGCGAGAGCTTTGACGAGCACGGCTACTTCATCACCGGCGATCGCGTCACGCTCCTGGAGAACGGTTTTATCAGGTTCGGCGACCGCGCGAAGGACATGCTGAAGGTCGGCGCCGAGAACGTCGCGGCCTCCGAGATCGAGCAGGTCGTCATCACCGTCGCCGGCGTGCGCGAGGCCGCCGTGGTCGCCAAGAAGCATCCGATGCTGGACGAAGTGCCCGTCGTGTTCATCATCCCGCAAGGAGGCGTAGCCGGGGCGCCCGGGGATTTGCAGGACAAGGTGATCGCCGCCTGCCGCGCAGGTCTTGCCGATTTCAAGGTGCCGCGCGAGGTCCATCTCGTCGACGACATGCCGCGCTCGACGCTGGAGAAGGTTGCGAAGGCAGAGTTGCGGAAGATGCTGGAGTAGGTGCTGTAGGGTGGGCAAAACCATCGGGACGCGCGAACGCGCGTTCGATGGTGTGCCCACCGTGTCTGTTACGATGATCGAAAGATGGTGGGCACGGCGCGCGAAAAGCGCGCCTTTGCCCACCCTACGGCAGCAGCGATTGCTGCGTCAGAACGAGCCGAGCGCGACGGGGCGGAACGCCTGCAGGAGTTGCTGGTCCAGCTTGTCGCCCATGCCTTCCATCATCGCGAACGCGCGCGAATGGGTGAAGGGCATGCGATAGGCGCGCTTCTCGACCAGCGCCGCATAGATGTCGACGATGGTCGTCAGCCGCACGATGTCGCTGATCTGGTTCGACGACAGCCCGTTCGGATAGCCGGTGCCGTCGAGGAATTCGTGGTGATGCAGCACGACGTCGAGCATTTCAGGCGGGAAGCCGCCTTGTGCCGCGAGCGCCTCGTAGCCGCGGCGCGGGTGCTGGCGCACCTCGGCGAGCTCCTCGTCGGTGAGCTTGCCCGGCTTGTCCAGAAGCTTTGAGGGAACGAAGGCCTTGCCGACGTCGTGCAGCAGCGCGGCGCGGGTCAGGCGGCGCTGGTCGTCCTCGCGCATGCCGAGATGCTGCGCGAAGGCAACCGCAAAGCCGGTGACGAACAGGCAGTGACGGTAGCTGCCGACATGGTGGCAGCCGACGGTGGTCAGCCACTCCCGCAGCGAGGAGTGCTTGATGGCTTTGAGGATCTTGCTTTCGGCCGCGATGACGTCGTCGAAGGTCAGGGGAATGCCGAGCGGTAGTTTTTCGAACATCTTTGCCAGCACCGCATGCGCCGCCTCGACGCCGCGGTTCAGCGTCTTGCCGCGATCGGTCGCGTCATAGGTGGTGGTGTCGGGGAAGGCGGCGCGGATGCGCTGCAGGATCGCCTCCGGCTGCAGCGGCCGCGAGATCGTGTCGGTGGCACCCAGCGCCCAGGCCTGCATGGTGCCGTGGTGAAGCGCGTCCGCCAGCACGAACAGCCGCGGCATCGCGCGATAGGCATCGCCGCGCAGCTTGTTGCGCACCCGCTGCACGCTTTCGGGCGAACGCAGATTGACGTCGACGACGATGCCGGACAGGTCGCTTCCAGGACGGTCGGGAATATCCTGGGTCGAGACCGTCGAGACCTCGCCGACCGCTTGCAGGATGTCGGCAAGCTCGGTGCTCTTGTCGCTCCGGTCGGAGGCGAGCAGAAGCCGGCGTTGGGCGGCGGATTTCGGTGACGCGGTCATGGCTTCCCCAGCAGCGTGTACTTCGTGTCGATTGCACCAGCCTAAGCGACATCAGGTTCTCCGGCCCTTAAGACGCGTGCTGAACGGGAAGCTACGGGAATCGGTAAAAGTTTAGGGAATCGGCGAGGCTGCAAAAGGGAGTGAGAACAACCCCATGCAAAGTAGAAGGGGCGTTGAGGGATAAGGGGAATTTTGCTCCGTCATGGCCGGCTTTTGTCCCGGGAATCTGCGTCGTTTGCGCCACACTCTGTCAAAGGTTGTGGTGGTTGCATGGCACCGCATTGACTTTGGATCGGCCGGCGACGAAGTCTTGGAACAAGGGGACAGAGGGGCAAAAATGCAAGAGAAGGTGCGCGTCGCGGTCAAGCCTTCGAGCATCGGCTCCGAGTCAGGGCGTCCGGCAGCCGCCACGCTGCTTCGCCGCGCGCTCTTGTGCACCACCTCCCTGGCCGCGCTCGGACTGCTCGCGTCCACGACAGCCTCGCGCGCCAGCGATTGGACAGGCGCCGTCTCGACCGACTGGTTCACGGCCGGCAACTGGGCGGGCGGTGTTCCGACCGCCGCCGCCCCTGCGCGTGTCGATACGGTCACTCCCAATCCAGCGGTGGTCGCAGCGCCCGGTGCGCAGGCCCTTCTCGTGAACGTCGGCAATAATGGCACCGGCACGCTCACCATCCGGAACGGCGGCAGCGTCAGCAACATCACCGGCTTCGTCGGCTTCACTTTTGGTGCGACCGGCGCGGTGACGGTCGACGGTGCCGGCTCGACCTGGACCAATTCCAGCGATCTCACTGTCGGCGTTTCCGGCACCGGCACGCTCACCATCCGGAACGGCGGCAGCGTCAGCGACGCCAGTGGCTTCATCGGCAACTTTCCACTTTCGACCGGCAGCACGGTGACGGTCGACGGCGCCGGCTCGACCTGGACCAATTCCAGCAATCTCGTTGTCGGCATCGGCGGTGCGGGCACGCTGACCGTCCAGAACGGCGGCAGCGTCTCGGCTCCGAACGTGTCGATTGCCCTCGTGGCCGGCTCGACCGGCACGCTCAACATCGGCGCGGCTTTGGGCCAGCCGGCCGTAGCGCCGGGCACGCTGACCACGCCCACCATCGCATTCGGCGCCGGCAGCGGCCAGATCGTGTTCAACCACACCGCCTCGAACTATGTGTTCGCGCCGAGGATCTCGGGCGCCGGATCGGTGCGGGTCGAGGCCGGCACCACCATTCTCACGGCCACCAACACCTATACGGGCCCGACCACGATCGACGGCGGCACGCTCGTGGTCGACGGATCGATCGCCTCCTCGCTCACGACCGTCAATGCCGGCGGCACGCTCGCCGGCACCGGCGCGGTCGGCAGCACGACGGTTGGTAGCGGCGGCGCGCTGCTCGGCGGCAATGGTACCGCGGGCACCTCGCTAGCGATCTCAGGCAATCTCGCCTTCCAGTCAGGCGCGCTCTATCTCGTCGCGCTCAATCCCGCGACCGCCTCCTCCGTCAACGTCACTGGCACGGCCACACTCGGCGGGGCGACGGTCAATGCCATCTTTGCGCCCGGCAGCTACATCTCCAAGCACCACACCATCCTGAGCGCGAGCGGCGGCGTCTCCGGCACGTTCGCACCCAGCACGGTCAACAGCAATCTGCCCGCCAATTTCCACACCGCGCTCAGCTACGATGCCACCCACGCCTATCTCGACCTCATCCTCGACTTTGCGATTCCGGGCAATTTGAACGGCAACCAGCAGGCCGTCGGCAATGCGCTGACCAACTACTTCAACAGCAACGGCTCGATTCCGGTGACCTATGCGGCGCTCTCCGCGGCCGGCCTCTCGCAGGCCTCGGGCGAGCTCGGCACCGGCGCCCAGCAGCCGACCTTCAACGCCATGGGCCTGTTCCTGGGCCTGCTCACCGATCCCTTCCTCGATCGCGGCAGCGAATCCGCCCCCGTCTCCGCCGCGCCCGGCTATGCCGAGGAGAGCGAGAGCGCGATGGCTTACGCGGCGAAGAAGCGCAGTACGGCCGAACGCGAGGCCTATGCGATGTTCACCAAGGCGCCACCCGCGACCTTCACACAGCGCTGGAGCGTGTGGGCCTCAGGGTTCGGCGGCACGCAGCGCACCGACGGCAACACGGTGATGGGCTCGAACAACACCACGAGCAGCATCTTTGGCACAGCGGTCGGCGCGGACTATCTGCTCTCGCCGCGCACCATCGCCGGTTTCGCGCTCGCCGGCGGTGGCACGAACTTTAGCGTCACGGGCTTTGGCTCCGGCCGCTCCGATCTGTTCCAGGCCGGTGCCTATGTGCGCCACGTGGCGGGTGCGAGCTATATCTCGGCAGCTTTGGCCTATGGCTGGCAGGACATCACAACCAACCGCACGGTGACGATCGCCGGCGTCGACCAGTTGCGGGCCCAGTTCAACGCCAATGCATGGTCCGGCCGGGTCGAGGGCGGCTACCGTTTCGTCGCGCCATGGATCGGCGGCATCGGCCTCACGCCCTATGCGGCCGCGCAGTTCACCACCTTCGACCTGCCGGCCTATGCGGAGAGCGTGGTCTCCGGCGCCGGCACGTTTGCGCTGGCCTATGGCGCCAAGAGCGTCACCGATACCCGCACCGAGCTGGGCCTGCGGAACGACAAGTCCTTTGCCCGCAGCGACGGCATCGTGACGCTGCGCGGCCGGCTCGCCTGGGCGCACGACTTCAACCCGGACCGCGCGGCGGCCGCCACCTTCCAGGCACTGCCCGGCGCGAGCTTCGTCGTCAATGGCGCAAGGCAGGCGCCGGACTCCGCGCTGGTCACGGCGTCTGCCGAGATGAGATGGCTCAACGGCTGGTCGGCAGCGGCAACGTTCGAAGGCGAATTCTCCAACGTCACGCAAAGCTACGCCGGCAAGGGTGTGCTGCGCTATCAGCGGTAGACGCCTGACGAGTGTCGGTCTCGGTCAAAACCCGCCCGAGCATGACGACCTCCAAGCAATGAAAAAATCCGCCGGAGGTTGCCCTCCGGCGGATCGTTTGATCGCGACGTTCGGCCTTACGCCTTCATGTTCGCCTTCACGGCTTCCGCCGTGATCGGCAGCGACCGGACGCGGGCGCCCGAGGCGTTGAAGATGGCGTTGCCGATGGCGGGTGCGACCACCGTCACCGCCGGCTCGCCGACGCCGGTGGCCTTCTCGCCATTGGCGATCACGGCCACCGCGACTTCGGGCACCTGGCTCATACGCAGAGGCGTGTAGCTATCGAAGTTCCTCTGCTCGATGCCACCGTCCTTCAGCGTCGCCTTCTCGTACATCGCCAGCGACAGGCCCCACAGCGCCGCACCCTCGACCTGGGCACGGATGTTGTCGGGATGCACCTGCGTGCCGACGTCGGTCGCAACCGTGAGCTTCTTCACGGTCACCGCACCCGACGGCGCGACGGCGACATGGGCGACACACGCCGTCCAGCTCGCCGTGGCGCGTTCCTGCGACGACACGCAGGCCACGCCCATGCCCTCGCCCTTCGGCAGCTTCTTGGTGCCGTAGCCGGCAAGGCCCATTGCCGCGAGCAGCGTGTTACGCAGCCGCTGCGCGCCACCGTCGTTCTTGCCTGCACCGTCGAGCATGGAGATGCGGAGCTGGGCGGGATCCTTGCCCGTCGCCGCCGCGATCTCGTCGATCATGCTTTCGACGGCCCAGAAGGTCCAACCCGGCGCCACCGAACGGAGCTGACCGGACGGGGTGGCGTTGTGCGCCATCTCGTTCTTGATCGCCCGCACATAGTGGTTGGGGACGGTGTAGAAGAAGTCCGACCCGTTCACCGTGAAGCTGTCGAGCGGACCCTTCTTGTCCACCGACGGCGACAGGAAATCGGGGATTCCCCAACGTGCGGTCGGCCAGGCCGAGACCACGTCGTGGCTGAGTGCGACGACCTTGCCGTCGCCGTCCACGCCGGCCTTGATCTTCTGGTAGGTGAGCGGACGCGAGAAATCCATCGTCATGTCGTTCTCGCGCGAGTAGATCACCTTGACCGGCTTGCCGACGGCCTTCGCAGCCTGCACCGCCGGCACCATCATGTCGGCATCCAGCCTGCGGCCGAAGCCACCGCCGAGCCAATGCTGGTGCATGACGACGAACTTCGGATCGATCCCGGCGGCACCCGCTGCGATCGCGCCGGAGCGTGTCGCGAACTGGTTGCCGGAATAGATGTGCAGGATGTCGCCCTTGAACTCCGCAGTGGCGTTCATCGGCTCCATCGGCGCGTGGATGTTGATGCTGGTGGTGTACTCCGCCTCCACCGTTTTCGCCGCTGTGCCGAAGGCAGCGTTCGGATCGCCGTCCTTGACGAAGTATTGTCCGGAATCGTCGAGCTTCTGAAGCCGCTTGGCTTCGTCGAGCAGCGACTCGCTGGACAATTTTGCGTTCGGACCGCCGTCGTAGCTGATCTTCAGCGCCCCGGCCGCCTTCTTCGCCGCGGCGTAGGTGTTGGCCACGGCGACGACCCAGCCGGATGTGGTCTGGGTCTTGTCGTCGAGGGTGACGGCCTTGATGAAGCCCGGCACCTTCTTGGCCTCGCCGTCATCGACCGATTTCACCGTGGCGCCGAAGCGCACCGGCGGCGTGACGATCGCGCCATAGGCCATGCCCGGAAGCATGACGTCCATGCCGTACTTCGCCGTGCCGTTGGTCTTGGAGGGAATGTCGAGCTGCGGCACCGACACACCGATCATGGTGTATTGATCCGGCGTCTTCAGCTTGATCGCCTTCAGCTCGTCCGCAGTGAAGGTCTTGGTCGCCTTGCCGCTCTTGACGATTTCGGCAAAGGACATCGACTTCTTCGACTTCGGATGCGAGATCATGGAGTCGCGCACCACGAGCTCGCCGGCGGGAACGCCCATCGCGCTCGCAGCGGCTTCGGTCAACGCCATGCGGCCGGCCGCACCCGCCCGGCTCATCGCGTCGAAATTCATCATGGTCGACCAGCTTCCGCCGGTGATCTGCGCGCCCAGCACGGGGTCGTTGAACTTCGGATCGTTGGAGGCGAGCTGAACCCGCATGTCGCTCCATTTTGCGCCGAGCTCTTCGGCCACGATCTGCGCCATGGTGGAGGCGATGTGCTGGCCCATGTCGGCCTTGCCGCAGGTCACGGTGACGAGACCGTCAGGCGTGATCGAATACCAGACGCTGGGATCGAAGCTTGAGGGAGCGGCAACGGCCTCGCCGATGCCACCAACGCCGGCATAGCCGAGCACGAGACCGGTTGCGGCCGTGCCGACCAGGAAGGAGCGGCGGCTGAGGTCGGTTGCTTCGGGAGTGACGTTGTTCACGTGCTTATTCATGTGGCCCTCCGCTCGTTGCCGGCGGATGCGGTACGCATCTCGGATGCGGCCCGCAGGATCGCCTTCTGGATCCGCGAATAGGTCATGCAACGGCAGAGGTTGCCGTCCATATGCGCCGTGACCTCTTCCTTGGTCGGGTTGGGATTCTTCGCAAGCAGCGATGCCGCCTGCATGATCTGCCCGGACTGGCAGTACCCGCATTGCGGGACCTGCTCGGCAACCCACGCCTTCTGCAAGGGATGGTCACCCTTGGCGGAGAGACCTTCGATGGTGGTGATCTTCTTGCCGGCGACATCGCCGACCATGGTCTGGCACGAACGCACGGCTTCGCCGTTGACGTGGACCGTACAGGCTCCGCACAATCCGGCGCCACAGCCGAATTTGGTGCCGGTCATCTGCAATTGCTCGCGGATCGCCCATAGGAGCGGCGAATCGTTTGCCGCATCCACGGACATACTCCGCCCGTTGATGTTGAGAGTAGGCATAGGTTTCTTCCCCTGCCGGTGCATGAAGCCGCTTACGGCGGCAACTTGTCTGGCCGACGCCCACCGGGCTGGCGTCAACCTTGGGATCAAGAATGATCGCGTTCGCGCACAGAGGCAATTGCAATTTGGAATCGATCGAAACAATCGCGACGACGAACCGTTGTGCGTTGCGACAAGAGCGCTGTCACAACCGCGCAGTGGAATAATTGCCTGCGATTGAAGCATGCGAGCCATCGTCGGCAGGCAGTTTCCACCAAGTAACCAGCGACGCTAAGGTGTTCGACAAGCGAACAGGTCGAACGAAACGAACAGGGGGAGCGCGATGCCGAAGATCAATCGGGACGGAGTTGCCATCTATTACGAGGTGCATGGCAATGGCCCGACGCTGCTGCTGACGCATGGCTACTCCTCGACCTCGGCGATGTGGCACGGCCAGGTCGATGCGCTCTCGAGAGATCACCAACTGGTGCTGTGGGACATGCGCGGCCATGGCCAATCCGACTACCCTGACGATCCCAAGGCCTATAGCGAAGCGCTGACCGTCGGCGACATGGCCGCGATCCTCGACACCGTCGGTGCGAAGCGCGCCATCATCGGCGGTCTCTCGCTCGGCGGCTACATGTCGCTGGCGTTCTACCGCACGCACCCAGAGCGCGTGCGCGCGCTGCTGATCGTCGACACCGGCCCGGGCTTCAAGAAGGACGACGCGCGCGAGGTCTGGAACAAGCGCGCGCACGACACCGGCGACCGGTTCGAGCGCGAGGGGCTCGACGTGCTGAAATCGGCGAGCCGCGAACGCTCCAGCGTCAGCCATCGCAACGCCAAGGGGCTCGCGCTCGCCGCGCGCGGCATGCTGACCCAGCGCGATGCTGAGGTGATCGAGTGCCTGCCCGACATCAAGGTGCCCAGCCTGGTCGTGGTCGGCGCCGACGACACGCCCTTCCTCGCCGCGTCCGACTACATGGCGGCAAAGATCCCGGGCGCACAAAAGGCCGTGATCCCGGCGGCCGGACACGCCGTCAACATCGACCAGCCGCAGGCTTTTGTTGACGCGGTCGTGCCTTTCCTGAAGAACTTGCCGCGATAGGCGGGACAGGGACGAGAGAGGCGATGACGGGATCGATGCTGACGGGTGGACTGATCGCGCTGGCGGCGATGTCGGCCCCGGCGCTCGCCCAGCAACCGGCCCCGCCGCGCCTGCCCTTTGTCGCGACGCTTTCCAACACCACACCGCTGGCCTTCGGCATGAATGTCGAGGAAACGGCGCAGGCACTTGGGCAACCGCTGCAATATGTCCGGGGACGCCCGGGCAACGAGACCTTTCTCGCACTTCGCAACATCGGCGGCAGCAGACTGGTGTCCAATCGCCACCGCCTGTTCCTGCAATTCCGCCACGGCCGGCTCGCCGGGTGGAAAGAGGACTATGGCGAGAACTGGATGTGGGAGTGACGTGCGCTGTTCGCTGAAACAACAAAGATCGTAGCCCGGGTGGAGCGGAGCGAAACCCGGGATCAGTCTTGATCCGGCGCACGCTTTTCCCGGATTACGCTACGCTCCATCCGGGCTACGGCACTGGATGTGAGATTGATGGCCCGGAATTAACAACGGACAACAAAGGATCATCCCCGTGGGACAAGACATCAGACTCTCCGCGTCAGACAATTTTCAGCTCAGTGCCTACCGCGCGGATCCCGCAGGCCACCCGAAGGGCGCGGTCGTGGTGATCCAGGAGATCTTTGGCGTCAATCACCACATTCGCTCGGTGTGCGACCGGCTCGCAGGCGAGGGTTATGTCGCGATCGCGCCGTCGATCTTCGATCGCACCACGCCGAACTTCCAGTCGGGCTATACGCCGGACGAGATCGCGGAAGCGCGCAAGTTCGTTGCCAATCCCGATTGGGCCGCGATGCTGCGCGACACGCAAGCCGCGATCGATGCGGTGAAGGCGGTCGGCCCGGTCGGCATCATCGGCTTCTGCCTCGGGGGCAGCATCGCCTTCGTCGCGGCGACACGGCTGTCGGGCCTGAAGGCCGCGATCGGTTATTACGGCGGCGCCGTCGTGCGCTTTGCCGACGAGACGCCAAAGGTGCCGACGCAACTGCATTTTGGCGAGAAGGATGCCGGCATTCCCCTGACCGACGTCGAGACCATCAGGAGCAAGCGGCCGGACGTCGAGGTGTTCGTCTATCCGGGCGCGCAGCACGGTTTTCACTGCGACGAACGCGCGAGCTACGACAAGGCAAGCGCTGACATCGCATGGCCGCGCAGCATGGCGTTCTTTGCGAAGCACCTTGTGAAATAGCGCGCCACTCTCTCCTCATCGTCATTCCGGGATGCGCCCGACAGGGCGCAGGCCCGGAATCCATCGGGCCGCGGAGTTGGTGGCGCAATGGATTCCGGGCTCGCAACTTCGTTGCGCCCCGGAATGACGAGGAGGAGAGATTGAGCTTTCGCTAAAACCAGCGTTCGCCGACGAACACGGTATCGCCGGGGCCGACCGGCGTGCCGAGCGGCACGACCATGCGCATGGAGCCGCCGGCATCGTTGTGGGTGATCGTGACCACGTCGCGCTTGGCGCGCGGCGAGAAGCCGCCGGCAATGGCGACCGCGCTCTCGACCGTCATGTTCGGCACATAGGGGTATTGGCCGGGCGCGGTGACTTCGCCCAGGATGAAGAACGGGCGATAGGACTCGATCTCGACCGCCACCGAGGGCTCGCGGATATAGCCGTTGCGCAGCCGTGCGGCGATGTCGGCGGCGAGGCCTGCGGTGGTGCGGCCGCGGGCCGGCACCGCGCCGATCAGCGGCAGCGTGATCGAGCCGCCGGCATCGATCGCGTAGGTGTTGGTGAGACCTTCCTGGCCGTAGACGACGACGCGCAGCTTGTCGCCGGCATCGAGACGGTAGGAGGCGTCATGGCGCGCCGCGACCGGCATCGGCATCGGTGCGGCATAGCCGACCGGCATGGGCGCGGGCGCCGCGGCAAAGGAACTGCGGAGCGCGCTGATGGCGCCGCCGCCGGAGGTGTCGGCAACGACCACAGGGGGCGGCGCGCCGGGCGCGCCATAGGCCATGTAGTCGAGATCGCTGCGGGGCGGGGCGACGACGGCGACCGGGCCGGCCGTCTGCATGCACCCGCCAAGGGCGAGCGCGGCAGAAGCCGCCAAGACCGACAATCGATACGCGCGCGCTACCCGCACTGGTGCCCATCCCTTGAAACGAGACGGCTCCAGTCTTGCACTGGTTATGGTTAATAAAGCGTTTCGGGTGGTAGGCGGGGTGTCCCACCCTCCCCTGGAGGGGGAGGGTCGATCGCGCGCAGCGCGAGCGGGGTGGGGTGATCTCTCAATACGAACAGTGTTCGATGCGGAGAGACCGTCACCCCACCCCGCTCCGCACTAAGCTTCGCTCCGTGCGCAGCGACCCTCCCCCTCCAGGGGAGGGTAAGAGTCGCAGCGCGCCTGTGGCGAAGATTACGCGCTGACGCCCACCCCGATCGGGCACGACACGCCGGTGCCGCCGAGACCGCAATAGCCGGCCGGATTCTTGGCCAGATATTGCTGGTGGTAGTCTTCGGCAAAATAGAACTCGCCGGCCGGCGCGATTTCGGTGGTGATCGCGCCTAGGCCCTTCGCGGCCAGCGCCCTCTGATAGACCGCCCTGGATTCGTCGGCCGCCTTCTTCTGCGCGTCGCCAAAGGTGTAGATGGCGCTGCGATATTGCGTGCCGACGTCGTTGCCCTGGCGCATGCCCTGCGTCGGGTTGTGGTTCTCCCAGAACGCTTTCAGGAGGCGCTCATAGGAGATCTTCTTCGGATCGAACACGACCAGCACCACTTCGGTGTGGCCGGTGCGGCCCGAGCAGGTCTCTTCATAGGTCGGATTGGGCGTGTGGCCGCCGGCATAGCCGACGGCGGTGACGTACACGCCGTCGCCGAGCTCCCAGAATTTGCGCTCGGCGCCCCAGAAGCAGCCGAGCCCGAACACGGCCTGCTCGAGCCCTGCGGGATAAGGCGCCTTGAGCTGGTGGCCGTTGACGAAGTGCGTTGATGCAGTCGGGATCGGTTGCGCACGGCCGGGCAGCGCGTCTGCTGCGCTCGGCAATGCGGTGGTCTTGCGCATGAACAGCATGATCTCATCTCCGAAGCGAGCCACGACCGCCAAAGCAAGGCGCGTCAGCCAGCGTGCTCGCGATACCAGTTGAATATAGGCATTTACGTTGCCGGGGGCAGCCCTGTTACGCCGCCCCGTACGCGCATGGTCCGGACCCGGAGGGCCGCGTTAGCGCAAAGTGCGCAGCGGTCTCCATGCTCAAAACAAGGAACCAGAGCGCGATTTGTCGCGCTTTAGTCGCGCGAATAGCCGATCAGCGGCTTGCGCGGCCGGAACAGGATCATCAGCACGATGCCGACGAGGCCAAGGACCGCGAAGACCGGCTGGTCCAAAATCACCCGGATCACGGTTGTCCAGAGCCAGGGCGCCTTCGCCTCGACCCAGGTCCGGAACGCACTCTGGCTCGCCTGATGAATATCGTTCCAGAACTGGCCGAAACGGGTGAACCGCAGGGTCTGGTCGGCCACCCAGCGGGCGCCGTCATAGACCATGAAGATGAAACCGCCGGCCAGCAGCAACAGGCCAATCAGTCGGAAAAAGCCGCGGATCATGCATCACCTTATATGGCCGTCCGGCCGAGACTCAGTCCCAGGCCGGTCGCAATGCCGCCAGCCAATACCGGGGTGGTGGCGGAAATTCAACCTCATCAGTACGTTACGGACACCCCGGGACCGCCCGTAGCTCACTTTTGGGCACTCCGGGACGTTGACGGTGCCGCAACCCCCCTCTATAAGGGCGCCAACTGGCGGCGGGCGCAATCCTGCCGCCGCTGTTCTTTGAGCAGTGCAGGCTCCTTCGGGTATCCGCAAGGTTGTCGCGCTTGTTCCAGGACCAGCCTTGCAACCGAACACCCTAACACCCAGCGTCGATTTCGCGGTCAAGCAGCCGGCGCACCCCGATCGATCAGCGACCGGTCGCTGCAGAGGATATTTGAGACCATGGCCAATACGACTTCCGCCAAGAAAGCGACGCGCAAGATTGCCCGCCGCACCGCCGTCAACAAGTCGCGCCGCACCCAGATGCGTGGCGCCGTACGCACTGTCGAAGAAGCGATCAAGACCGGCGATCGCACCGCCGCGCTGAAGGCGCTGGCGAATGCCGAGCCCGCCTTGATGCGTGCCGCGCAGCGCAACATCATTCACAAGAACAATGCGAGCCGGAAAGTCTCGCGGCTCACCGCGCAGATCGCCAAGCTCGGCAAGTAAGCCGTCAGCCACCCAATCCGATCGCACGTCGTTGAAGCCCGGCACTTGCCGGGCTTCTTTTTTTGCGCGCTGTGCACGTCATGCATCAGTGTCATCGACACTGACGTTCGACGAACGTCGCAAGCGGCCTCGCGAAACAGATCCTGGAAAGAGGCCTTGGAAAGAGGCAATCGAAAGAGTCCTTGGAAAGAGTCCTTGGAAAAATTCTTCGTCTCTGTCAGCTTCGTTCCGTAGTTTTACTTGCTTGTTGTTTTGCCACACCGGAAACTTCGTTGCAGTTGCGAAGGCCCTTGTGCTGCGGCATCAAAATGCGCGCGCAGCTCGCTTCGAATTGTGCACACCGTAGTTTCCACGAAACGCGTGCATTGCGACGATCGGCAGGAGTTACCCTGCAAAAAGAGTCTCGAAAAACGATGCGTCGATAATCACTTATCCACATAGTGACGAACAGCGTTTGAAAAACTTGCCCGCACGGCATTCGCGTGACGGATTTGTAAAAATTTTTTGGTCGGCGTCGGAGAATTGTCACATGACGCGCGGCTCCTTCGATTCTGCATTCCGATTCAACCTGTTGCTCTCAAGTCTGTGAACAACTCCCGCGCGGCGTTAACGCAGATGACGTTTTTTGATCGCTCGACTGTGAATCAAATGCCTTGCGAGTCTCTGCGCATGCTGTATCTCTTAAGACGTTCGCGGCGCCCACGATCTTGAGACCAGCGCGGTTTTAGAAACGGGGCGAGCGTGCAAATCGGCGGCGGTGTGCACGTTGGCGACGCTTTACCAAGCGATTGTCGGTTCAAAACCCACAGCGGTGTGGGAACGGTAGCTCTATGTCGAAATGTCTCCAAGAGGGGCATTCGCGTTTCCCCCGCAACAAGCGGGAGAGAAAACCAGAGCACCCCGACACGTTGGAAGGCCGAGCCGGGCGAACAGCAAGTAAAGACGGGCAGGACGTCGCGACGGAAGATTCAATTCCAGCGCAGCCGTCCTTGGAGTACACGCAGGACCTTGTCGTGAGCAATCACGGCAGGACGGGGAGGCATCATGTCTAACGGACTCAGCGCGGTATTTTTTCAAATCCATTTCTCCAGCGATACCGTTTCAGAGCCGTCTAGCGACAAGCCCCCGACGTGCGTGGGAGCGCTGAGTACGCGCTGACCTCGCGAACCTTCCATTCCTGAAGCTGTCGATCCGTTCAACGGCGTTTCCGCCGGACGGTCGAGCCATGTCTTCAGGTCGGCTCGCTCGAGGTCGTGTCGTGGCAAGAAAGATGCAACGGCATTCGTAACGCAACCTTACTCATTCAGAAAAGTTTTCAGACAATGACATCGGAACAGGATCGCTGGTCACGCGTGAAGAGCCGGCTGCGCTCGAACGTCGGCGAGGACGTCTATACGAGCTGGTTTGCGCGTATGGACCTGGAAGCGGTGCAGGACGAGAGCGTGCGGCTTTCGGTTCCGACCCGGTTCCTGAAGAGCTGGATCCAGGCGCATTACGCCGAGCGCGTGCTGTCGTGCTGGCAGGCCGAGATGCCGGAAGTGCATCGGATCGATCTCACGGTTCGCTCCGCGGTGCGCCCCATCGCGCAGCCCAAGGAAGTGGCCGCGCCTGTGGAAGTGCGCCGCATGGACGGCCGTCCCGCGCAGGAGCTGCGCTCGACCGCGACCGCGCCGGTCTCCGCCACGCATGACGCGCTCGGCGGCTCGCCGCTCGATCCGCGCCTGACCTTTGCAAGCTTCGTCGTCGGCCGCGCCAACACCCTTGCGCACGCAGCCGCACGACAGGTCGCGGAAGGCCGCCGCGGCGACCCCGTGATGTTCAACCCGCTCTATATCCATGCCGGCGTTGGCCTCGGCAAGACGCATCTCTTGCAGGCGGTGACCTGGGCCGGCAATTCCGGCAGCGAGCGCAAGGTGCTCTATCTCACCGCGGAAAAATTCATGTACGGCTTCGTCGCCGCGCTGAAGACGCAGACGGCGCTCGCCTTCAAGGAAGCGCTGCGCGGCATCGACGTGCTCGTGATCGACGACCTGCAGTTCCTGCAGGGCAAGTCGACGCAGGCCGAGTTCTGTCACACGCTGAATGCGCTGATCGACGCCGGCCGCCAGGTGGTGATCGCCGCCGACCGTCCACCGTCCGATCTCGAGAGCCTGGACGATCGCGTGCGCTCGCGGCTCGCCGGTGGTCTCGTCGTCGAGATGGGCTCGCTCGGCGAAGATCTTCGGCTCGGCATTCTCAAGTCGCGCGTTGCCGCGGCCCGCGCCCATCATGCGAGCTTCGACGTGCCTGAGGAGGTGCTCACCTATCTGGCGCGCACCATCACCCATAACGGCAGGGATCTCGAAGGCGCGATCAACAGGCTGCTGGCGCATTCCAAGCTCAACAACCAGCCGGTGACGCTGGAGATGGCCGAGCGCGAGGTGCGCGACCTGATCCGGCCGCAGGAACCCAAGCGCATCAAGATCGAGGACATCCAGCGCGTGGTGGCACGGCAATATAATGTCAGCCGCTCCGACCTGCTCTCCTCGCGCCGCACCGCCAACGTGGTCCGGCCGCGGCAGGTGGCGATGTACCTCGCCAAGACGCTGACGCTGCGCTCGCTGCCCGAGATCGGCCGCCGCTTCGGCGGACGCGACCACACCACGGTGCTGCATGCCGTGCGCAAGATCGAGGCACTGGTCAGCAAGGACACGGCGCTCTCGGAGGAAGTCGAGTCGCTGAAGCGTCAGTTGCAGGAATAAACGCCTAGACGCCTCCAGAACTGCGCTTCAATCGCCCCGGCCACGCCGGGGCGATTTGGCATTTTTGGCCGGTAAATCGTGGGGAACTGGGCCCCAATCCCTTGAATCCCCCGGCTTTCCGCGCCACCTTGCGCGACCCAAAAGGCTTTGGTCATATCGGCGTCCGATGACCCGGCCTCTCGGGTTCGCGGGGTCCGTGGCGCCTCTCAGGCTGCCCGGCTTTTCCAATCGTCTTTCCACCTTGGGATCGGGCGGGTAGTGCAATGAAGGTTACGGTCGAACGCGCGCAACTCCTGAAATCGCTGGGCCATGTCCACCGCGTGGTCGAGCGCCGCAACACGATTCCGATCCTGGGCAACGTGCTGGTCCGCGCCGAGGGCGCAAAATTGTCGCTGAAGGCGACCGACCTCGACCTCGAGGTGACGGAGACGCTCGCCGCCGAGACCGCGACCGCCGGTTCCACCACCGTGCCGGCGCACATGTTCTACGACATCGTGCGCAAGCTGCCCGACGGCTCGCAGATCGTGCTGGAAGGCGACGGCGACCGCTCGGTGCTGGCGATCCGCGCCGGCCGCTCCCGCTTCACGCTGCAGACGCTGCCGGAGAACGATTTTCCCGATCTCGCCGCCGGCGACATGTCGCATTCGTTCTCGCTGGCCGCCAAAGACGTCAAGCGGCTGATCGACCGCACGCAATTTGCGATCTCGACGGAAGAGACCCGCTACTACCTCAACGGCATCTATCTGCACGCCGCCGGCACAGCGAAAGCCGCAACGCTGCGCGGTGTCGCCACCGACGGGCATCGCCTCGCCCAGCTCGATTTGGTGCAGCCCAAGGGCGCGTCCGGCATGCCCGGCGTGATCGTGCCGCGCAAAACGGTCGGCGAGGTGCAGCGCCTGATCGAGGACAGCGAGGCCGAAGTCACGATCGAGCTGTCGCAGGCAAAAATCCGCTTTACCATCGGCCATGTGGTGCTGACCTCAAAACTGATCGACGGCACCTTCCCCGACTACGGCCGCGTCATTCCGCAGAACAACGACAAGGAACTGGTGGTCGACAAGAAGGATTTTGAGGCCGCTGTCGACCGTGTCTCCACCATCTCCAGCGAGCGCGGACGTGCCGTGAAGCTGTCGCTGTCACCGGGTAAGCTGGTGCTGTCGGTGACCAACCCGGACTCCGGCAGTGCGACCGAAGAGCTCGAGGTCGAATACGCCTCCGACGCGCTCGATATCGGCTTCAACTCGCGCTACCTGCTCGACATCGCCGCCCAGATCGAGGGCGAAGTCGCAACGCTGAGGCTCGCCGACCCCGGCTCGCCGACGCTGGTGCAGGACCGCGACGACAAGAGCGCGCTGTATGTGCTGATGCCGATGCGGGTGTGAGGCGTGGCCCCACGGCAACGCCAAACAACATCCTACGATCCAAGCGCGTTGCGCATTGTTATGCCCTCTCCCCTTGTGGGAGAGGGCAGCTCCGCTAGCGGATACAGGCTCGATTGGGTGAGGGGTTAGTGCCGCAAGAGCCGTCCCATCGGCCAGTCCCCAAACGTCTCCGCCAATTTGCGAAGAATATGCGGCACGCTCCGACCGACGCAGAGCGGGCAATGTGGCGCTTGCTAAGGGATCGGCGCCTCTCGAAATTCAAGTTTCGCCGACAGGTGCCGTTCAAGAACTACATTCTCGACTTCGTATGCTTCGAGCAATCTCTCGTGATCGAGATCGACGGCAGCCAACACGGAGAATCACAGAAAGACGCGACTCGTGAGGCCATGCTCGCCACCGAAGGGTTTTGGACTTTGCGCTACTGGAACAATGACGTGCTACAGCAGCCCGCTTCTGTATTGGAGGATATCCTTGCAAAGCTTGCCGGGCGGTAAGATACCCCTCACCCGTCGCCTCACTTCGTGAGGCGCCACCCTCCCCCACAAGGGGGGAGGGAAGGCACTGCCCGGCAATGACGAGTTGAGAATGACCCCTTCCCGCATCCATCGGCTGACGCTGACGCATTTTCGGAACTATCGGGCGGCGGGAATCGAGACGCAGGCCGATATGGTGGCGCTGGTCGGGCATAATGGCGCCGGCAAGACCAATTGCCTGGAGGCGATCTCGTTTCTCTCGCCAGGCCGGGGCTTAAGGCGGGCGACACTGGAAGACGTCGCCGACAACGAGGGTGACGGCTCCTGGGCGGTGTCCGCGCAGGTCGAGGGTGCGCTGGGCCTCGCCACGCTCGGCACCGGCATCGACCCGCCGCGCGCCGACACGACGGTGAGCCGGCGCTGCCGCATCGACCGCGAGCCCGTGAATTCCGCAACAGCTTTCGGCGATCACATCCGCATGGTGTGGCTGACGCCGGCGATGGACGCCCTGTTCATGGGGGCCGCATCGGAGCGGCGGCGGTTCTTCGATCGCCTGGTGCTCGCGATCGACAGCGAGCATTCCAGCCGCGTCTCCGCACTCGACCGTTCGCTGCGCTCGCGCAACCGGCTGCTCGAGACCCGCAATTATGACGACCATTGGTGCGACGCCATCGAGCGCGAGACCGCCGAGCTAGCGGTTGCGGTTGCGGCCAGCCGCGGCCAGACCGCGGCAAAACTCGCCGAGATGCTGCGCACGCGAGGCGAGGCCTCCGCATTTCCAGCCGCGCAGATCGCGCTCGACGGCTGGATGGAGAACGCGCTGTTGAACGAAACGGCGACCGCGGTCGAAGACCGCTATCGCCAGATTTTGCGCGACAACCGTCCGCGCGACGCGATCGCCGGCCGCACCACCGACGGTCCGCATCTCACCGATCTCCAGGTGATCTATGCGCCGAAGAGCATGCCCGCGCGCGATGCCTCGACCGGCGAGCAGAAAGCGCTGCTGATCGGGCTGGTGCTGGCGCATGCCACGCTGGTCGCCGAGATGACCGGCATCGTGCCGCTGCTCTTGCTCGACGAGGTGGTGGCGCATCTCGATCCCAACAGGCGCACCGCCCTGTTCGGCGAGCTCGCAAAGCTCGGTGCCCAGGTGTGGCTGACGGGCGCGGACCCGGCCGCTTTTGTCGAGATTGCAGCCTCGGGCGCGATCTTCGACGTCGAGAACGGGCGCGTGGCGGCCCGTCGTTGAACCTCTCCGGTTCCTGCCGCGACTAGTTGTCCAGAGGCCGCGCCGACGGTGTCGCTGCCATTGCAATCGCGCGCGAGTTGACGCTGCGCGAGATCCTGGAGAATGACAATGTCGAACGTCCGGCGCGGGACGAAAGTCCCGGCACGATGGCGGCTGCTTGCCTGCGGCCTGATTCTGATGACGGGCTCCGCGCTCGCGGCGACCAATGACGAGGGCATTGTCGACGTTCACGCGCTGCCGCAGCTCGAAGGCGCGGTGGAAGACACCTCGAAGCCGGATCCCTATCGCGTCGAATATCGCATGCCGACGCCGGAGGCGGTGACGTCGCCCGCGGTCAAGAAGATGCTGAGCGCCGCCGGCTGGGTGCCCTATGTGCGACCGCTGGAAGAGAAGAGCGATCGCCTGAGTTTCAAGAAGGGGCGGCAGGGCCTTTCCGTCAGTTTCACGCAAGCCCTCGGCCGGCCCGACCAGTCAATGGTCTACTACACGACCGACCGCATCTACGGGAATGTGCCATTCCCCGACAACGCGAGCGACCTCGTGTTCGACGGCACGAGACCCTATCTCGGCTGCATCGCACCTGTTGCGCTCGACGCCGCATCGGATTTCTACGCAAAGGAAATGGCCGCGATCGGCTGGAAAAAACTCACGCCGGAGACCGCTGCACGCTGGCCGAACGCCGATTTGAACGCGACCGTTCCGAACGGCGTGCGCGCCTTTTTCGCGCACGACGACGGAAACGGGTTTTATCAGCAGAAGCCGGTCATGCTGACGCTGACGCACCGCGACGACGGCAGGACCAATGTCGACATCCGCGTTGCGCCATTCGCGCTTCCCGCCGAGCTGAAAGCCGACGGCGAGCTGGCCGGCCTGCCGCGGCCGAGTTCGATCAAGACGGCCATGGGCAAAGGCAGCGCGAGCTCGGCCAAGCGCGAAACGTCGGCCGCCGTGATGGCGGAACTGCCCGTCGTGCTCGCCTTCTATCGTCGCGAGCTCGCCGCACGCGGCTGGCAGGAAAACGGCAATGCGCCGCTCAGCCCCGGCGACGAGATGGCGATCAAGGTTTCCTCGGCGGAAGAAACCGGCGTGCTGCGGCTCGGCCGCAAATACGACCTCGTCATGGTCAGCCTGACCGCGCAGTTGACGGAAGCGGCACTCGCCGCCCGCATCAAGGCCAAGAAGGAAGCCGACGACAAGTTCATGAGGGACGCCGAGGCGATGGCAAAGCAGGTCATCGCCGCCGACGAAGCGCGCCGCAAGGTGCAGGCGGCGGCATTGTCGGATGCGCCGCTCAACGCCCTCGCCGACAGCAAGACGCCGGTCCCGCTGCCCGAAAACGCCGAGGCCGTGAAGTACGCCGGCAATGAGGGCCAGCTCGAATTCTCCTCCGCCTCGAGCGTCAAAGCGCTCGCCGCGTTCTATCGGGCCTCGCTGAAGACCGCGGGCTGGAAGGAGCAGCCCTCCGTCATCAACCAGCCCAACATGGCGGTGATGGAGTTTTCCAAGGGCGGCAAGGCGATCTCGTTCACGGTGATGCAGATGGGTCCGAAGGTGAGCGTTCGCGCCGACGGCACCGGTCTGGTCATGGCCGCGGCCAAACCTGCGGCTGGCCCCGAGGTGCAAGCCAAGGCTGCGGAGCCGCTCAAGCCGGACTCCGACTCCGAGCTGCCGGTGCCGACGCAGCGCTCATCGACCTCGCTCGCATCGACCAAGATGCCCGGCAGCACCGCGCCGTTCCGCAGGGAGCTCGAGGCCAGCATCCCTGCCCCGCTCAGCGACGTCCTCGCCTTCTACCGCACGGAGCTGACAAAGCTCGGCTGGCAGGAAAAGGCTGACGGCGCGACCGTCTCCGCGGACCAGGCGCAGATCGCGTTCACCTCGCCGCAGGGACCGGCGGTGCTGAAACTCGGCCGCGCCAAGGGCGAGACCACCGTCAACCTTGCGCAGAAGAATCCGGATGCCGCGACCAAGGCGGACATCATGCCAAAGCCCGGTCAGGCCAGGCTGATGCTCGGCAATATCGGATCCAAGGAAGCCTCGCTCACGATCAACAAGCAGACGATCAAGATCGCGGCCGGCACCGGGAGCCCGCAATCGCCGAAGGGCCCGATGCTGGATCTGCCGCCCGGCAAGTATCAGTACGCGCTGCGCGTGCCCGGCCGTCCCGCCCGCACCGAGAGCATCGAAATCGCTGCTGGCGACGCCTGGGGCCTCATGGTGGGGCCGACCGGCGAGGTCTTGCCGCTGCAGATGTACTGAGGTCCTTCCTGGAGATTTGATGATGTCGAGGGTCAAACAGAGGAGCATCGGTCCGGCACGATGGCGTCTGCTCCTGTGCGGCCTCGCTCTTCTCACAAGCTGCTCGCAAGAGCCGCTGACGGCAGATCCCAACGCCGAATTGCCGGCACCGCGGCAGAGCTCTATGAGCTTCACGAGCACGCGCATGCGCGACATCGAAGCCCCAGTCCGGTTCGAGCTCAAAGGCACCGTGAAGGCGAGCCTCAGCGACGTGCTCGCCTTCTACCGCGCGGAGCTCGGAAAGCGTAACTGGCAGGAAAAGCCGGATGACGCTGTTGTCACCGCCGATCGCGTCCGGCTCGCCTTCACGTCTCCGAAGGGGCCGGCCCTGCTGACGCTCGAGCGAGCCAAGCAAGAGACCAACGGCAAGACCGAGGTCAGCCTGGTGCAGCGGAATGCGGAGGCCGCGGCCAAGGCCAACGTCCTGCCTATTTCCGGACAAGCGCGGCTGGTGTTCGGCTATCTCGTGCCAGACGTGGCTTCGCTTGTGATCAACGATCGAACCATCAAGATCGCGGGCGGCGAAAATCATCCCCAAATGCTGGATCTGCCGCCCGGCACGTATTCGTACGAGCTGCTGGTGTCGGGCCGGCCGGTGCGCACCGATACCGTCACCATAGCCTCAGGTGAGGCCTGGTCTCTGCACGACGACAGGAAGCCGTCCCAGGTCTACTGATCCGTGGCTCGTTCCGGGGCGCCCGGAGCGCCTCGAAAGGGGCTTCGCGATACCCGGGAAAACCACGTCTCCGGAGGCTCGAAAACGGGCCCTCGAATCGGGCTTTTTGCAGCGCCCAGAATCGGCCTTCCGGCGCCTTGAAAGTTGGTAAAAAATCCCTATCTGATCAAAGGGTTGCGGGAGGCGACTTTGCGCTAGGCGCAAGTCCCCTTTCGTGGCACAAATAGCTGACATCAGCGCCCTCGTGCGCCGCTGATTCGGGACATCCTCGAAGGCCTCTCAATGACAGAACCTGCTCGGCAACCAATTGCCGAAAACGAGCCCTCAAACGCAAATGAGTACGGCGCGGAATCGATCCGCGTGCTCAAGGGTCTCGATGCCGTTCGCAAGCGTCCGGGCATGTATATCGGCGATACCGATGACGGCTCCGGCCTGCATCACATGGTCTACGAAGTCGTCGACAACGCGATCGACGAAGCGCTCGCCGGCCACGCCACGCGCGTCGACGTCATTCTCAACGCGGACAATTCGGTGACCGTGCGCGACGACGGCCGCGGCATTCCCGTCGACATCCACAAGGGCGAAGGCATCTCGGCGGCCGAGGTCATCATGACCCAGCTCCATGCCGGCGGCAAATTCGACCAGAATTCCTACAAGGTTTCGGGCGGCCTGCACGGCGTCGGCGTCTCCGTGGTCAACGCGCTGTCCAGCAAGCTCGGCTTGCGCATCTGGCGCGACGACAAGGAGCACTACATCGAGTTCGCCCATGGCGATGCGGTGGCACCGCTCAAGGTCGTCGGCGACGCGCCGGGCCGGCGCGGCACCGAGGTGACGTTTCTGGCGTCGGGTGAGACCTTCAAGAACATCGAATATGATTTCGCGACGCTGGAGCACCGCCTGCGCGAGCTCGCCTTCCTCAATTCCGGCGTCAACATCGCTCTCTCGGACATGCGTCACGCGGTCGAAAAGCGCGAGGAGATGCACTATTCCGGCGGCGTCGAGGAATTCGTCAAATATCTCGACCGCAACAAGAAGGCGATCGTGCCCGCGCCGATCATGGTGCGCGCGGAGATGAACGGCATCGGCGTCGAGGCCGCGTTGTGGTGGAACGACAGCTACCACGAGAACGTGCTGTGCTTCACCAACAACATCCCGCAGCGTGACGGCGGCACCCATCTCGCCGGCTTCCGCGGCGCGCTGACGCGCCAGGTCAACGGCTATGCCGAGGCCAACGCAAAAAAGGAAAAGATCGCGCTCACCGGCGACGACTGCCGCGAAGGCCTCACCGCCGTTCTCTCGGTGAAAGTGCCCGATCCAAAATTCTCGTCGCAGACCAAGGACAAGCTGGTCTCCTCGGAAGTGCGCCCCGTGGTCGAGAACGTGCTCAACGAAGCACTGCAGGCCTGGTTCGAGGAACACCCCTCCGAGGCCAAGGTCATCGTCGGCAAGGTGATCCAGGCGGCTGCGGCCCGCGAAGCCGCGCGAAAAGCACGCGAGCTGACGCGCAAGAGCCCGCTGTCGGTCTCCTCGCTGCCCGGCAAGCTCGCCGACTGCCAGGAGAAGGATCCGGCGAAATCGGAACTGTTCATCGTTGAGGGTGACTCGGCAGGCGGCAGCGCCAAGCAGGGCCGCAACCGCGAATTCCAGGCCGTCCTGCCGCTCCGCGGCAAGATCCTGAACGTCGAGCGCGTGCGCACCGACAAGATGCTGGGAAGCGAGCAGATCGGAACGCTGATCACCGCGCTCGGCACCGGCATCAGCGACGATTTCTCGGTCGAGAAGCTGCGCTATCACAAGATCATCGTGATGACGGACGCCGACGTCGACGGCGCCCATATCCGCACGCTGCTGCTGACCTTCTTCTACCGGCAGATGCGCGACATCATCGACGGCGGCTATCTCTATATCGCCCAGCCCCCGCTCTATAAGGTTTCGCGCGGCAAGTCCGAGCAGTATCTGAAGGACGAGCGCGCGCTGGAAGACTATCTGATCGACGCCGGCCTCGACGACTGCGTCTTCACGCCCGGAACCGGCGGCGAACGTTCGGGCCGCGACCTGCGTGCGCTGGTGGACGATGCCCGCACCATCCGCAGCGTCCTGCGCAACCTGCACAGCCGTTACAATCGCAAGGTCATCGAGCAGGCCGCCATCACCGGCGTGCTGAACAAGGCGATCTACGGCGATCCCGAGAAAGCCGGTGCGGCGGCGCAATACATCGCCGGACGTCTTGACGCGCAAGCCGAAGAGGTCGAGCGCGGCTGGATCGGTCATTACGTGGAAGGCCAGGGCTTTCAGTTCGAGCGTACCGTGCGCGGCGTCAAGGAAGCCGCCGTCATCGACGACGCGTTCCTCGGCTCCGCCGAGGCTCGCAAGCTCGACGAGTACACGCTGAAGCTTCAGGACGTCTATGCCCGTCCCGGCAAGCTGCGGCGCAAGGATACCGAGCACGGGGTCCACGGCCCGGTGGAGCTGTTCGACGCGGTCACCGAAGCCGGCCGCAAGGGCATTACGCTGCAGCGTTACAAAGGCCTGGGCGAGATGAACCCGGAGCAGCTCTGGGAAACGACGCTGGACATAAACGTCCGCTCGCTGCTGCAGGTGAAGGTCAAGGAGGTCGACGAGGCCGACGACATCTTCACCAAGCTGATGGGCGACGTGGTGGAGCCGCGCCGCGACTTCATCCAGGAACATTCGCTCAGCGCGACGATCGATACTTAACGCACCACACCGGCCTGTGGCGCGCTGGCGCACCCGGTGAACCCCGCTGGCCCCCGCCGCGACGAAGTGACGTAAATCCTGCGGCCAATTGGGGCCGGGAAGCGTCATGTCATGTCAGCATCTGCGACGACAAGGCCTGCGGTCCGATCACGCCATTTTGGCATCATCGGCAGCATCATCGGCCTCTTGGCCCTGACCGCGGCCGTGTTGCCGCATTGGGTGCTGCCGATGATCTATCCGCCACCTCCAGTGGACAAGGTCATCGTCGACACCGGCCATCGCCTCAAGGACCGCCTGATTGCACGCGCCAAGGGCGTCGAGTATCAGGCCCCGATTCAGGAAAAGTCGGCCGGCGCCCAGCTGAGCAGTGAATTGGCCGCAGGCGCGATCGCGCTCGGGCTGTTTGCCATCGCGTTCTCGGTGTTTTCGCTGATCCGCCGCGAAGAGAAGCTGTTGGCCGGCGTCTCGGCCACGCTCGGTATCGCCGCCATCGCCTTCGAATTCTCCTTCTTCGTGATCGGCGCGCTGATCCTGATCGCGATCATCTATGCGGTCGTGCACATCTTCGATTGGTTCTAAAGGCTCGTTTTTCGAGCCCGAAATGGCCGGCACCACCGGGAAGTGCAGAATTGATACTGCGGCCGATTCTCGCTAGTTTCCGCCCCGAAACGGCCCGACCCAACCGGAACAGAACAGCGAGAACAGCGCGTGGCGCCCATTCAGTACATCGTCGAGGGCGGTCACCGGCTCTCGGGCACGATCGAGCCCTCCGGCAACAAGAACTCGGCACTGCCGATTATCGCAGCCGCGCTTTTGACCGCGCACCCGGTCACGCTGCAGAACGTGCCGCGCATCCGCGACACCGAGACGCTGGTCGAGCTGATCCGCTCGGTCGGTGCGTCGGCCGAATGGACTGCGCGTAACACGCTCGTGATCCACGCCAAGGAGATCCGCGCCGCCGATCTCGATCCCGATCTCTGCGTGCGCATCCGCGCCTCGATCCTGCTCGCAGGCCCGCTGCTCGCGCGCTGCGGCGAGGTGATGCTGCCGCCGCCTGGCGGCGACGTCATCGGCCGCCGGAGGCTGGACACGCATGTGCTCGCGCTCGAGCAATTGGGCGCAAAGGTCACCGCGACCGACCGGCTGGAATTCCGCTGCCCCAAACTCACCGGCGCCGACGTGTTCCTGGACGAGCCGAGCGTCACCGCGACCGAGAATGCGCTGGTCGCAGCGGTTGCGGCTGAAGGCACGACTTACTTGCGCAACGCGGCCTCCGAGCCGCATGTGCAGGATCTCGCCAATTTTCTCGTCGCGCTCGGCGCGAAGATCGAGGGCATCGGCACCAACACCATGATCGTGCATGGCCCTGCAACGTTGGGCTCGACGACCTATGCGATCCAGCCCGACCATATCGAGGTCGGCTCGCTGATCGGGCTTGCCGCGGTGACGCGCTCGCCCCTGCGTATCGCGCGCGCCGGCGTCGAGCATCTGCGCTCTATCCGCATGGGTTTTGAGCGGCTCGGCATCGTCTGCCGGGTCGAGGGCGACGACCTGATCGTGCCCTCCAACCAGACGCTGAAGATCCAGGACGATTTTGGCGGTCACGTGCCGAAGCTGGAAGACCAGCCATGGCCGGCCTTCCCCGCCGACTTGATGTCGATTGCGATCGTCACCGCCACGCAATGCGAAGGCGTGATCCTTATGTTCGAGAAGATGTTCGAATCCCGGATGTTCTTCGTCGACAAGCTGATCGCGATGGGCGCGCGCATCGTGCTGTGCGATCCGCACCGCGCCATCATCGCAGGCCCCAGCCGCCTGCGCGGCGCGTCGATGATCTCGCCCGACATCCGCGCCGGCATGGCGATGCTGCTCGCGGCCGTCTGCGCCGAGGGTACCTCGACGATCAACAACGCCGACCAGATCGAGCGCGGCTATGAGCGGATTGACGAACGGCTGAACGCGCTCGGCGCCAAGATCAAGCGCGTGCCGGAGCGGAAGGGCTGAGGTCTTCGCCTCTCCCCGCGTGCGGGGAGAGGCCGGATTGCATCGAAAATGCAACCCGGGTGAGGGGGAGCCTCCGCGAGTCCAACTGCCAC
>NZ_PPPT01000083.1 GCF_006483445.1 Bradyrhizobium guangdongense | reverse complement strand
GGGCTTGTCCCGGCCATGACGAGACTACTGTCATCTCGC
Source organism: Bradyrhizobium guangdongense (assembly GCF_006483445.1). Taxonomy (GTDB): domain Bacteria; phylum Pseudomonadota; class Alphaproteobacteria; order Rhizobiales; family Xanthobacteraceae; genus Bradyrhizobium; species Bradyrhizobium guangdongense_A. Next base: position 17,616 of record NZ_PPPT01000083.1, on the reverse strand, counting down.
CTTGGCGACGCTCTAGCGCTTCCGCCGTCCTCTCGGCGCGAGGTGAATTCCGAGCGGATCGCGAAACTCACTGCGATGGCCGCGCCGGTCCTCGGCCTCAAAGCGCCGCTTCTTGGCCGTCGATCCGAACGCCTTGACGATGTCCTTGCCGTCGACCCTTTTGATGAGGTAGCCGCCTTCGGTCATACTGAAGGGTTCTTTCAGGCTTCCCAGATGATCGAATTTGGTGCCGCGCGGGTGTTCGAACGGCTCGAACCATGAGGGATAGACGAAGTTCGACATCGGCAGCCCATCGACCTTAAAGGACTCCTCCTCCACCGCATCGCACACCTCGTAGGCATACTGCGTGCGCTTGTTCTTGTCGGCCCACAGATTGGCCATGGGATCGAGCACCATTTCGAACAATTCGTGCGAGGCCGCCTGGCTCACGGCTTCGTCGGCCGCCAGCACCGTCTCGACAAAGATCTTTGAGATCGGCTGGCCACGGTAGGTCAGCTCATGACGGCCCAGCAGCCCCTTCCGCTGGTCCGGATTGTTCAGATAGATCATCTGCCAGTCCGTCGGCTTCGGATTGTCCGTGTTGTAGAGCTTGACCGGATAGCCCCAGACCGGAAGGAAGTGCTTGTCGTAGCATTTTTGCAGCGCCGCGGTGAGCTGCGCCATCGGCACGTCGAGCGATCGCTTGGCGTGATTGATGCAGGCGATCCGAACCGGCTTGCGGGCCCCGCCGAGCAATGGGCGCTTTTGTGTCGTCATGGCAATCACCGTCTGAAATCGAAGCTGAAATACGCGGCCACTCTAGCAACGGCGCGCGACACACGCCAGAGCTGTACGAAGTCACCGACTCGCTAGAAGCGCCGATTGACCAGAACCACCGCCGCCGCGCATAGCGCCATGCCGGCGACCGCGATGGCGTCGAGCTTTTCGCCGAACAGCAGGAAGGCCATCAGCGCCGTCACCGCGGGCACCAGGTAGAACAGGCTCGCGACCGAGGTCGCGGCGGCGTGCCGGATCAGCCAGTACAACAGCCCGATCGACCCGATCGACAGCACGATGGCGAGCCAGGCCAGCGCCAGGACGAACTCGCGGGTCCAGTGCACCACCCGGTCCTCGAACAGGAAGGCACCGATCGCAAAGAAGATCGTCACCGCGACGTACTGCACGAGGTTGCCGGCACGCCAGTCGATGTGATTGCAGTAGCGGCGCTGATAGAGCGTGCCGAGCGTGATGCTGATCAGCGACACGATTGAGGCGAGCCAGCCGAGCCCGGCATCCCCCGTCATCGGGCGATTGTGCAGGATCAGCACGACGCCGCCGAGGCCGAGCAGCAGCCCGCCCCATTGCAGCGGCGTGACCCGCTCGCCGAGCCAGCGGTTGGCGATGGTCGAGGTCAGGATCGGCTGCAGGCCGGGAATCAACGCCGAGAGGCCGGCGGGAATCGAATGCGCGATCGCGATTGCGGTGCCGCCGAGATAAAAGCCATGCACGAGAATGCCCGCGACCGCGCTGTGGAAGACGCCGGTGCGATCGGGCCAGGCCGGTCGTGCGATCGCCGCGATGATTGCCATCAGGCCGACCACGATCGCCATGCGAATGGCGAGATAGGTCAGCGGATCCGCGTTGGTGACGACGTATTTGGTGCCGATGAAACCGGTGCTCCAGAGCACCACGAACAGGATCGGCGCAATCCTCGCCAGATTTTCTTGATTATGGTTCATTGCCGCCCTCATTGCCCGACGACGGGCCGAGCGGCAATGCGAATTTACGCGTAGCCGATGTTGCGATGCAGGAGAAACGACTGAGGCAGCGGCGTCAGCTCAGCCGCTCACCATTCCTCAGGACAGGGATCGATGATCTTCCAGAGATCGACGCCGTTCTTGATCTTCTTCATCTCGGTGGTGAGCCCGCCATTGCGGCGGATCCAGTCCTTGACCGTGTCGGGGTAGTAGGACATCAGGTCGGACGTCCCTTCCGAGCTCGTGACCTTGATGCCGAAGGTGAAGGCCTTGTCGTAATAGGCCTGATGGAAGCCGAGGCTCGCCTTCGGCGTCACGCAAATCTTGTTCATGGGCACGATACCCAGCACCAGCGTGCAGGCCGAGTTGCAGATGCCGTCGATGATGACGCGCTCGCCCTTGTCGCGGATGCGCTTGTACTTGGTCTTGTACTCCTCGACATAGCCGCCGTGGTCGCGGGTGATATGCAGCTCCGCGCGCGCCGGCGTAGCGGCAGCGACAGCGAGCAACAACAGGCTTGAGAACGTGATGCGCATGCGAGGTGACGGCGAAGCCTTGTGGGACGCGGACCGACCTCGATAGAGACCCCCAAAGAGCCGGTCCGCCTGGACTCTCCGCTTGGACTTTTGGCCAAACTATGTTGGCAATCCGTTAAGCATCCAGAAAAGGCCAAAAATGGGCAGGTCGGAAGCCGCTCCCCGGCATTTCGACCGGCCCCACTCCCGAATCTGTGGAATCTGCTACCATTTCGACCAGTCCGGCAGGTACCCAGCCTGCCCGAAATCGCTATAAGATGCCGGTCTGTTAGCGCCGGCTCCGGAGAAATGAGATGAGCAAATTGACGCGTCTTGCCGCCTTGGCGGTGCTGTCGGCGGTGACTCTGGCCCCCGGGCTGGCGGAGGCGCGGCATCATCACCGCTACCATCGCCACTACGTGAATCCGCTGCCCTACCCGATCAGCTATCTGCACAATTACGGGCCCGGCGTGACGCCCGGCACCTTTGCCTATTATGACGGGCCCTCGACCAATCATTGCCGCCAGAGCGCGGCCGCCTATATCGGCCAGGATGGCCGCAGACACCCCTGCTATTAGGCCATGATCCGGACGGGCGCCGTTATTTGCCGGCGCCCGATTCCAGCAACTGCTTCTCGATCTCGTAGACCGGCAGTTTGACGAGGTCCTTGTGGATCTCGCCGCGCAGCGCCTTGCGCACGCTCGCCGAATAATCCTCGCGGATCATCCCGAGCGCGCGGGGCGATGCCACCATCGTCAGCGCAGCCGTCTCGCCGGAGCTGACGGCGGAGTCGAGCCGTCCGGCCAGGGTCTTGAGGAAGGCACGCTCGGCCTCGTCGTGCCAGTCGGTCTGCTCGACCGAGCTGCGGGCACTGCCGACCGAAGCGTTCAGCCGGCCGGGTGCGTCGGTCCCTTGCGCGCTGGTCGACGGATTGGGTTGCTCGTGGACCTCACGGGTGTGCAGATTGGGGAACATCCCGTCGCCGATATTTTCCAGGATCAGCGCCTTGCGGCCGTCACACACGACGAGCCACTCGCCCTTCTGGATTCTCATTTTGCTCATGCCAACACTCCGGGAAATCGTACGGTCGGACACCAACGTGGTGGCCGCCGTCGGGTTGCGTGACGATGGGTCAGAGATGCTCCTCGAACTCCTCGAAGGATTTTCCGAACTGCGCCATGGCTTCCTCGAGATAATCCGCCAGCATCGGCGTCCCGATCAGGTAGGACGCGGTGCGCCGGTTGTGAGCCTGGGCGGCCTGGGCATGCAGCTCGCGCCAATTGCCGAGATCGCCGTCGCCGCGGCCGAGCCAGGTCAGGGCAACGAGGTCGATCTGCTCGTCCATGTTGAGGTCGTGAATGAAACTGGTGAGCTCCGCACGATCGGTCGCCTCGCCACGCCCGCCGCGGCCGTAGCTCATGTCGTCATCCCCAGAGTCCAGGATGACGCCACCACCAGTGGCTCCGCTGTCGGACTGGCGCGACTTCGAGATGATAAAGAAGACCTTCTCCGGCGAAATCGACAGGTTCGGAATTGTCGTCATCGGTGCTCACCTCCCGAAGCGGCCGCTCGGCGGCTCCATTCCTTGAAAGACTAGCTTGGGAGGCGAGCGAGGTGATTGCGCGAGATCAAGGATGACGGACTGACTGAACATCCGTTCATCAGCATTACATTTCGGGGCCGCCACAATTTGAGCGGAACATGTTCGATATTCTGCGTGCGTAAGCGGAGGAGTACATCATGAAGCTTGGAATTGGCCTCGTTGCCGCGTCCCTGTTCGGCGCGCTCGCGGCTTCGCCGGCCGCCTCGGCCATGCCCGTCGCGCCCGCCCCGCAGGTGGCGCCTGATGTCGAGCAGGTTCGATACGTCTGCGACATCTATGGTCGCTGCTGGTGGCGCCCGAACTACTACTACGCGCCGAGGCCCTATTACCGGCCACGGTACTATGGCTACTACGGACCGCGAGTTTACGGACCGCGCGTCTATGGACCGCGCTACCGCTACTGGTGAGACGTCGAAAGGGGCCCTGTCGGGCCCCTTCGTTTTTTGTGATGCCGCGCTGCCAATCTGAAAAGAGTCCTCGGCGATGCCGGCGCGCGCAACGGTTGCGCGTCGCGACGGCAGTATCGGAACATAAAGAGAACGACATCGGAGAATGGCGCGCTCGGAAGGATTCGAACCTCCGACCCTCGGAATCGAAATCCGATGCTCTATCCAGCTGAGCTACGAGCGCGAGCGGCCCGGGTGCCGGGCCGATGTCGTGGTCGAATTAGCAGAGAGGTTCGCGGAGCAAAAGCCCCACAAGCGTGACCGCGGACGGCCGGCCTACCAGGTGTTGCCGAACAGGCCGTAATGCGGCTGCTGGGCCACCCTCATGGGACGGCCATATTGCGGCCCATAGCCGTATTGCGGGCCATAGCCATTCTGCGGCCCATAATATGGCGGCTGAACCGAGCGCGTCCTGGCGGCCTTGTGCTTCGGCGCTGGCGCAGATTGCGGCGCGGCTTGCGCCACCTGCGGCTTGGCCTCGACCGCAGCCTCGGCCTTCTTGCCGGCTGCAGCGTCAGTTTTGGGTTCCGGAGTGAACTGGGCGAAGGTATCGCGCACCCGCGCCTTCGCCGACAGATCGGCCAGCGCCTGGGATTGGGCGGCAGGAACCTGCTTCGGCGCCTCGGCCGTCTTCACCGGCGGTACGATCGTCGGCTGGCTGGTGTCGAGGACCACCCGCTCGGGCAGCTTCCGCTCAGAGCGGATCCGAATCAGCGGGACGTCGCTGGTCGAGGCCGCCGCAGCGACCGTCTCGACGTGAGCGGGCTGCGGCATGACGAAGTTGATACCGAACAGCAGGGCGAGCAACGCTCCGCCAGCGAACATGAAATAGCGAAAGATGGGCATTTTTGACGCGCTCCGCCCGTGCATTGACGCGCAGGCCTTTCGCCTTAACAGGCGATCCATTAATTGGTTCCCGGGGATCACGTCAGGTTCAACGCGACAGCGGGTATTTTTGGCGATGGCGAGGATGACGGTAACTCTTCCGCTACCCAAACGCGGCGAGCTTTAGGCACGCCGCGCAGCAACCGCCGCACACTTCGCCTGCATGGCGTTGATGTTGACGAAGCCGATATGGACCTGCGCAAATGTCTTGCGGCTCTTCATGTTGACGGTTTCGGGAAGCACGCGCTTGCGGTCCGTCAGATGGCTGCCGTCGCGGCGGTTGAAGGCGCAGGAGATCTCGACGTCCTTCACGGCATAGTCGTTGTCGTTTCGCAAGGTGAAGGTCATCAGCGCCTTCGAGCCGAGCCCGCCGCGCCGCCATGTCTGCGAGGAGATTCGCAAGCCCTGCAGCGCCGCTGCATCCGCGGACGACGACGCAAGGCCGACCGTGGTCCCCTCGGGCGCCGAAGGCGCAGCGAGGTTCGCAGACAACGGCTCGTTGCCGGCGACGTGACCGTTGGAGGCCGGCAAGACCAGCCAGATACCAAGGCCGAGGACCATGAGGGCAAAAAGTGTGACCAGGCTTCGCTTGCCGAAGCCGCTCCGTCCGATACGGGTAAGCCCTGCGCTCATCGATGCATCACCGAAGGTCGGGCGAGTCGTCGCAACCCTGCCGACTCAAATGCTAGCGAGCCGATACGGCCGTTTGACGGCGGACCGCCGCTGGTTATTCAACCAGCGAGACGACAGCAGGTTCCCGTCCCACCGACCGCATGTGGTCATCGCTCCACAGGCTCGCTAACATACGCTGCAATGCCGCAAGGCTTCATGGAGGAAATCGAAATGCCTGTCGTCACCTGGGATCACGTTCATCTGCGCAGCCCCGATCCGGAGACGACGGCAGCCTGGCTGCAGGATGTGCTCGGCGGCGAGATCGTGCGCGGTCCCGGCCGCATCGACGTCAAGCTCGGCGGCGCCAACATCTTCATCGCGCCGCTCGAGGCCGGCAAGCCGATGAACCCGCCGCCGCCGCATCCGCATCAGGGCCTCGACCATATCGGCCTCACGGTCAAGGACATCGACGCAGTCGCGGCCGAGATCAAGGCCAAGGGCGTCGAGTTCACGCGCGAGCCGACGACGATCCGCCCCGGCGTCCGCGTCTGCTTCATCCGCGGTCCGGAAAACATCTCCGTCGAGCTGCTCGAGCGCGACAAGAAATACGCCTGACGAGGGCGTATGCCTCGCTGCATCCGGCGTCACTCGGACGAGTGACGCCGTCGCCGGGTCAGGTCATGCTGCCCGGCATGAAGCACCGGATCGAGACACCCATGTAGCCGTAGACCGGCCACACCAAGGTGCGTCCGGCGCGATTGGGTTCCGAGATCACGGCCTCGGCGGGCACGTCGACCCAGATCAGCTCTTGCTGCTGACCGTTGGGCACATAGCCATAGCGCGGCACGCGGACGCGATAGTGGCTACCTTTGGCCTCCCAATCCGGATCCTCGAGCGACACGGCATCCGTGCCGTCACAGCATGGCCCCTTGCCGCTTTGAAGCTTCATGAACCAGTCATTGAGATCGGGACGGTTGTGATCGTGCGCGCGCACCAACGGTGCTGCGAACGTTACTAGCAGCAATGCAAAGCACGCGCTGCGTACGCCTCGCCAGCGCGTCGCGCTTCCGATCCGCCACCGCTTGGATTTACACCTGACATTGTCCAGACGCATACCGTACAGGCGCGGCTCATGGCCGCCGGAATCGATCCAGTTTGTCACGTTTGTCTTGCTCCAGCACCCCGCGGCCAGTGCATCAAAGTTTATGCATTTCGCGGGCCAGTTTGATTCGCCTTGACTGTCCTCGCCGCACCATGAGGCCGTCACACAGACGTCACTGCAAGCCGGGACAACTACGGCTCGCGGAGAGCGCGCAAATGCGCGGTCTGCAGCCAAACTGCCGCGTTGCGCGGGCTAACGCGCTTTGGCATAAAAGATGGACCGGTCAGCCGAGGGCGAAGGTGACCGGCCGCGGGACGCGATGAAGAACGGCCTCTATTCGATCCATGTGACGCTGCTCGACGGGCGCGTCGGCAAAGGCAGCGGCGTGATCCTGTTTCGCGACGGGCAGATCCTCGGCGGCGATGCCTATCTCTATTACACCGGCAGCTACACGGTGAAGGACAACACCTTCAGGGGCGAAGTGCTGGTGCAGCGACACACCTCGCCGCGGGGCGACGACAACCCGCTGTTCGGCGGACCGGCCGCAGTCGGCATCGGCGTCTCCGGGACGTTCACCGACACGACCGCGGAGATGACGGGAACCGCACTCGTCGGCAAGGCCAGCCAGATTTTTGGCGCGACGCTGCGCAGGCTCGCCGACACCAACTAGCGCGAGCTATTCCGCGGCCTGCTCCAGCGGCGCGACGCGCGGCAAAATCATCTGGATGCGCGTGCCCTCGCCCGCCTCGGAATCGAGATCGAGCCGCCCGCCAAGCCGGTTGGTGACGATGCTGTAGACGATGTGCAGCCCGAGCCCGGTGCCGCCCTGGTCGCGCCTTGTCGTGAAGAACGGATCGAAGGCGCGACGGCGCACGTCGAGCGACATGCCGCAGCCATTGTCAGAGAAGATGACCTCGACATTGTCCTTGCCTGATTCACGCACCTGGATGTCGATGATGCCGGGTCGTCCGTCCGGGAAGGCGTGGGCGACCGAATTCAGGAACAGGTTCGTCAGCACCTGGCCGTAAGGGCCGGGATAGCTGTTCATGATCAGATTGGGCTGGCACTCGACGTTGAGCGTCAGATTGTGTTTGCGCAAACCCGGCCGCAGGCTCATCACCACCTGCTCGGTGAGATCGGCGAGATCGAAGGTGCGCTGGTCGGAATAGTTGCGGTCGGCGGCGACCTGCTTGAACGACTGGATCAGCTCGGCCGCGCGATTGAGATTGGCGACGAGCTGCGAGGACGCATCGCGGCTGGTGTTGAGATACTCGTTGAGCGTCGAACGGCGCAGCTCGCCCCGCTCGACCTCGGCGGTGAACATCGCCGTCTTCCGCTCCAATGCGGAGGCAACCGTCAGGCTGATGCCGACGGGGTTGTTGACCTCATGCGCGACGCCCGCCACGAGGCGCCCGAGCGCAGCCAGCTTCTCGGCCTCGATCAGCGAGGCCTGGGTCTCGCGCAGATTGCGCAGCGCCGTCTCGGCCGCCTCCTTCGCTTTCCGCATCTCCTGCTCGCCGCGCTTGCGCTCGCCGATGTCGAGCGCCACGGTGACGATCCGCTCGATCTCGCCTTCGGCGTCGAGCAGCGGCAGCTTGTTGACCAGCCATTGCCGCATGTTGCCGGAGGAATCCTTGTATTCCTCCTCGTAGAAGCCGAGGCCCTTGCGGAGCTTCAGCACCCGCTTGTCGTTCTCGTCGGTCTTGGCCGCACCATAACGCGACATCAGGTCGGCGGTCGTGCGTCCCAACGCGTCGCCGGGCTCGATGCCAAAGATGCCGGCCATGTAGCGGTTCATCAGCACGTAGCGCAGGTCGCGGTCCTTGACGTTGATCACGGCCGGCACGGTGTCGATAACCTGCTGCAGAAGACGCCGGCCTTCGGCGATCGCGTCTTCGGCGCGCTTCTGGTCGGTGATGTCCCGCAGCGTGCCTTCATAGCGGACGATCTGCCCCTGCTCGTCCCGCACCACGGTAGCGCTGTCTGAGAGCCACAAGATGTTGCCGCCGCGCTGGCGCACCTGGTACTCGAACTCGCGCACCATGCCGTCGCGCTCCATCAGCCGCTGGTATTCGACGCGCGCGTCCGGGTGTACGTAGATGGTGTGGGCGATGTCGCTGATGCTGTCGATGAGCTGCTGCGGGCTGTCATAACCCATCATCCGCGCCAGCGCCGGATTGGCGTTGAGGAGGTCGCCGGCCGGCGTGGTCACGTAGATGCCGTCGACCGAGCCCTCGAACAGTTTTCGGTAGCTTTCTTCGGCCAGGCGCTGCTCGGTGAGTGCGCGCACCGCCGCTTCACGCGCGGTGTCGGCCTCCTCCAGCGCGCGACGGAACACCTCCGCGGCCCGCGCAATGTCGCCGATCTCGTTGTCGAGGTCGGCCGAGGGGATCGACGTGTTCTTCTCGCCGCCGGCCAGCGCCCGGATCGAGCGGGCGATGCGGGCGAGCGGACGGACCGTCCGGCGCACCACGAACAGCGCGGCCGCCAGCCCAATCAGCACGCCGATGGTCCCGAGCACGATGCTCTGCCATTTCGCCTCGGCCAGCGTGCGCGCGAAATCGCGCGACAGCACATGGCCGCGGCGGGCGCTGACTTCACGCAGCAATTCGGTGACGCGGCCGATCAGCCGCCCTTCCGATCCCAGCACCTCGCGGTCGATATCGGCGATCTGCCGCTCGCGGACCGCAACTGCGATGATCGCCTCGGCGTAATTGTCGACCGCCGATTTCAGCCTGGCGTCGGCGATGACCTGCCGGCGCATGCTCTGGGCCGCCTGCTCGGCCGCGGACGGGTTGCGGGCCAGCAGTCCCAGCGCAATGCGGCTCTGGGCCTCGCCGAGGCGCGCGGCAAGATCGTGATCGGCCGTATCAGCGACCGCAGCATCGAACTGCTCGCGCAGCGGCGGCAGGCCCGCGATGAGCTGGGCGCGGCGGTCGATCAGGGCCGAGATGCGCTCGAGCCCGGTGCGGTAGGTCGCAAGGCGCTCGGTGACGCCGTCGATCATGTCCTGCTGCTCGGGCGCGAGCTCGATGCGGGTCTTTTTCAGGATGTCGCTGAGGGTGGATGCGGCCTCGCCCACCTGCTTGAACTGGATGCCCGCGCCGGGGTCGGTGACGAAGTCGCGCGCGGCGAGCCGGAGCTCGTTCATGCGGCGGTCGATGTCCTCGGCCAGGTCGCCGACGCTCTGGAGCCGCTGCAGCTCGGCGAAGGTCGAATCGATGTGACGGATCGCGATCACGCTTGCGGTCGAGGTGACGATGATCACCGCCAGCACGAGCAGGAAGCTGCCGAACGTCAACTGACCGATCGATAGCGAAAACTTTCGCTTCGCGTGCGAATTCGCCGACAATTCCGAAGGCATGCTGTTGAGACCGGGCTCCTGAGGGTCGTAATATACGACGTATTTCATGTCAGGGGGAACATGCCGGGGGCAACCGACAGGTCGATATGGCTAATGCCGATCTGCGCCTCCCTGCGCGCCTTGGCCGCATTGGCGCTGCTGTTGAGCTATGGAATCGGCGATTCCGACGCCGCCGAGCCCGACCGCGCAGCCCGGATGGCGACCTTCGCGCGGCCCGCCACGGTGCCGTTCCCGGCCGACAACCCCTATTCGCCTGAGAAGGCCGAACTCGGCCGCATGCTGTTCTTCGATCCCCTGCTATCGGCTTCCCGCACCATCGCCTGCGCCACCTGCCACCATCCGCGGCTGGCCTGGGGCGACGGCCTGCCACGCGCGGTCGGCGAAGCGCGCGCGCCCCTGCCGTTCCGTTCGCCGACCATGCTGGGCGCAGCCTGGCTGCAGGCCTGGGGCTGGGACGGCAAGTTCCGCAGCCTCGAGGCCGTGGCGTTCACGCCGCTCAATGCGGCCGCCAATATGGGCCGCAACGAGCAGGAGCTGTTGCGCGACATCGCGGCTGACGCGACCTACCGAGCCACGTTCGACAAGCTATTTCCAGGCGAAGGTGTGACCCGCTCGACCGTCGAGCGGGCGCTGGCGACCTACGAGCGCACCATCGTGCCTGACATCGCGCCGTTCGACCGCTGGGTCGCGGGCAATGAGACCGCGATATCGGATGCCGCCAAGCGCGGCTTCGACCTGTTCACGGGAAAAGCCGCATGCGGCGAGTGCCATTCCTCCTGGCGCTTCACCGACGATTCCTTCCATGACATCGGCACCGGCGCGGAAAACGAACCCGGCCGCGGGCGGCTGTTCCCGAACTCGGTCAAACTGCGCCACGCCTTCAAGGTGCCGACGCTGCGCGACGTCGCCAAGCGCGCGCCCTATATGCATGACGGCTCGCTGCCGACGCTGGAGAGCGTGATCGCCTTCTACGACCGTGGCGGCGTCGACCGTCCGAGTCGCGCCCCGCATATCCGTCCTCTGGCCCTAAGCGCGCGCGACCATGACGACCTCATCGCCTTCCTGCAGGCGTTGACGGGTGACGCCGCGCAGTCCAGCGCGGGAATCGTCCCTACTCCCTGACCTCGACCACCATCTTCATCTGCGGATGAATGGCGCAGTTGATGATGTAGATGCCGGCGCGCGAGAACACGATGTCGCGCGTCTCGCCCGGCGGGATGTCGCCGGTGTCGGCCGCAAATTGCGGGGTCTCGACGAAGGCGTGATGGAAGAACGTCTCGTCATTGGCGAAATGCACGACGCTGCCCGCCGCCACCGTCAGCCGCGCCGGCGCAAAAATCTTGCCGGTCTGACGCACCTCGAACTCGGCACCGATGGCGGCGCCCGTGGCGAGTCCGATCATGGCGGCGATGGAGGCACTACGTTTCATGACAAATGGCTTGTGATGCAGCCCTGCAGCAATTTCGCCGGAGCCTGACGTCAGGCTATCAGGTCCACCTCCCCCAAATTGTGGAGAATCGCACAATTCCAACAGAAATTCGGCCCGCTGCCGGGCCTTATGCGGCCGTCCGGACCGCCGCTGTCGCGCGGGGCGGAATGGTCATGGCGGCAACGCCGACGACGACGCAGGCAAGCCCGATCCATGCCGTCTTGCTCAGGGTCTCGCCCAGCAATCCCACGCTGAGCGCCACGCCGATCGGCACGCGCAGATAGGCCTGCGCTGTCGTGCCGACCGAGCCGAGTGTCTGGATCAGGCGGAAATAGATCGTAAACGCTGCAGCAGTGGAGAACACCGCCAGCGCGAGCAGTGCCAGCACCGAGCTCAGCGACGGCGACAGCGTCCAGGGCTGCTCGAAGGCGAGCGAGGCCGGGATCAACACCGCGGCCCCCGCCAGCAGCGAGCCGGCGGCCGGCGCCGTCGGATCGAGCCCTTTGAAGCTGCGACCGAAGATCGCCGCGCAGGCATAGCAGATGGTGGCGGCGACGATGGCGGCCTCCGCGATGAGGCCGCGGTCGAGATCGTGCAACGCATCGACGCCGACGATCAGCAGAATGCCGGCCATGCCCGCGACAACGCCGAACAGTTTTCGCGGACTCGTCGCCTCATGCCGGGTCACGATCGCCGTGAGCAGGAAGGTGAAGATCGGGCCGGCCGAGTTGAGGATGGTAGCAAGCGCCGCATCGACGTGGCGCTCGCCCCAGGCGATCAGCGTCCACGGGATGACGCTGTTGAGCACGGCCTGGAAGGCGAAGCGGCGCCAGGTCGGAAGGTCCGTCGGCATGGTGACGCCGCGCAGGCGCATCACGAAGAGCAGCAGCAGGCCCGCAATCGCGGTGCGCAATGCGATCAGCGTAATCGGCGGGATGGTGGCGACACCGAGCTTGATGAAGGTGTAGGAGCCGCCCCACAGCGTTGCGAGCAGGACGAGCAGCGCCAGCTCGGCGGCGATATTGGTGCTTTGCCGATCGTCCATGGTCAGCCGTTCCGTCCCGATTCCTGCTCATGGAATCTACATCGGTCGGAGCTTGCGATAGTTCGCTGTGGCTCGAAGTGTCCTAGCCGGCTGCGCTGACGTCAAAAACCTCACCGTCATAGCCGGCCTCGCGGGGGATGCGGAGCTGGCGACCGGTTGCGGTCTTGGTCATGACCGGCATGACCGTCACGATCGACATGTCGCGGGCGTGGCCGAGCGCAGCCGTGACGTTCGGCTGCATGGCGAGCCTGATCAGATTGCGCGTGGTCGGGAACGGCAGGATGAAACGTCCGGTCTTGCCGCCCTCCACCGCCTCACGCGGCGAGACCCAGATCGAATCCGTCGACTCCCGTCCGTCATGGGCGCCGAGCTGATCCGGAGGAGCTGCGGCAAGGAAGAACCAGGTGTCAAATCGCTTCGGCATGCCCTCCGGCGTGATCCAGTGCGCGTAGGGCACGAGCGTGTCGAGCGCGAGCTGGAGGCCGTTGTCGGCCAAAATGCTGAGGAAGCTGATCTTGTGCTCGTTGAGCGCGACGCGATGCGCATCCGCGAGCTCGCCGGCACGCCTGGCATCGACCGGCGCGGTCGATCCTTTTTGGCGCGCCAGCAAGATGCCGCTCTCCTCAAACGTCTCGCGGATCGCGGCGATGCGAAAACCGCGATCAGATTCGCTAAGACCTTCGCCGCCGGAATACAGGTCCGATCGCGCGACGATCTCCTGGTCGCCGGCATCGACGCTGCCACCGGGAAACACCAGCGCGCCCGAGTTGAATTCGATCTGATGATGGCGAACCATCATGAAGACCTCAATGTCCGTCGCGCCATCGCGCAAGAGGAGGATCGTGGACGCGGGACGAACGGCGGCGGTCTCGGCCATGGAGTTATCCTGCTGCGCTGGACTGCGGTTGGAGATTGGCGCGCTTGTCTACCTTGGCGACGCGCGACAGGAGATAGTCGACCTCGGCCCTCGCGGCCGGCGTGATGGTCGCCCCTGGCTTGCGCTGCGCGCTGGAGGCAATGATGCCGCGCTTCTGCAGCACGTATTTGCGCACGGCCAGGCCCGCGCCCGGCTGCTGCTCATAACGGATCAGCGGCAAATGCGCGTCGAACAAATCATGCGCGGCGTCGCGCTTGCCTTCCTTCGACAGGCGCACGACGTCGATCAGCAGTTCCGGGAAGGCGTAGCCGGTCATGGCGCCGTCGGCGCCGCGCTCCATCTCGAAATCCAGGAAAAGCCCGCCGTTGCCGCAGAGGATCGAGAGCGGCCGCAGCGAGCCATCCTTCTGGAAATTGCGCAGCGTCGAGATTTTTTCAAGGCCCGGCCAATCCTCGTGCTTGAGCATCACGCAATTCGCATTGTCCATGACGATCTTGCGGATCACGGCGGGCGTGAAGACAACCGACAGCGTCAACGGATAATCCTGGAGCACCCAGGGAATATCGGGCCCGATCGCTTCGGCCGCCTGCTTGAAATAGCCCGTGATCTGGTCGTCGGTGCGGAGCGAGGGCGGCGGCGCGATCATCACGCCGGCGGCGCCCGCGTCCATCGAGGCCTTCGCCAGCGAGCGCATGGTGGCAAAGCCCGGCGCGGAGACGCCGACGATCACCTGCATTGTCTTTGCGCGCTTGACGAAGCGCACCGCCACCTGCTCGGCCTCGGCGGCATCGAGCTTCGGCGCCTCGCCGAGAATGCCGAGCACGGTCACGCCGTCGCAGCCGACCTCCTCGTAGAAATCGGTCAGGCGGTCGATCGAGCGCTCATCGATGCGGCCGTCATCGCTAAACGGCGTCGGCGCGATCGCAAAGGTGCCCTTGGCTTCGGCGGTGAGTTTCATCAGTCGTCCTCGTCTCTCTCTGCTCGTCATTCCGGGATGTCCCGAAGGGACAGGCCCGGAATCCATCGTGCCGCATGTCCGCGGCGAAATGGATACCGGGCTCGCGATTTCGTCGCGCCCCGGAATGACAGTGTAGCTAAAACCGCCGCGCGCCCATCTTGATCTGCTCCTCGGAGAAGAAGATCTCCTTGGCGTGATCGACGATGTCCTGGGCGTTCCAGCCCGTGTGCGGCGGTTTCCAGCCTTCCATCTCCATCATCCGCATTTCGCGCACGCCGCGGGGACCGGACACGCCCAGCACCTTGCCGGTCTGGTCGCCCGACAAATCGCTGACCATGTATAGCACGGCCGGCGCGATGCCGTCCGGCCCGAGCGCCGCGCCGGGGTTCTCCTTGTAGCGGGGCAGGTCTGCGGTCATGCGGGTCAGCGCGCCCGGCGCGAGCGTCCAGATCCGGATGTTGTACTTGCGGCCCTCGATGGCGAGCACATTGGACAGGCCCCAGATGCCGCCCTTGGCTGCGCCGTAATTGGTCTGGCCGAAATTCCCGATCAGGCCCGACGTCGAGGACGTGTTGACGATGACGCCGCCGCCGTTCTCGCGCATCCAGCGGAACACCGGCATGGTGCAGCAGAACGTGCCCTTCAGATGCACCTTGATGACCTTGTCCCAGTCGGACTCCGAGGCCTTATGAAAGGTCTGGTCGCGCAAGATGCCGGCATTATTGACGAGGATGTCGGCGCGACCAAAATTCTTGATGGCGTCGTCGAACACCGACTGGCCGCCTTCCATGGTGGAGATGTCGGCGCCGTTGGCGACCGCCCTGCCCCCCTCGGCCTTGATCGCGTCCACCACAAGCTGGGCCATCGACTTGTCGGCGCCGGAGCCGTCGCGGGGCCCGCCGAGGTCGTTGACGACGACGGCCGCACCTTCGCGCGCGAACAGTTTTGCGTAGGCCTCACCAAGCCCGCCGCCCGCGCCGGTGATCAGCGCAACCTTGCCGTCGAGTAGTCCCATGGTCGCTTCTCCCTGATTGTTGTTCTTCGCCTCTCCCCGCTTGCGGGGAGAGGGAGAAGATACAGGCTTGTCTTGGGCTGACAGCCATGCGACTGGCGATCAGCGCAGTCCAAAAGCCGATTCCATCACGCCGATGTCCGTATCCTCGACCGCTCCGTTGACCACGCCGGACCAGGGCCGCGACGCGCTGTCCGTGCTGCATTCGGTGTTCGGCCTGCCGGGTTTTCGCGGCGCGCAGGAACAGATCGTCTCGCATGTGACCGCTGGCGGCAATTGCCTGGTGCTGATGCCGACCGGCGGCGGCAAGTCGCTGTGCTACCAACTGCCGGCGCTGCTGCGCGAGGGCTGCGGCATCGTGGTCTCACCGCTGATCGCGCTGATGCGCGACCAGGTCGCGGGCCTGATCGAGGCAGGCGTCAATGCCGCCGCGCTCAACTCGTCGCTGACGCCGCAGGAGGCCTCTGATGTCGAGCGGCGGCTGATCGCCGGCGATCTCGACCTGCTCTATGTCGCGCCGGAACGTCTGGTCACGCCGCGCTGCCTGTCATTGCTGGCGCAAGCCAAGGTGTCGCTGTTTGCGATCGATGAGGCGCACTGCGTCTCGCAATGGGGCCATGATTTTCGCCCGGAATATGTCGCGCTGTCGATCATTGCCGAACGCTTTCCGAACGTGCCACGGATCGCGCTCACCGCGACCGCGGACGAATTGACGCGCAAGGAGATCGTCGAGCGGCTTTCGCTCACGGACGCACCGCAATTCGTCTCCAGCTTCGACCGGCCGAACATCCGCTACGAGATCGTCGACAAGCGCAACGCGGTGTCGCAGCTCAAGGAGTTCATCCGGGAGCGTCATGCGGGCGACGCCGGCGTCGTCTACTGCCTCTCGCGCAATCGGGTGGAAGAGGTCGCGGCCGCGCTCAGTGACGCCGGCGTTCCGGCCCTGCCCTATCACGCCGGGCTCGACGGAGCGTTGCGCTCACGCAACCAGGATCGCTTCCTCAACGAGGACGGCATCGTGATCGTCGCGACCGTCGCCTTCGGGATGGGCATCGACAAGCCGGACGTGCGTTTCGTCGCGCATCTCGACCTGCCCAAGAGCATCGAGGCCTATTACCAGGAGACGGGCCGCGCGGGACGCGACGGCAAGCCATCCGCGGCGTGGATGGCCTATGGCCTGCAGGACATCGTGCAGCAGCGCCGGATGATCGACGAATCAGCGGCATCAGACGAGTTCAAGCGGGTGTCGATCGGCAAGCTCGACGCGCTGGTTGGGCTTGCCGAGACAGCGCATTGCCGGCGCAAGCGGCTGCTCGCTTATTTTGGCGAGACACTCGCGGGCGACAATTGCGGCAATTGCGACAACTGCCTCTCGCCGCCAAAACTCCGCGACGGAAAGGTGCTGGCGCAAAAGCTGCTCTCCTGCGTCTACCGCACCGGGCAACGCTTTGGCGCGATGCACCTGATCGACGTGCTGATCGGGCGCCTGACCGAGAAGGTGACGCAGTTCGGCCACGACAAGCTCACGGTGTTCGGCATCGGTCGCGAGCTCAACGAAAAGCAGTGGCGTACGGTGCTGCGGCAACTGGTGGCAATGGGTCATCTGCAGAGCGACAGCGAGGCCTTTGGTGCGCTGAAGCTGACGGAGTCCTCACGCGCGGTGCTGCGCGGCGAGACCGACATCTGGCTGCGCGAGGAGGCGCCCGGCACGAAGGTTCGCGCCAGCCGCACAAAATCCCGTCGCGGCGATCTGGCGCCAACGGCCAGCGCACCGCAAGGCGACGTCGATCCCGAGCTTCGCACGCGCCTGCGCGCCTGGCGTTCCGACATCGCCCGCGAGCGCGGCGTCCCCGCCTATGTCGTGCTGCACGACGCCACCATCGACGGCATCGTGCGGGCCTGGCCGACGACGCTGGACGAACTCCGCAACGTGCCCGGCATCGGCGACAAGAAGCTCGAGCATTACGGCGAGGAGCTGCTGCGGCTGGTCAGGACGCGCTAGGAGTGCCCCGGCCGTAGATGGGGTAACGGG
>NZ_PPPT01000082.1 GCF_006483445.1 Bradyrhizobium guangdongense | reverse complement strand
ATGCCGCCGAGCTCGGCGTCAAGGTGAAGCGGCTCTCGATCCGCGACCAGTCCAGCCGCTGGGGCTCCTGCACCTCGGCAGGCTCGCTGTCCTTCTCCTGGCGCCTGATCCTCGCGCCGCCCTTCGTGCTCGACTATCTCGCCGCCCACGAAGTCGCGCATCTCGTCGAGATGAACCACTCCGCGCGGTTCTGGCGGGTGTGCGGAAAAGTGTGCCCCTCGATGGAGCGCGCCAAGAAGTGGCTCGACACCTACGGCAACGATCTGCATCGATACGGCATCGAAGAGTAGCTTGCCGCGCCATTCCTCGCCCCGGCGGGGAATGGCAGCGAAGACCCCGCGCGTGCGCCGCTCCTGCGATTCACGCCGCAACATCAACGCCGTCACCCACGCCACCGCGCACCACGCGAAAATCACCGCCTACTGTGCATGGGGTTGTTTTCGCCGCCAATTAGCGCCGCTACCGGTTCCCGCCAAACAACCGGTCCATCAGCCAGCCATCGAGGCCTGCCGCCGGTTCGGGGCGCACATTGGTGCGCGTCGGTGCGGGGCGATAGCCGCCGCCATTGACCGGCGCTGGCGGCGTCGGCGCTGACACTTGCGAGGCCGCCTGTGCGAGGTTCGACAGGCCCCAGCCGCCTTGCACGGTCGGCAGGGCGGCCACCGGCACGCCCTCATGGGCCGTGCGCATGAAGCGGGTCCAGACCTCCACGGGCAGGCCACCGCCGGTCGCTTTCTTGGTCGGCGAGTTGTCGTCATTGCCGAGCCAGACGCCGGTGACGAGGTTCGCGGTGTAGCCGATGAACCAGGCGTCACGGTAATCCTGGCTGGTGCCGGTTTTGCCGGCGGCCGGCCAGCCGGGGATCTCCGCTTTCTTGGCGGTGCCCGAGATCAGCGTCTCCCGCATCATCGCGTTCATCATCGCGACCGCACGCGGCTCGATTACCTGGTTCCGCTCTTCCGCCTGGCGCATGTAGAGCAGCTTGCCGTCCTGCTGCGTCTTGATCCGCGTCACCACATGCGGCGACACCGCGAGCCCGCCATTGGCGAAGGGCGCATAGGCGCCGACCAGCTCGACCACGGAAACCTCGGAGGTGCCGAGCGCGATCGAAGCATTGGGCTCGAGTTTTGAGGAGATGCCGAGCCGGTGCGCGGTGCGCACCACGTTCTTCGGCCCGACCTCGAGGCCGAGGCGGATGGCGACGGTGTTGAGCGACATCGCCAGCGCCTGGGTCAGCGTCACCGCGCCGAAATATTCATGGGTGTAGTTCTCGGGCCGCCAGCCCTTGACCTCGATCGGCGCGTCCTGGCGGATCGTGTCCGGCGTCAGTCCCTGCTCGACCGCGGTGAGGTAGACGAACGGCTTGAACGAGGAGCCCGGCTGCCGCTTCGCCGTGACCGCGCGATTATACTGGCTCTCGGAATAGTTCCGCCCGCCGACCATGGCGCGCACGGCGCCGTCGGGCGTCATCGCCACCAGCGCGCCCTGGCTGACATTGAACTTCACGCTCTTGGCGGCGAGTTCGTCGATAATGGCGGCTTCCGCCACGCTCTGCAGCTTCGGATCGATCGTGGTCTCGACCACGATGCTCTGGTCGATCTGGCCGACCAGATCGTCCAGGACTTCACCGATCCAGTCCGCGACATAGTTCACGGTGCCGGCACCGGCCGGTTTCACATTGTAGGAGGGGTGGCCGATCGAGGCCTGCGCCTGTGCATCGGTGATGAATTTTGCCTCCGCCATCGCCGCCAGCACGATTTGCGCGCGCTGTTCGGCGCCTTCGGGGTTGCGGTTCGGCGCCAGGCGCGAGGGCGATTTGACGAGGCCGGCGAGCATTGCGGCTTCCGCAATCGTGACGTTCTTGGCCGACTTGCCAAAGTAGCGCTGTGCCGCCGCCTCGACGCCATAGGCGCCGGAGCCGAAATAGACGCGGTTGAGGTAGAGCTCGAGGATCTCGTTCTTGGAATGCTTGCGCTCCAGCCAGAGCGCGAGCTCGGCCTCCTGCAGCTTGCGCTGCATGGTGCGCTCCTGGGTCAGGAACAGGTTTTTCGCGAGCTGCTGCGTCAGCGTCGAGCCGCCCTGCGAGACGCCGCGGTGCAGGACGTTGGTGACGAGCGCACGCGCGATGCCGACGGGGTCGATGCCGAAATGCGAATAGAAGCGGCGGTCCTCGATCGCGATGAAGGCTTTTGGCAGATAAGGCGGCAGATCCTTCAGCGCGACATTGGCGCCCGCCATCTCGCCGCGCTGCGCCAGCACGCTGCCGTCGACGCCGACGATCTGGATGGTCGGCGGACGTTTTGGGATTTCCAGCGACTGCAGCGGTGGCAGATGCGCGCCGACCCAGATCACGACGCCGGTCAGGGCGATGCCGCCCCAGAGGCCGAGCACGGCACACCAGTAGAACAGCCGGCCGATGCCGAAGCGCAGCCGCGATTTCGAGCGTCGCTTCGCACCGCTGCGGGCAGGCTGCGGCTTGCGCTCGCGCGGCGGCTCGCTGTCGGCCTCCTCGCTCTTCCGCTTGGATTTTTTCGGCTTGTCGTCGGCGTTGGGGATACGGTCGGCGGCAGTGAGGCGCAGATCGGCGAGTGCCGCAGGCAGGCCGAATAGCGGCTCCTTGCGTCCACCGCCCTTTTTCTTCGCCAAACCCATACGCAAAAACGCCCGGTCAACCCGCCCCGCCGCACGCTAGCGGTGGCTGTTTAAGGCCCGGTTACGCAAAGCTTAACGCGGCATTAGGAGCTGCGGCGCCGGTTCCACGAGGCTAGGATCGGTGCCGTCAAAAGCAGAGGAAATCCCATGGGCCATATCGATCCGACCAAAGAGGTTTTTGCACAATTCCGGGAGAACGACCGCCCCGGCCCGATCCACATGCTCAATTTGGTCCGCCTGCGCAAGGACGCCGCCTATCCCGACGGCCGCAAGGCGACCGGCGCGGAGGCCTATGCCGCCTATGGCCGCGAGAGTGGTCCGGTGTTCGAGCGCCTCGGCGGCCGCATCGTCTGGCAGGGCAGGTTCGAGCTGATGCTGATCGGCCCACAGGAGGAGCGCTGGGACCATTGCTTCGTCGCCGAATACCCCAGCGTCGCCGCCTTCGTCGAGATGATCAGGGATCCCGTCTATCGCGAAGCCGTCAAGCATCGCCAGGCGGCAGTCGAGGATTCACGCCTGATCCGCCACGCCGTGCTGCCGGTCGGCAAGAATTTTGGCGAGGTGCCGAAGTAGATCATCTCTCCTCGTCATGGCCGGCATAGCCGTCCGGAGGACGGCGTCGCTTCCGCTCGCCTATGACCCGCCCATCCTCGTCTTCCATTGCCTCCAAAAACGTGGATGCCCGGGACAAGCCCGGGCATGACGTTGTTGAGGCAGTAGAGTGCAGAACCAGCGCCTAGCCCGCCGGACCCGCATCCTCCAGGATCGGGCCGAACAGCTCCCAGCGCTCGCCGTTGAACTTCATCATCTGAAGCTGCTTGTTGACGCGGTAGTCGGTCGGCGAGGTGTTGGCGAGAATGCCCGGCAGCGAGAGGTCGAGCTGCACGTCCTTCAGGCTGGTGGCGACCTTCATGACGTTCTCACGCGTGAGGTCGTCGCCGCACTTCTGCAGCACATAGATCATCAGCTGCGAGGTCGAGTAGCCGTAGCTGTTGAAGCTCGAGTCCTTGTCGCCGTCCGGATAGTACTTGGCCATGAACTCGAAATACTTCTTCATGCCCGGATCGTCCTTCCAGGTCGGGTCGAGCGGATCCTTGCCGTAGTTGACGCTGATCACGCCCTTGGACGCCTCAAGACCCGCAGGCTTCATCACCGCGCCGACCGAGGTCGCGTTGATGTCGAGGATGTGCACCGGATGCCAGTCGAGCTCGGCGATCTTCTTGATCGCTTGCGCGGCCTGCTTCGGCGTGGTGGCGCTGAAGAACAGGTCGGCACCGGCGGCCTTGATCTTGAGGATCTGCGAATCGATGGTCGGATCGGAGACTTCGTAAGAAGCTTCCGAAACGATCATCGTGCCAGCCTTGTCGCCGAGGCCGGCCTTGATGCCGTTCAGATAGTCCTTGCCGAGGTCGTCGTTCTGATAGAGCACGCCGACCTTGGCGTTCGGATGGTTCTTGATGATGTACTGGCCGTAGATCCGGCCTTCGACGAAGTAGTTCGGGTTAAAACCCATCGTCCACGGGAAGTTCTTCGGGTCGGTGAACTTCGAGGCGCCGGTCGCTGCGAACAGCTGCGGCACCTTCTTGGCGTTGAGATATTTCTGTACGGCGGCATTCGACGGCGTGCCGAGGAGCTGGAAGGTGAGCAGCACCTCGTCGCTCTCGACGAGCTTGCGGACCTGCTCGACGGCCTTCGGCGGCGAGTAGGCGTCGTCATACTGGATCAGGTTGATCTTGCGGCCGTTGACGCCGCCCTGATCGTTGATCATCTTCATATAGGCGGCCTGGGTCTTGCCGATCGTGGCATAGGCCGAGGCAGGGCCGCTGAATGGATTGGTCTGGCCGATCTTGATTTCGGTGTCGCTGGCACCCGGGTCATATTTTTTCTGGGCACTGGCCGCTGAAACCGACAGCGCCAAAGCCAGCGCCGTGCCAGTCACCAGATGCAAAAGTCCGTTCCTCATTCGCAATTTCCTCGGTTTGTTTATCGCAGATGATCTATCCCCCGCCCTGGTGGCAGGCGGACGCCATCGCTGGGCGGGAGTGTGGCGAAACCGTTGCTGCGACGCAAGATGACATGGTGTGCAGCCCGGTGACTTTAGTCGAAAGTTTCAGGGGCATTGCGGACATGGTTGACGGCCTATTTTGTGGGGTGGGTTAGCCTTGCGATTGCGCGAAGCGCAATTCGCTGGACGTAACCCACCTCTTTTGTGTCCGCATCGACCGAAGCGGTGGGTTACGCCGTGCGGGCTGCGCTTTGCGCAGCCGCTCGACTACCCACCCTGCGAAATAGAGCCTGGGTCTAGCCGGACGGGCCGGTGTCCTCGATGATCGGGCCAAAGAGCTCCCAGCGCTCGCCGTTGAACTTCATCATCTGCATCTGCTTGTTGACGCGGAAGTCGTTCGGGCCGGTCGTGATCGACATGCCGGGCAGCGCGAGGCTCGGCGTATGCCCCTTGATGTTGGCGACCTGCTTCATGACGTTCTCACGCGTCAGGTCGTCGCCGCACTGCTTCAGCACCTGGGTCAACAGTTCGGCCACCGAATAGGCATAGGTGTTGACGGTGTTGAGCTTGTCGCCTTCGGGGAAGTACTTGTCCATGAAGGCGAAGAAGGTCTTCACGCCCGGATCGTCCTTCCACTGGGGATCGCTGGGCTCCTTGCCGTAATTGGTCGAGATGATGCCCTTGGAGATGTCGAGGCCGGCGGGCTTCAGCGTCGCCGAGATCGGGCTCGCATTGATGTCGAGGATGTGCACGGGCGTCCAGCCGAGCTCGGCAATCTTCTTGATCGCCTGCGCCGCGAACTTCGGCGTCGAGGCATCATAGAACAGGTCGGCGCCCATCGACTTCAGCTTTACCACCTGCGAATCGACAGTGGGATCGGTGACCTCGTAGGACACTTCGCCGACGATCATGCTGCCGGCCTTGTCGCCGAGCCCGCTCTTGAGGCCCGCGAGATAGTCGCGGCCCATGTCGTCGTTCTGGTAGAGCACGCCGATCTTGGCGTTGGGATGATTGGCGAGAATGTACTTTGCGTAGATGCGTCCCTCGGACACGTAGTTGGGATTATAGGCGATGGTCCAGGGATAGTTTTGCGGATCGTTGAAGCGGGCGGCGCCGGTCGAGGCCAGGAGCTGCGGCACTTTCTTGCCGTTGAGATATTTTTGCACGGCGGCGTTGGCGGCGGTGCCGATGATCTGGAAGGTGAAGAGAATCTCATCGCCTTCGACCAGCTTGCGCACCTGCTCGACCGTTTTCGGCGGCGAATAGGCGTCGTCATACTGAATCAGATTGATCTTGCGGCCGTTGATGCCGCCCTGCTCGTTGATCATCTTGAAATAGGCCGCCTGCGTCTTGCCGATATTGGCGTAGACGGAGTAGGGACCCGAGAACGGCACGGTCTGGCCGATCTTGATCTCGGTGTCGCTTGCGCCGGTATCGTATTTCTTCTGTGCCAGGGCCGGCGATATGGTGAGCCCAAAGGCGAGCACCGTTGTTGCGGCGAGAAACGCTCTGCGATTGTTCATCTTGGGATCTTCCTCCTGACGGAATTAGCCGATGGTCTTTATCCCGTTGATTGCAACGGTCGCCATCGCTGTCAGAGATTGTGGAGGAAGGTCCGCCGCCGCGCAAGGATCGTAAGAAAGGATCGCGACGGCGCGTCGAGACGCCTCAGGCGAAAGTGAGCACGACCAGCGCGATTGCAGCCGGCAGCGCCTGCACGAACAGGATTCGCTTGTTGACGGACATGGCGCCATAGACGCCGGCCACGATCACGCAGAGCAGGAAGAACACCTTGATCTGGAATGCGAAGGCCGGGTTGGAATAGACGAGGCCCCAGACCAGGCCGGCCGCAAGGAAGCCGTTATAGAGGCCTTGGTTGGCGGCAAGCACCTTGGAGGTTTCGGCCTTGTCAGGCGTCTGGCGAAACACCTTGAGGCCGAGCGGCTTGGTCCAGAGGAACATCTCCAGGATCAGGAAGAAGACGTGCAGGGCTGCGACCAGCGCAACGAGAAGATTGGCGATCCAGATCATGTATTCCCCCAAAACGGATCAGGTTTCGGGTGGACGATAGCATGTGCACGATAGAAAGTGCGACGGTCCCTCGCTCCAGTGATGCCAGATGCCAACACGATCTGCAGAGACATCCGAACGTTTCGGCCTCGACCGGTTGAAGACGCCGATCGGGACCGCCTTGCTGGTCACCGATGCCGACGGCGTGTTGCGCGCGCTCGATTGGGACGACTATGAAGATCGCATGCGCGAACTTCTGCGTCTGCAGAATGGCGCGATCGATCTGAAGACACAGCGCGCGCCGGCGGCGATGCGTGCTGCGCTGTCGGCCTATTTCGATGGCGACCTTGCGCAGCTAGCGGTGATCGCATGGCGCGTTGCCGGCACGCCGTTCCAGCGCAAGGTCTGGACCGCGCTGGCCAAGATTCCTGTCGGCACGACCATGAGCTATGGCGCGCTGGCGGCCCGGCTCGACATGCCCAAGGCGGTTCGCGCCGTCGGCCACGCGAACGGCTCGAATCCGATCAGCGTGGTGCTGCCATGTCACCGCCTGATCGGAGCGAATGGCTCACTGGTGAAATACGGCGGCGGCCTGGAGCGCAAGCGCTGGCTGCTGAGGCATGAGGGGGTGGAAGTGTAGCGCGGCTCTCTCACCTCGTCATTCCGGGGCGCGACGAAGTCGCGAGCCCGGAATCCATCGGGCCGCAAAACGCGCGGTGAAATGGATTCCGGGCTCGCCGCTTTGCGGCGCCCCGGAATGACGAGGGGAGCTACGCCGCCGGCTGAACCGCCTTCTCGCCGGCCATCACATGGATCAGTGCGCTCTTGATCGCGGCCTGCCGCGTCGGGGCGTTGATCTGCGCGCCGAGCAAATCGGTGACGTAGAACACGTCGCGGGCGCGTTCGCCGAAGGTCGCGACATGCGCTGACGCGATGTTGAGGTTGAGTTTCGACAGCCCGGTGGTCAGCTCGTAGAGCAGGCCGGGCCGGTCGAGGCCCGACACCTCGATCACGGTGTAGCGGTCGGACCACTGGTTGTTGATGATCACCTCCGGCTCGATCACGAAGGGGCGCGCCTTGCTGCGCACGGCGCGGCGCGCCACCACTTCGGGCAGCCGCAGCTTGCCTTCGAGCACGTCCTCGATCATCTCGCCGATCCGCGTGGCGCGCCGGCCCTCGTCCTCGTCGCGGTCGTATTCCCGTGAGATCGAGATGGTGTCGAGCGCGCGGCCGTCGGTCGTGGTGTAGATCTGCGCGTCGACGATGTTGGCGCCGGCTGACGCACAGGCGCCCGCGATGATCGACAGCAGCCAGGGATGGTCGGCGGCAAAGATCGTGAGCTCGGTGACGCCGCGCACTTCGTCGAACCCGACATTGATCGCGAGCTTGTGGCCGGCCTGCTCGCTCGACCGCACGAAGCGGGCATGTCGGATCTTTCGGGGCAGCTCGACCTTGAGCCAGTAGGCCGGATAGTGCCGGCCGATATAGGCGTCAAGCTCGTCCTTCGGCCATTCGGCGAAGGCCATGCGGAATTCGGCATGCGCCGCCGCGAGCCGTTTGCCGCGGTCCACTTCCGAAAAGCCGCCGGTCAACACTGGCTCGGTCTCATAATACAGCGAGCGCAAAAGCTGCGCCTTCCAGCCGTTCCATACGCCGGGGCCGACGCCGCGGATGTCGGCGGTGGTCAGGATCGTGAGCAGCTTCATCTGCTCGACCGACTGCACCACGGCGGCAAAATTCTCGATGGTCTTGCGGTCGGACAGGTCGCGCGACTGCGCGACCGTCGACATGGTGAGATGCTCTTCAATCAGCCAGGCCACGAGCTCGGTATCGGCAGCGCTGAAGCCGAGCCGCGGGCAGAGCCGGCGCGCCACCTTGGCACCCGCAACCGAATGATCCTCCGGCCGCCCCTTGGCGATGTCGTGCAGCAGCGTCACGATATAGATCACGGGCCGGTGCTCGGGCCGGATCTTGCGGAACAGGTCGCTGGCGAGCGTGAATTCCTCGATGCCGCCGCGCTCGATGTCCTGGAGGAAGCCGACGCAGCGGATCAGGTGCTCGTCGACCGTGTAGTGATGATACATGTTGAACTGCATCATCGAGACGATCTTGCCGAAGGCGCGGATGAAATGTCCGAGCACGCCGGTCTCGTTCATCCGCCGCAGCACGGTCTCCGCGTCGTTGGAGGTCAAAATCTCCATGAACAGACGGTTGGCTTCCGGATTCTCGCGCATCTGCGCGTTGATCAGATTGAGCGAGCGCGTCACGGTGCGCATCGCGTCGGGATGGAAGGCGAGGTTGTTCTTCTGCGCCAGGCGGAAGATGCGGATCAGGTTGACCGGATCGTGCTTGAAGACGTCGGGCGCGGCGAGGTTGATGCGGTTGTTGTCGACGATGAAGTCGTCGCTGTCGGGCACGCGCCGCTTCACCGTGCTTGGCCGCAACCGCGCCATCATCCGGCTCAGCACCGGCGCCGGTTTTGCCTGCTGGTCCTCGAGCTTGGCGCACAGGATGGCGGTGAGGTTGCCGACTTCCTTCGCGACCAGGAAGTAGTGCTTCATGAAGCGCTCGACGTCCTGCATGCCGGGGTGCGAGGTGTAGCCGAGCCTGACTGCGATCTCGCGCTGCAGGTCGAAGGACAGACGCTCCTCGGCGCGATTGCAGAAGAAGTGCAGATTGCAGCGCACCGACCAGAGGAAATCCGCGCAGCGGCGGAAGGTGCGGTACTCCTGCGCGTCGAACACGCCGCGCTCGACCAGCTCGTCGGTGTCGCGCACGCGGTAGACGTATTTCGCGATCCAGAACAGCGTGTGCAGGTCGCGCAAGGCCCCCTTGCCGTCCTTGACGTTCGGCTCGACCAGATAGCGCGACTGGCCGCCGCGACGATGCCGCTCCTCGCGCTCGGCGAGCTTTGCCGTGACGAATTCCGATGCCGTGCCTTGCACCACTTCCTTGTCGAAGCGTTCGACCAGTTCGTCATAGAGCGGCTGGTCGCCGGTGAGGAAGCGTGTCTCCAGGATCGCGGTGCGGATCGTCATGTCGCCGCGCGCCTGGCGGATCGACTCGTCGACCGAGCGCGTGGCGTGGCCGACCTTCAGCCCCATGTCCCAGAGGCAGTAGAGGATGGCCTCGGCCACCTGCTCGCCCCAGGCGGTCTGCTTGTAGGGCAGGATGAACAACAGATCGATGTCGGATTCCGGTGCCATCAGTCCGCGGCCATAGCCGCCGGTCGCAACCACGGCCATGCGCTCGGCGCCGGTCGGGATCGGCGAGCGATAGAGGTGCCGGGTCGCGGCCGAGAACAGGATGCGGATGATCTCGTCCTGCACGAAGCAGAGCCGCTCGGCGCAGTGCCGCCCGTGACGGTCCTTCAGGAGGATCGCTTGCGCCTTGGCGCGAGCTGCGATCATCTCGGCCTTGAGCAGTTGAGCCACTGCCGAGCGAAACGCGTCCTCGCGGCCCTCGTGCTTTTCGGCGAGCGCATCGACTGCCGCGGTCACCCGCGCGCTGTCGAAACGATCATCCACCCCGTGCTTCTGGTCGGTCGCGACGCTGTCCATGGATTTACCCGATATAAGAGGCCGCGGGCGCTGTCACCCGGCTTTCTCTGGCAATAGTCGTTCCTTGCTGGATAACGCCCCCGTCCGACAAAGTTCTTCTCGACCCGCGCCTCCGACGACACGGATTTTCTCGTTGACCTTGGTTCATAACTCATTGAAAAGAAATGAGGTTTTAGGGCGACTTGAGAGGAGGATGGGTATGGCATTGATCTCACGACGGACTCTGATGGCGGGCGTCGCCGGTGCAATGTTGATGCCGGGTGTGGTGCTCGCGGCCGACCCCGTGAAGGAAATCCGCATCGACTGGGCGACCTACAATCCGGTGTCGATGGTCCTGAAGCAGAAGGGCCTGCTGGAGAAGGAATTCGCCAAGGACGGCATCACCGTCACCTGGGTGCAGTCGGCCGGCTCCAACAAGGCGCTCGAATTCCTCAACGCCGGGTCGATCGATTTCGGCTCGACCGCCGGTTCGGCGGCGCTGGTCGCAAAAATCAACGGCAACCCGATCAAGTCGATCTATGTCTATTCGCGTCCCGAATGGACCGCGCTGGTGACGGGCAAGGATTCCAAGATCGCCTCCGTCGCCGACCTCAAGGGCAAGCGCGTCGCCGTAACGCGCGGCACCGATCCGCACATCTTCCTGGTGCGCGCGCTGCTTGGTGCAGGCTTGTCCGAAAAGGACATCACGCCGGTGCTGCTGCAGCATGCCGACGGCAAGACCGCGCTGATCCGCGGCGACGTCGATGCCTGGGCCGGCCTCGATCCGATGATGGCGCAAGCCGAAGTGGAGGAGGGCGCAAAGCTGTTCTACCGCAAGGCCGACGCCAACACCTGGGGCATCCTCAATGTGCGCGAGCAATTCTTGAAGGACAATCCGGAGATCGTGCGCCGCGTGCTCGCCGTGTATGAGGACGCGCGCAAATACTCGCTGGCGAACTACGATGAGCTGAAGAAGACCTTCATCGGCGTGACCAAGCTGCCGGAAGCCGTCGTCGACAAGCAGTTGAAGGAGCGCACCGAGCTCACCCACAGCCGCATCGGCGCGCCACAGCGCGAATCCATCCTCGCAGCCGGCATCGCCCTGCAGCAGGCCGGCGTCATCGACGGCAAGGTCGACGTCAAGGCCACGCTCGATGCCCTGATCGACGGTCAGGTCCCGCTGCCGACGAATTGAGGCGCGTGGAAGAGGCATATCGCCGCAACAAACTCCCCTGTCGTCCCGGGGCGCGAAGCGAGCCCGGGACGACACTGAGAATGCGGCGCGCCCTTGCATTCCCTGACGAGACGCGCTTGCTATGGCCATGATCTCTGACGCGCCAGTCCTGCAGCAATCCTCGGAACGAGCCGAGAGCGCGCCTGTGCCCTCGCGCCTGTCGCGCTATGCGCGGCCGCTGCTGGGCTTCGTGCTGCCGGTCGGCCTTGCGCTCGGCTGGGAACTGGCTGTCTGGCTCGGCTATTCCAACGGCCGGCTGGTGCCGCCGCCATCGCGCGTCTTTGCCACCATCGTCGAGCTCGCCCGCTCCGGCGAATTGATGCGGCATATCTGGGCGACGCTGTCGCGGGTCGGCTTCGGCTTCGCGCTTGGCGTGGTCGCGGGCACCGTGCTCGGCGCAATCTCCGGTTACTGGTCGCTGGCGCGCCGGCTGCTCGATCCGACCGTTCAGGCGCTGCGCGCGATCCCATCGCTGGCCTGGGTGCCGCTGTTCATTCTCTGGCTCGGCATTTTCGAGACCTCGAAGATCGTGCTGATTGCGGTCGGCGTGTTCTTCCCGGTCTATCTCGGTGTGATGGGCGCGATCCTCTCGGTGGACCGCAAGATCGTTGAGGTCGGTCGCGTGTTCCGTCTCTCCGGACCCGCCATGATCCGCCGCATCCTGCTGCCCGCGGTGCTGCCCACTTATGTGGTGGCGCTGCGCGTCGGTCTTGGCCTCGGCTGGATGTTCGTGGTTGCGGCGGAGTTGATCGGAGCCTCCGAAGGCCTCGGTTATCTCCTGCTCGATGGCCAGCAGCTCGGCAAGCCCGCGCAGATCGTCGCCGCCATCGTCATCTTCGCGATCCTCGGCAAGACCACGGACTGGCTGATCGAGATCGCGACCGCGCCGCTCTTGCGCTGGCAGGACGCATTCGGGCGCGAGCGGGGAGGCGCCTGATGCTGGTGTTCGACCGCGTCGACAAGACCTATCCAAACGGCGTGCACGCGCTGGCGCGCTTCTCGGCCGAGATCCGCGAGGGCGAGATCGTCGCCATCATCGGCGGCTCCGGCTGCGGCAAGTCCACGCTGCTGCGCGCCATCGCCGGCCTCGACCGCGCGAGCGCGGGCGCGGTGACGCTCGACCGCGAGACCATCACCTCGCCGCATGCCAAGATCGGCATCATCTTCCAGGAGCCGCGGCTTTTGCCGTGGCTCAGTGTCGCCGACAATATCGGTTTTGGCCTCGCCGAGCTTCCGGCCGCCCGCCGGCGCGAAAAGGTGTCGCGGGCGCTGGCGCGCGTCGGGCTTGCCGACAAGGCCAATGCGTGGCCGCGCGAGCTCTCGGGCGGGCAGGCGCAGCGTGTCGCGATCGCGCGTGCGCTGGTGCCGCAGCCCGAGGTGCTCTTGCTCGACGAGCCGTTCTCGGCGCTCGATGCCTTCACGCGGCGCGACCTCCAGGACCATCTGCTCGACCTCTGGGCCGATACGCGGCCGACGCTGGTTTTGGTGACCCATGATGTCGACGAGGCCGTGGTGCTGGCCGACCGCGTGCTCGTGATGCGGCCGCGGCCGGGCCGGCTGTTCGACCAGATCGAGATCAACCTGGCGCGTCCGCGCGACCGCAATTCGCCGCTGTTCGAAACCTTCAAGCGCAACGTGCTGACCTCGCTCGACCGTTCGCTCGATCGCAGCGTGCCCGACCGTGACGCAACCCAGGGTCCCGGACAGGCGATGTGGTGGTGACTTTTCGTCCCTGAGCCGGTACATCCTGAGGCGATTTTTCCGGGAGAGAACAAAATGGACGCCGCAGAACTGCGCCAGATGCAGGCCCCGATCAAGGAACGCTACAAGACCGATCCGAAGACGGCGATGATCACGCTGAAGGCCAAGGGTTCGACCGACAGCGAGGGCATTGCCTGCAAGGTCGAGACCGGCCGCGCGATTGCGATGGCGGGTCTCCATCCGGCCACCGGCGGCTCCGGCCTCGAGCTCTGCTCCGGCGACATGCTGCTGGAAGCGCTGGTCGCCTGCGCCGGCGTCACGCTGAAGTCGGTCGCGACCGCGATCGAGGTGCCGCTCAAGACCGGCAATGTCTATGCCGAAGGCGATCTCGATTTCCGCGGCACGCTCGGCGTCGACAAGGAGACCCCGGTCGGCTTCGCCGAGATCCGCCTGCGCTTCGAGGTCGACACCCCGGCCCCGCAGGACAAGCTCGATCTGCTGCTGAAGCTCACCGAGCGTTATTGCGTGGTCTATCAGACCATCAAGAACGGCCCGAAGGTTTCGGTGTCGATGCAGAGGATGTGAGCGCAGCAACCTGACAATCGGTGTCGTCCTGGCGAAAGCCAGGACCCATTGTCCCGGATGCCGATTGTCTTGCGACACTGACAACCGCCACCGTCCACCACAGCGAAACCTGTGGTAATGGGTCCTGGATCTGCGCTTCGCTTGTCCAGGACGACAAGCAAAAATGTCCGCCGACCTCTCCTTCATCATCTTCCTTGTCCTGCGCATGGCGGTCGCGGCGGCGTTCGTCGTGACGGCGTCGATCATCGCGGAGCGTTCCGGCCCGGTGATCGGCGCGCTGGTTGCGACCCTGCCGATCTCGGCCGGTCCATCTTACGTTTTCCTCGCGCTCGATCATGACGCCGCCTTCATCGCCCAAGGTGCGCTTGCGAGCCTGCCGATCAACGGCGCGACCATCGTGCTGGGGCTGATCTATGTCGTGCTGGCGCAGCGGCACGGCCTCGCCGTGAGTTGCGGCGCAGCGGTAGCGGTCTGGATCGTGCTCGCCTCGATCATCCGGATGTTCGACTGGTCGCTGACCGCGGGCCTTGCCGTCAATCTCGTCGCCTTCGGCATCTGCATCCCGCTGCTCGCACGCTACCGCCATGTGAAGATGCCGCTGGTGACGCGGCGCTGGTACGACGTGCCGTTTCGCGCGTCGCTGGTCGCAACGCTTGTTGCGATCGTGGTCTCGACCTCGGGCTGGGTCGGGCCGAAGGTCAGCGGCATCATCGCGCTCTATCCGATCGTGTTCACCAGCATGATGATCATCCTGCATCCGCGCATCGGCGGCCCGCCGACCGCCGCCGTGCTTGCAAATGCAGCCTGGGGCCTGCTCGGCTTCGGCATGGCGATCGCGGTGATGCACGTTGCGGTGGTGCAATTCGGATCGGTGATAGGTCTTTCCTTTGCGCTTGCAACCTGCGTGATATGGAATCTGACGCTGTGGTGGAGTGGAACTCGAAAGCGCCGTGCTGGTGCGTAAGGATTCCGGACGGGATTTTCGCGGAGGCGTTTTGGCGCAGGTCAGTAGTTCTGCTGCCAGATTCTGACACCATCCTTAATGCAATCTTCGCGCATCGCCCGTAAATATACTCGTCGATAGTCGTCTCCTCTTGGCGGAGATGCATAGAGACGGTCCACGTAGAACGGCGGGGCCCCAGTTCAATCATTACACGGCGTGATTCAGCGAGCCACAAACTTCGGGGCGCGAGCAACGGCGCGCGCGCCATGCAACACCATTTCTCATCGAGGAGATGTTTGAATGTTTGGTCGCAAGTCCCACATAGATGCCCAGGCG
>NZ_PPPT01000081.1 GCF_006483445.1 Bradyrhizobium guangdongense | reverse complement strand
CCGGCGGCAATCGACCAGGCGAACCAGGCATTGCCGCGGCGCTGGCCGATCAACTGCCAGGAATAGAGCAGGAGCAGCACCCAGAGCGGGCGCGCCAGCACCAGCGGACCGAATTCCAGCGTCGGCGAGGAGAAGGCCAGCACGGTCATGCTCAGCAGCACCGCCAGCACCGCCTGCTGGGTGCCGACCACCGCGCGCGCCAGGTGATAGAGCGTGATGAAGGTCGCAATCGAGCACAGCTCGGCCAGGACGTAGACGCCGAACATATGACCGCCGGCGGTGCGATAGGCGATGTCGGCGAGCCAGAAGGCGAGCGGCGGGCCGAGATCGGTGCCGACCTGATATTCACGGCCGAAGGCCAAGAGGGTTGCGAGGTTGCCGGGCGGGCTGCGGTAGAAGACGAGCGCCACGAACAGCCAGAGCGCAGCCTGCAGCAGCACCACGATCCACACGACCAGCCGCGGCCGCGCGCGGATGAGCTCGATGACCAGGGAGGTAAACCGCATGCAACGCCCGAAAGATGCAGCCAACCCGACGAAGCCGGCCCTATTCGCTCTGTTGTTTTGATAGAGCGCGCCGCGCGCCGTGGCAACTGGCGTCACTACCCTTCTCCCTCTCCCCGTTCTTACAGGGAGAGGGTCGGGGTGAGGGGGCCGCATCCGCGATTACTATGAGAGTTGGACTCGCGGAGACTCCCCCTCACCCGGATTGCATCTGCGATGCAATCCGGCCTCTCCCCGCAAGCGGGGCGAGGCGAAGAGAAAGCGCGGCGGACGTCCTAGGGATTCGCTGACGCGTTGATCTCGACTTGAGCCTCGACCTGCACTTCGACCTCTTCCGTGAACAAATCGCGCTCGCGCTCCACCGTCCATGGCATGTGCTTCTCGCGCGCGGCGACCACGGGAGCGAAGAAGCTGCGGTGGTGAACGGATGGACCGAGGCGGTCGAGCGCGCTGAGGTGCTCGGGCACGCCGTAGCCCTTGTGCTGCTCAAAACCGTAGCCGGGGCAATCCTGCGCCAGCGCGCACATCAGCCGGTCGCGCGTCACCTTGGCGACGATCGAGGCCGCGGCGATCGACAGCACGATACCGTCGCCGCCGATCACGGCCTCGCAGTCGCAAGCCGTGTCCAGCCGGTCGCGGCCGTCGACGAAGACATGCTTCGGCTGCTCGGGCAGCGCGACCACGGCACGCTTCAGCGCCCACAGCGAGGCACGCAGGATGTTGTCGCGGTCGATGCGCGCGGGGGAAGCAACAGCAACCGAGACCTGCGCGGTCGCGCAGATCTTGTCGAACAGTCTTTCGCGCTCTTCGGCCGTCAGGCGCTTGGAATCGTC
Organism: Bradyrhizobium guangdongense; assembly: GCF_006483445.1. GTDB lineage: Bacteria > Pseudomonadota > Alphaproteobacteria > Rhizobiales > Xanthobacteraceae > Bradyrhizobium > Bradyrhizobium guangdongense_A. The sequence goes on along the minus strand of NZ_PPPT01000081.1, from coordinate 31,703 downwards.
CATGCCCCTTGGGATCCTGTCAGGATCGAGGATCACGGCGGCGGCGACCACGGGGCCTGCCAGCGGGCCCCGGCCGGCTTCATCGCAGCCTGCGACCGGCCAGACCCCGCGCTTGATCAGCGCGCGCTCGCGGCGAAAGCTCGGCCGCGCCACGGCGATGACGCCCTTGGCGGCCGTCTTCGGCGTGGCCTTGGTTTTGCTGACGGATTTGTCCCGAATCATGGCCGGGATCGTGCGCAAGCGGGGCCATCAGCGCAACCGGGAACCCGGGGCTATTCCCGTTATTCAGCCACGACCCCTAGAACAGGCTGAGCTGCTCGCCGTTCGGCTTCGGCCTCGCAAAATGGTCCGTCGTCAGCTTCGCGCGCCGCTTGTTCAGGCCGAGCCGCTCGCAGGCGATCTCGAAGCGGCGGCCGATGGTCCAGGCCATCGGTCCGGTGCCCTTCATGCGCTCGCCCCATTTCGCGTCGTAGTCGCGGCCGCCGCGCATGTCGCGGATCAGCGTGAAGACGTGGCGATAGCGGTCCGGATAGTTTGCCATCAGCCATTCGCGGAAGAGGTCGCGCACCTCCAGCGGCAGGCGCAGCAGCACGTAGGAGGCTTCCTTGACGCCGGCATGGGCGGCGGCATCGAGGATGCGCTCGATCTCGGCATCGTTCAGCGCAGGGATCACGGGGGCGACCATGACGGTCGTGGGGATCCCGGCCTCGGACAATTGCTTCAGCGCCTCGAGCCGTTTTGGCGGCGTCGAGGCCCGCGGCTCCATGGTGCGCGCGAGCTTTGGATCGAGCGTGGTGACCGAGAGCGCGACCTTGGCGAGGTTGCGCTTGGCCATCCGGGACAGGATATCGATGTCGCGCACGACCAGCGCCGACTTGGTGACGATGCCGACGGGATGCGAGGTGCGCTCCAGCACCTCCAGAATGCCGCGCATGATCTTCCGCTCGCGCTCGATCGGCTGGTACGGATCGGTGTTGGTGCCGATCGCGATCATCCGCGGCTCGTAGCCGGATGCGGCGAGTTCCTTTTCCAGCAGCGTCGGCGCCTCGGGCTTTGCGAACAGCTTTGACTCGAAGTCGAGCCCCGGCGAGAGGCCGAGATAGGCGTGGGTCGGCCGCGCGAAGCAATAGACGCAGCCATGCTCGCAACCACGATACGGATTGATCGAGCGGTCGAAGCCGATGTCGGGCGAGTCGTTGCGGGTGATCACCTTGCGGGAGGTGTCGAGCGCGACGGTCGTCTTGAACGGCGGCAGCTCGTCCAGGCTCTGCCAGCCATCGTCGAAGGCGACCCGCGCCTCCGCCTCATAGCGACCGCTGGCGTTGGACTGCGCCCCCCGCCCTCGCCTGCGCTCGCGGTCGATGGCGACCGCCAGCTCGGGAAACGCGGCAGGAACATCGGAAGCTGCACCCGCCGGCTCGGAGGGCGCCGTGACCGGCGGGTGCTTGAGGGCATGAGAGGATGCTCGACTCATGAAGCCAAGATAGCCATGCAATGTGAACAAATCAAGAACATCGAAAATGAATCCGAAAACAACCCCATGCACAGTAGCCGCCCAAACTTTGCGCTGGGGCCTTTGACCTCTCGCAACATTGTCGTCATGGCCATCCCGTTTGATGGCTCGCCAAGGATCGATCGCGCCAAAACATTGTTGGTGGGGATCGCTGGGGTGAGGGTCGGCAGGCACATGACAAATCAACGACAATCGGGCGCGGCGCGCAGCGAGCTCGACCTCATCGACCGCTACTGGCGGGCCGCCAACTACCTCTCGGTCGGACAGATCTATCTCTTGGACAATCCGCTGCTGCGCGAGCCCCTGTGCAAGGAACACGTCAAGCCGCGTTTACTGGGACATTGGGGCACAACGCCGGGATTAAACTTCATTTATGTGCATCTTAACCGCATTATCTGCACCCTCGACCTGAACGTTCTCTATGTCTGCGGGCCCGGCCATGGCGGGCCCGGCATGGTCGCCAACACCTATCTCGAAGGCAGCTACAGCGAGATCTACCCTGACATCGCGCGCGACACGGACGGATTGCGAAAACTGTTCAGGCAGTTCTCCTTCCCCGGCGGCATCCCGAGCCACGCGGCGCCGGAAACGCCGGGTTCCATCCACGAAGGCGGCGAGCTCGGCTACGCGCTGGTGCACGCCTATGGCGCGGCGTTCGACAATCCCGACCTGATCGTCGCCTGCGTCGTCGGCGACGGCGAGGCCGAGACCGGACCGCTGGCGGCGTCCTGGCACTCGAACAAGTTCCTCAACCCTGTCCATGACGGCGCGGTGCTGCCGATTTTGCATCTCAACGGCTACAAGATCGCGGGCCCCACCGTGCTCGGCCGCATGGCTGACAGCGAGCTGCGCGATCTCTTCCGCGGTTACGGCCACGAGCCGCTGTTCGTCGAGGGCCACGAGCCCGCAAAAATGCACCGCGCGATGGCCGATGCACTCGACGTCGCCTTCGCCAGCATCCGCTCGATCCAGCAGCACGCGCGCAGCACAAGCGGACCGGTCGAGCGGCCGCGCTGGCCGATGATCGTGCTGCGCAGCCCGAAGGGCTGGACCGGGCCGAAGGAGGTCGATGGTCTCAAGGTGGAGGGCTTTTGGCGCGCGCATCAGGTGCCGGTCGCCAATTGCCGCGAGAACCCCGCGCATCTGAAGGTGCTGGAAGACTGGATGCGCAGCTACGAGCCTGACAAGCTGTTTGACGCCAACGGCGCGCTGGTTGCGGAACTGCAGGCGCTGGCGCCGGAAGGCAGCCGCCGCATGGGCGCCAATCCGCACGCCAATGGCGGGCTGTTGAAGCGCGAGCTCAAGCTGCCGGACTATCGCGACTACGCAGTCGATGTACGTGAGCCCGGCGCCACCACAGCGGAATCCACGCGCGAACTCGGCAAATTCCTGCGCGATGTCGTCAAACTCAACGCCGAAGCGCGCAATTTTCGCATCATGGGGCCGGACGAAACCGCCTCAAACCGGCTCGACGCCGTGTTCGAGGTGACCGAACGGGTCTGGATGGAATCGACCAGGCCCTATGACGTCCACCTCGCCCAGGACGGCCGCGTCATGGAAATCCTGAGCGAGCATCTCTGCCAGGGCTGGCTCGAAGGCTATTTGCTCACGGGACGCCACGGCTTCTTCTCCTGCTATGAGGCCTTTATCCACATCGTGGATTCCATGTTCAACCAGCATGCCAAATGGCTGAAGGTGTCGCGCGAGCTTCCCTGGCGCCGCCCGATCGCCTCGCTCAACTATCTCCTGACCTCGCATGTCTGGCGCCAGGACCACAACGGTTTTAGCCACCAGGACCCCGGCTTCGTCGATCTCGTCGCCAACAAGAAGGCCGACATCGTCCGCATCTATTTTCCGCCCGATGCCAACACCCTGCTCTGGATCGCCGATCACACCTTACGCACCTATAACCGCATCAACGTCATCGTCGCCGGCAAGCAGCCGGCGCCGCAATTTTTGTCGATGCAGGAGGCCGCCGCGCATTGCGACGCCGGCATCGGCATCTGGAAATGGGCGGGCACCGAAACGGCCGGCGGCGAGCCCGACGTCGTGATGGCCTGCGCCGGCGATGTGCCGACGCTGGAGACGCTCGCCGCCGTGGATCTCCTGCGCAACGCCCTGCCCGACCTGAAGATCCGCGTCGTCAATGTCGTCGACCTGATGACGCTGCAACCAAGGGAGCAGCATCCCCACGGATTGAGCGATCATGACTTCGACGCGTTGTTCACGCGCGACAGGCCGGTGGTGTTCGCCTATCACGGCTATCCCTACCTCATCCATCGGCTCACCTATAAGCGCGCCAATCACGCCGGCCTGCATGTCCGCGGTTTTGACGAGGAAGGCACCACGACGACGCCGTTCGACATGGCCGTGCTCAACGAGATCGACCGCTTTCATCTCGCGATCGAGGCGATCGAACGCGTGCCCGGGCTTGCGGTGAAGGCTGCCCATGTGAAGCAGCAGTTCCGCGACGCGCTGATCGCGCATTCGGCTTACGTGCGTGAGCATGGCGAGGACATGCCGGAGATTCGGGACTGGAGGTGCAAGAACAGCGCGGGCGGGACGAGCCCGGCGCAGACGTAAGCATAGCCGTTCAGCCACTAGCGGACCTGACATTCTTTGCCGTATTCATAGCCTATGGCGAAGAAAGTCCCAGCCTATTCAAGGTTCATTGAGGCTCCGGGGGCACCTTGCAGCGCGCTGCAATGGTTTCAGCATCAGGACTTGGTACCCAACAAGCACGTGTTCGATTGGGGCGCTGCGCTCTACTTCTCAAGTCTCGGCCAGTTGCAGCACAATTCCGACGGTAGCATTGACACTGAACGCTCACCGGTCGTCACAGTGCACGTGCCGCGCGTGCGCCGCGGGATATTGTGGACCGTTGGTGAAGTTCGCTTCAATCCCGTTCCTCTAGCCTTGTTTCCCGAACTTGAGCGTCACCGTAAGTCCTTTTTGCAATGGTTTAAAGAATGCCCCTTGATCTACGATCATCATCCCGCGGGGGCACACGAGTTCGACTACTATCTTGAGGGATCGGCCAGGAATTGGGGGCCCATACGCGCCTTTCCCAGTGGCTTGGTTGCGCTAAGGAATGGACAATACTTTGTCTCTCGCAGCGAGACGGATAGCTCACTGCAAAGTGTCTGCAGGACACTCGCGCTTCGAGGCGTGATCTGCGCTGATCGAGATTAATCCGCAGCAAGCGGGGGAAGCGAAGCGAAACCCATCAAGAGTCTTGTCCGGCGACAAAGCACGATGGTTTCGCAAGGGCTCTATCCATCCGACGTGCTGCTGTCACCGCAACTCCTGTTGTCGCTTCGCGACCTCAGACTATCGCATCCAAGCAGGCTTGGCTCCCAACCGGCCGCTCCACCCCCAATCGCGAAACATATCTTGAAATGATATCATGTCGAACTCTTCGTCCGGCCGGGGCTCGTCGACGACCGAGAAACCGTAGCCGGCATCCTGCAATTCCTTAACATGGCCGCGAATTTCGTCGTAAGCGCGAAACAAGAGCATTCCGTTAGGAGATCCAAGATCTGCAATTCGCGCAACCGTCACGATGACTTGACCGCTCGGCAGCACGAGCCGAAACCCCAGCTCGGCCTGCAAGCCGAGCGCAGCGCATGCTCGCCAAACCCAAGTCGCTAGCTGACTCACGGTAGGGGGTCCACAATTGGAATATGATCGACGGGGCCGACGTGACCATGGGGCTGTTATGCTACACTGTCCCGCAAAGGAAAGACGAGATAATGGCCATCAAACGTCTTAGCATTGCACTTGGCGCAAAGCAGCAAAATCTATGAAGCGGCAGACGTAGTAGAGTGAAGCGAAACCCATCAACGGTTTTGTCCGGCGGCGAAGCTGATGGGTTTCGCAAGAGCTCTACCCATCCTTGTATTAGCGCGCTCGCTTATGATGGTGCCGTTCCGTGAGGAATGGCCCAGCCCGGGTGGCGGCCCGAGCTGGGTCGCCGTTCGATCGGATCGGTACCCATCGAAGCCTAGAGGGCTGTCAGGCGTAGCAAGATCGCGATCGGCACTTCATCGGGACCCGAATGGTCGAACGAACTTGAGGTTCGCATCACAAGGGAGGGATCGACGAAGATGGCCAAGCCTACCACGATCTGTGCCGGGATCGATACCGGCAACGCACTAGCGGACCTAACCTTCTTGGCCGTATTCATAGCCTATGGCGAAGACAATCCCGGCCTGATCGAGGAGCGCCCCTTCCGACGACCGCCCCTCCCTGGAGCCAACAACAAGATGAACGTAGCCTCAATGCCCCGCGCGATCGATCGGCCTCCCGGCAAGATCGACATCCCGTCTGCCTGGCTGGGTTCGGAGATGAAGGCCAATCCTGATCGATGGCTGGTGTCACTTGCGGCCGGCGAGATCAGGGAACTCGAGAGCGCGGCTGAATCCTATCTTGGCCGGAGCAAAAAGATCGCCGACATCACGAAGGAGAGCTTTCCACTTCCTCACCTCAGTGCGCATCTGGAAGCCCTCAAGACCACGCTGCTGACGGGCCTCGGCTTCGAAGTCATTCGCGGGCTCCCCGTGGCAAACTACAGCCAGGAGTTTGCCGCGACGATCTTTTGCGGTGTGGGCGCGCATCTCGGATCGGCGCGCTCGCAAAATGCGGCGGGGCACATCCTCGGTCACGTCCGCGACATCGGCGCCGACGCGAAAGATCCGAACACAAGGATTTATCAGACGTCGGAACGGCAGACGTTCCACACGGATTCGTCCGACGTGGTCGGGCTGTTGTGCATTCGCGAGGCGATGGAGGGAGGCGATTCGCTCCTCGTCAGCACGTCGACGATCTACAACGCGATGTTCGACAGGCGCCCCGACCTTGCCGCGCTCCTGTTCGACAGAATCGCAACCGACCGGCGCGGCGAGGTGCCGGAGAACGAAAAGCCGTATCTCGAAATCCCGGTGCTGAATTGGCATGCGGGATTCCTCACCGGGTTCTACCAGCGCCAGTATATCGACAGCGCGCAGCGCTTTCCCGATGCGATGAGATTGACGCCGGCTCACGTCGAGGCGCTCGATCTCTTCGACGCGCTCGCAAATGACCCCACGCTGCATTTCGGCATGCGGCTTCGGCCGGGCGACATGCAGTTCGTTTACAATCATGCCCTGCTGCATGACCGGACCGGATTCCGTGATTGGCCTGACGCCGGCCAAAAGCGCCATCTGCTGCGGCTCTGGCTCAGCATGGAAGGCGACCGGCCGCTGCCCGATTGCTTCAGGCAGCGCTATGGTTCGATCGAGATCGGCAACCGCGGCGGCATCATCACCAAGGGGACGCGTCTGAACGTTCCGCTGGATTGACGTTTCAAATCCTCTCGGTGGATGTCCACGCGCAACCGCGCAGCTCGCGCAGGAATACGATCCTTCGACGTCTTGCCACCGCGGCTTCTCAAGCCGCGCAGGTGCCGAAACATTTGGCAACATGGTTGCCACCAAGGTCGCATTTGGCCGGGACCAGCGCGTGGTTTACCATGCGGCAGGGCCGGCGCGGTCGCGACGTTGCGCTCGCGCGGGCCGATGGTTATAGGGTATTGGTTATAGGGTATAACAATCCCCAGCGCCTCCAACACCAGCTTGAGACATCGAAGCCTCAATCATGCTGAGCGTCATCATTCCGACTGAAGGCGTCGAACAGCCGACGGTCGCAACTCTCGCCGCGCTGGTGCCTGGTGCCGCAGCCGGTTTGGTCCGCGAGGTCCTCCTGGTCGACGGCACAAGCAACGGCGTGATCGAGCGCGTTGCCGACGTTGCCGGCTGCCGTTTCATCGGTTTCGAAGGCTCGCAAGGCGCAGCGCTTGCCGCCGGCGCGCTGCAAGCGCGTTCGCCCTGGCTGATGTTCCTGCACGCCGGTGCCGTGCTCGACGCCGGCTGGATCGACGAGACCACTCAGTTCATCCAGACCGTCTCGGCGAGCGGCAAGCCGCGGGCGGCCGTGTTCCGCTACGCGCGCTCGCCCTATGCCAGCCGCGGCCTGGGCGACGCCTGGCGCTTCGTGGCCCGGATCGTGCGCCCGCAAGGCGACCAGGGCCTCCTGATCGCGCGGGACCATTACGACAAGCTGGGCGGCTATCCGCCCCACGCGCGCCGCTCCGAAGCGCGGCTGCTGCGGCGGCTCGGCCGCTCCTCCCGGACGCTGCTGCACACCAGGATCGTCAAGATGGCGTGAGCGGTCTCAAATATACTTGCCAAAGTCAAATAATTAATTGACAATAGCAAGTATCGAGGTGCCCCCATGCCTTCCAGCAATCTGCCTTCAAGCCAGACGCCTGCGACCAGACCGTCCGATGCCGCGTCCGACGACCAGATGTCCGACCAGGTGTCGGCGGTGCGCGCCTTCAACCGCTTCTACACCCGCAAGCTCGGCGTGCTCGACCAGCAGCTCCTGAAAAGCCCGTTCTCGCTCAGCGAGGCGCGGGTGCTCTACGAGCTCGCCCATAGCGGCGAGCTGCCTGCGAAAGCAATCGGCATCGAGCTCGGGCTGGACGCCGGCTATCTCAGCCGCATCGTGCAGAACTTTGACGAAGCCGGCCTGATCGCGCGAAAACCGCTCGCCACCGACCGAAGGCAATATCAGTTGAGCCTGACCGCAAAAGGCCGGCAGACCTTTGCGAAGCTCGAGCGCACACAGCAGGACGACATCGCCGCGATGCTGCGGCCCCTTTCATCGGATGACCGCAAGCGCCTGACCGGCGCGATGGACACGGTCGAACGTCTGCTCGATCGGCCCAGAACGCCGGCGCCGACGGCGATCCTGCGCGATCCGCGGCCGGGCGACATGGGCTGGGTGGTGCAGAGCCACGGCGCGCTCTATGCGAGCGAGTATGGCTTCGACTCCGGCTTCGAGGCGCTGGTCGCCGAAATCGTCGCAAAATACATGACGAGCTACGACGCTTCGCGCGAACGCTGCTGGATCGCCGACATCGAGGGCCGGCCGGTGGGCTCGGTGTTCCTGGTGAAGGCGAGCGACGACGTCGCAAAGCTGCGCCTCTTGCTGCTCGACCCCGCCGCGCGCGGCCAGGGCCTCGGGCAGCGGCTGGTCGCCGAATGCGTCGCCTTCGCGCGCGCCTGCGGCTATCGCCGCATGACGCTGTGGACGCAGAGCATCCTGACTGCCGCGCGAAAAATCTACGTCGATGCCGGCTTCCGCCTGGTCGCGACCGAGCCGCATCGCAGCTTCGGCCAAAACCTGGTCGGCGAGACCTGGGAGCGCGACCTCTGATGTATCAGCGGCACGATTGTCCGCGCCGCGTCACCGGAGACTTGATTGAGCTGTACAAGCGCCGGGCGCACAGGCTGGGGCGGGATGCGTGGCGGGATTTGTGGCTCGCCCTATGGCGTTCGCTGAAACGTATGCCGCCATGAAGACGGGTCGCAGCAATGCACAATGCGCATTGTTGTGCCCTCGCCCCTTGTGGGAGAGGGCAGCTCCGCAGGTAGACACAAGCTCACTGGGGTGAGGGGTCTGCCTCCACGACAAATCTCTCGCATTGTCATCCGCTGATAGAGACCCCTCATCCGGCGCTTCGCGCCACCTTCCCCCACAAGGGGGGAAGGGAAGAGGCACCGGCGTCCGCGGTCACACCGTCGCGCCTTGCGCTTTGGGGCGGCGCAGATGCTCGTCGAGGCGCGGCATGATCTCGACGAAATTGCAGGGGCGCGTGCGGTAGTCGAGCTGGGCTTTGAGGATGCCGTCCCAGCCGTCGCGGCAGGCGCCGGGCGAACCGGGGAGACAGAAGATGTAGGTGGCGCCCGCGACACCCGCGGTGGCGCGGCTCTGGATCGTCGACGTCCCGATCTTGGCGTGGCTCATCATGTGGAAGGCGATGGAAAAACCGTCCATGCGCTTCTCGAACAACGGCTCGATCGCCTCCGGCGTGACGTCGCGGCCGGTAAAACCGGTGCCGCCCGTCGTGATGACCGCGTCGATGCCGGCGTCCGCGATCCAGCGGCGAATGACGGCCCTGATCGCCTCGACATCGTCGGTGACGATCTCGCGTGCGGCAAGGTGATGGCCGGCCTCGATGATGCGGTCGGCGAGCGTCTGGCCGGACTTGTCGTCAGCGAGCGCACGGGTGTCGGAGACGGTGAGCACCGCGATGTTGAGCGGGATGAATTGCTTCTCTTCGTTGGTGGACGCCACGACTCTTTCTCCCATTCTCCGACGTCATCCTGAGGTGCTCGTCGTGCGGTGCAACGCACCGCAGGGCGAGCCTCGAAGGATGGGCCGGGCGCTCCGTCATCCTTCGAGGCTCGCCGAAGAGGCGAGCACCTCAGGATGACGCCATTGCCAACTACAGCGACCCGTTATTACCAAACGTGTTACAGGCCTGCACCGTGCCCTGCTGATAGCCGGTCATGAACCAGCGCTTGCGTTGCTCGGCCGAGCCGTGGGTGAAGGAATCGGGGACGACGCGGCCCGTGGCCTGGCGCTGCAGCGTATCGTCGCCGATCGCGGTCGCGGTGCGGAGCGCGGCGTCGATGTCGCCGGCTTCGAGGAAGCCGGGACGCTTCTTCTCCTCGCGATTGACCCAGACGCCGGACAGACAGTCGGCCTGCAGCTCCACCCTCACCTGCAGCGCGTTGGCTTCCGCCTTGCTGCCGGCCTGCTGCTGCAGCCGCGTTACGCGCGGAATGATGCCGAGCAGGTTCTGGATGTGATGACCGGCCTCATGCGCGATGATGTAGGCGGTGGTGAAGTTGCACGCCGACTTGCCGGAGCAGCCGCGAAAACGCGTCTCGACCTCGCGGAAGAAACCGGTGTCGAGGAAGATGGTCTTGTCCGGCGGGCAGTAGAACGGGCCCATCGCCGACTGCGCCATGCCGCAGCGGCCGCCATTGGTGGCGTTGCGGAACAGCACGATCTTCGGTCCGGTGTAGGTCTGGCCGCTGGCCTGGAAGATTTCGCTCCAGCGGTCGTCGATCTCGCCGAGGATGCCCGAGATCATGCTGCCCATCTCGTCGGTGGGCGCGCCGCGCTTGACCTGTCCGCCCGAGGCCTGGCGGTCGGTCTGGTAGCTTGGCGCCTGGCCGCCGCCGGTCAGGATCTCGGCGCCGCCGATCAGGATGCGCGGATCGATGCCGAAGGCATAGCCGAGCAGGCCGAGCACGATGATGGTGCCGATGCCGAGCCCGCCGCCGCCCATCGGAAGGCCGAAACCGCCGCCGCCCCCCATGCCGCCGCCGCTGTCGTCGCGACGATCCTCGATATCGTCGCTGCGACGGAAATCGTCATAACGCATGGCGGGCTTCCCCTCTCGAATTCCGGTCCGGATACGGCAGTGGCGCCAAATGTTGAACGCGCCACTCACGTAAAATTTCCATTCCGTTAATCAATATCCCGGTCGGCAAAAATTGCCTAGTGCGGCAGCTTGTCGATGCCAGCAATTTTTTCCTGCAAAGCTGCAAATTTTTCCGCGTGAATCCGACGGTGCAATGCCCCCTCGCGCGGTGTCGAACGCGCGATTAGCCTTAAAATACAGAGGATGCGCGCAGTTGCATGCGCGCCGGGGCGCGCGCGCTCCGTCAACGGCAAGTTGATGGATTAAGTCGATTTTTACTTTGCGCCGCCATTGTAACGGCCAGTCGGTTGTTTGGTCCCGCGTCGCCGACAGCGTCGCCTGAGTCAGAGTTCTTGAGTCATGGTAGTGTCGCGTCGCGGGGCGTCTGCAAAGGCGCCCCGCACAAATTTTGAGTCCGCCTCGCACAGCATCATCCTCGGCGATTGCGTCGCCGAGATGTCGAAGCTGGCACCCGGCAGCGTCGATCTGGTGTTCGCAGATCCGCCCTACAATCTCCAGCTCAAGGGCGATCTCAAGCGCCCCGACGAATCCCATGTCGATGCCGTCAACGACGACTGGGACAAGTTCGATTCGTTTTCCGCCTATGACGATTTCACCCGCGCCTGGCTCTTGGCCGCGCGCCGCGCGATGAAGCCGTCGGCGACGATCTGGGTGATCGGCTCCTATCACAACATCTTTCGCGTCGGCGCGATCATGCAGGACCTCGGCTTCTGGCTCCTGAACGACATCGTGTGGCGCAAGACCAACCCGATGCCGAACTTCCGCGGCCGCCGCTTCACCAACGCGCACGAGACCATGATCTGGGCCGCGCGTGACGAGAAGGCCAAGGGCTACACCTTCAACTACGAGGCGCTGAAGGCGGCCAACGAGGACGTGCAGGCGCGGTCCGACTGGCTGATCCCGCTGTGCACCGGCGAGGAGCGCCTCAAAGGCGCCGACGGCAAGAAGGTGCACCCGACGCAGAAGCCGGAAGGCCTGTTGGCGCGCGTGCTGCTGTCGTCGTCAAAGCCCGGCGACCTCGTGATCGATCCCTTCAACGGCACCGGCACCACCGGCGCGGTCGCAAAGCGCCTCGGCCGTTCCTATATCGGGTTCGAGCGCGACAAGACGTATGCCAAGGTGGCGGAAGCGCGCATCGCGGCGGTCGAGCCGCTGCCGGAAGCGAGCCTCGCTCCGTTCATGACCGCCCGCGAGGCCCCGCGCGTCGCGTTCTCCGAACTGATCGAGCGCGGCATGATCATGCCCGGCACAAAACTGTTCGACGCCAAGAAGAAGCTCGGCGCACTGGTCCGTGCCGACGGCGCCATCATGTTCGGCGACAAGGTCGGCTCGATCCACCGCATGGGCGCGGTGGCGCAGGGCGCGCAGGCCTGCAACGGCTGGACCTTCTGGCACGTCGAGACCAAGAAGGGTCTCAAGCTGATCGACGAGCTGCGCGCGGAGATCCGTGCGGGGATGGCGGAATAAGGTCTCCCCTTCTGTCATTCCGGGGCGCGAGCGAAGCGAGCGAGCTATGATGCGCAATTGCGCATCTGAGAATCCATCGACCCACAGCGCATGCGGCACAATGGATTCCGGGCTCGCGCTGACGCGCGCCCCGGAATGACAGCATGGTATGCAGAAATGGTGGGCACGCTACGCTTTGCCCACCCCACGGCGCTCCTTGAATGCTGCCTTGGCGAGGACTAGATTCACGTCATGAGCCCTCGTCTTGAAAGGGGCGACCCCATGCGACGCCAGTCCGAGTCATTGCTGCTCCTGCCGCTGCTGCCGATCTTCCTGATTGGCATGTTTCCGATGATGCTGATCGGCCTGCTCGGCTTTGCCGGGCTCGCGCTGTTCGGCGTGCTGCTGATCTGCACCGGACTTGCAAGCGGGATCGAGGCGCGCGAAAGTTTTAGTCACGACGTGATCGTCAACGGCTATGCGCGCGGATCGGAGCGCGCGACGCAAGCCTCCAATTTGCACGCCGCGACGCGGCTTGCCATGCGCGTGGAAGCCGCCGGCCTCGTCGTGGTCGCCGCGTCCGTGCTCGGCTTCGTCTATTCCGGCTGATCTGCGCGCCGCGCAGGACCCACCTCACCGATTCGTCGGTTGCGCTGGCTGCGTGCCTTCGGGCATGAGGAGAGCGCCGTTCGGCAAGCCCGCCGCAACAGGGTCCCGACAACTGGGGGAGATGTTTGATGCTCAGATTCTATTTCAACGGATCGCCGAACCCGACCAAGGTCGCGCTGTACCTGGAAGAGGCCGGCCTGCCCTTCGAACCGGTCGCGGTCGATACCCGCAGGGGCCAGCAGTTCACGCCTGAATATCTGAAGATCAATCCGAACGGCAAGGTGCCGGCGATCGACGACAACGGCACGATCGTTTTCGACAGCAACGCCATCCTGCTCTATCTCGCCGAAAAGACCGGCAAGTTCCTGCCCGCGCCCGCGGTGCGCGGCGAGACGCTGTCATGGCTGATGTTCATCGCCACCGGCGTCGGCCCCTATTCCGGGCAGGCCGTGCACTTCAAGCATTTCGCGCCGAAGGACCAGAACCACGACTACGCCCATAACCGCTATCAGTACGAGACCGATCGCCACTACAGGATTCTCGACGCGCATCTCGCCGGCCGCCGCTACATGGTCGGCGATGCCTATTCGATCGTCGACATGGCGCTGTGGGGCTGGGCGCGGATGGTGCCGTTCAAGCTCGGCGACGACGCCTTTGCGCGATATCCGAACGTGAAGCGCCTGGTGGACGAAATCACCGCACGGCCTGCCGCGGCCCGCGCCATCGCGCTGAAGGACAAGTTCACCTTCAAGGCCGAGATGGACGACGAGGCCCGCGGCAACATGTTCAAGCACATGACGACGAAGGTGGCTTGATCGCTGACTGTCATTCCGGGGCGACACGCGCCCCGGAATGACGACAAGCCTACGCAGCCGCCGACTTATTCGCGGGAAACGGCCCTAACGCCTTCTCGGTCAGGATCGAGTCGCAATATTCCCTGATCTCCTTGATCTTGCCGTCCGCGAGCTGGAACACCAGGCAATAGTCGTTGTCGTAGCGGACGCCCTCCCTGGTGACGTTGTCGCCCTTGGCTTCGACCACGACGACGTCGCCGTCGGCGATGAAGCGGTGGGCCACGGTGCGCGTGCGGTCGCGAAGCCGCGTGCGGACGTGGCCGTGCAGATCGTTGAGGATGGACTCCTTGCCCGCGAAGGTGCGCGACCAGGAATATTGCCCGGTCACGACCCATCTGGCGTCCTCGGCGAGGCTCGCCGTGAACAGCGCGCGGTCGCGCGCGGCCGGGTCGGGATCGGCGGCGGTGGCAAAAATGTCCTGCAGCAGTTTCTTGTTGGTTGCGGCGCTCATGTGTTGCTCCGTTGGTGAGTTCGCCAAGGGATCATCGCCGCGCGCGCATCATTCTTCCAATCGATAGTGAATATGATATCTATTCACCTTATGAATTTGAATTCGCTTGACCTCAATCTGCTGACCGCGCTCGACGCCCTGCTGCGCGAGGCCAATGTCAGCCGCGCCGCGCTGCGGATCGGGCTGTCGCAGCCGGCCGCGAGCCATGCGCTGCAGCGGCTGCGCGACATTTTTGGCGATCCGCTGCTGGTGCGCACCGGCGCGCGGATGGAGCTGACGCCGCGCGGGCAGGCGCTGCGTGCGCCGCTGGCGCAGGCGCTCGACCAGGTGCGCGGGCTGTTCGTCCCCGACGAATTCGATGCCGCGCGCAGCGAGCGGCAGTTTCGCCTGATGATGCCGGACCTCGCGGTCGAACTCCTGATGCCGCCGCTGATGGCGAAGGTGACGCGGCTGGCGCCAAACGTCCGCATCGACGTCGTGCCGTGGCGGGGGCCCGCGATCTTCCATGCCGAGTTCGCCCGCACCATCGATCTCGTGATCTCGATCGGCAACGCCTTCAAGGGATTTCATCGCCAGTCGCTCTACACCGACAGCGATGCACTGGCGGTGCGGCGCGGCCATCCCATGCAGGCGAAGCTGAAGCGGCGCGACGCATTCCTCGCCGCGCGCCATGTCGCCGTGATCATCCGCGGCCAGCCCGAGGACCTGATCGACACCTGGCTGCGCACCAAGGGCATCGAACGGCACATTGCCCTCGTCGTCCCCGGCTATATCGAGGCGCTGCACGTCGCCGCCCGCACCGACCTCGTCGCCTTCGTGCCGCGCCGGCTGATCGCGGCGCTGTCAAGGCAGCTCTCGCTCGCCACGGTGACGCCGCCGATCGATCCCGGGATCGACGAGCAGTTCATGTTCTATCCGACCCGCGCGCAGATGGACCCGGGCTCGATCTGGCTCAGGCGGCTGATGCTGGAGACGGGGCGGGAGCTGGAGAAGCGGAAGGTTTTGTAGGGTGGGTTAGCCTTGCGACTGCGCGAAGCGCAGTTCGCTGGGCGTAACCCACCTCTTTCGTTTCCACGGCAGCAGAAGTGGTGGGTTACGCCGCGCGGGCAGCGCTTCGCGCAGCCGCGGGGCTAACCCACCCTACGGCAGCCGAGGTGTGGCTATGCCTTCTCCGCCTCCAGCACCTTGCGCACGGCGGGGCGCTCCGCCATCCGCTTGAAATGCTCGGCCACCTTCGGCGTTGCGTTGATGTCGACGCTGTCGCCCTCCAGCCATTGCGCGATGGTGAAGAGATAGGGGTCGCAGATCGTGTACTGTTCGCCCATCACCCACGGTCCCTTGAACATTTTGGCCTCGATCAGCGCGAAAGAGGCGCCGACGGTCTTCGGGATCATCCGCTTCATGTCGGCGAACGAGCTCTCCTCCGTCGCCCAGCGCGCGCCGCGCATCTTGTGGGCGTGGTTGATGTGGACGGTGGAGCAGAGATAGGAGTTGAAGGACTGCACCTCGGCGAACGCAAAGGCGTCGTCCATCGGCGCGAGCTTCGCCTTTGGGTGCGTCTGCGCGATAAAGGCGAGCATCGCCGGCGTCTCGGTCAGGATGCCGCGATCGGTCACCAGCGCGGGCACGCGGCCCTTGGGGTTGATCGCGAGATATTCCGGGCTGTTCTGCTGGTTGGTCTTGAAGCTGAGCCGTTCGGTCGTGTAGTCGGCGCCGGCCTCTTCCAGGGCGATGTGGGAGGCGAGCGCGCAGGTGCCGGTGGCGTAGTAGAGCTTGAACATGTCAGACCTCTTGCGAAAATTGGAAATTAGCGGCCTCGTCGTGCGCCGTCCATAGCGGGCCCTTTAGCACCTTAATGTGCGCGCGGCTGAAGCTTGCCCTCGATGCAGACGCTCACGATCGTGTCATCAGCGGGATAATGCTCCGGCGCGACAGCCGTGAGCTGGGCCTGGATGCATGTCCAGACGCCGTTCTCGCGCAGATATGTATCGGTGTACATGGTCATGCCGGTGACGTCCTTGCCGTCGCGGCGCCGCGTGTGCTTGTTGGTGGAGCGCACCAGGGCGACGTCGCCGATCACGGTGATGAGCTCGTCGCGCACGTCCCAATAGACGATGACCTTCGGATCGAAGGCGGTGGCCCAGTATTTCAGGTAGCTCGGGCGATCCCAGCGCTGGCCGGTCGGCCAGATGTTGATGAACTCGGGATGCAGCAGCGCGTCGTGCGCGGCGACGTCGCTGGTCACGAAATTATGGATGAAACCGGCGTTGATCGCGCGCAGCTCGTCCATGACGGACGAAGGGTAACTAACCGTAGCTGAATGCATGCTGGTCTCCCGTGTCTGAAGCGGCGAGTTGGCGCGCCGTTTCGGCGGTCGCCTCGTCGGCCGGAAAGAAGCACTCGATCTTGATCTGCTGCAGCACCGCATCGGTCGGCATCGCGAGCGTCGTGAACGTCGAGAAGAACGACAGCCGATAGTCGCCCTTGGCGAGCTGCATCGTCATGACCGGAGATGCGGCCGACGCATGGCCGGGAAGCCGCCACTCGGCCGACACCCCGGGATAGGCCGCGATCTCGTCGAGCAGTTTTGCCGCCGCGCGGCTGCCTTGCGCGACCTCGCGATGCAGGATGCGGATCAGCTGCCCCGCGAACTCCGCCCAGTTGACCATGAACTGCCTGAGGCCCCCGGGGTGAAAGACGGCATGCATGGCGTTGTTGCCGAGGTCGCCTTCCATGTCGAAGGCGTCGCGGAACGGCATCAGCAGCCGCGACGATCCCCGATTGCGCATGCGCACATCCCAGTGACCGTCGATGACGATGCCGGGATACGGCTCCTGTTGCCGCAGCATGAAGTCCAGCGCTGCAAATTCTCCGCCGCCAGTCCCTTGTCGCCATAGGGCGGCACGAAGCCGGCCGCGACATGCAGGGCGTTCCGCTCCTCCAGCGGCAGGTCGAGCACGCTGCCGAGGAGCTGCACCATGTCCCGGCTCGGCTGCGAGCGCCCGGTCTCCAGGAAGCAGAGATGCCGCGCGGACACGTTGGCATCGCTGGCGAGCTCGATCTGGGTGAGACGCCGCACATTGCGCCAATGTTTCAGCAAGCTGCTGAAATGCCCGCTCGTAACCTCGTGGGAATTGTGGGTTGGCTCGCTCATGGCGGGCAATCTAGACCATCACATCAGAAGGGCAATTACCTCGGATGTAAGTGACCCGCCGCCAATTCCCTGTAACAGTCACGCAACCTCAGCGGGGAGCATCATGGACCACCATGCGATCACCGATGTCGCAACTGTCTATATGGCGGCGTGGAACGAACCTGATGAAACGCGCAGGCAGGCCCTGCTCGCACAATGCTGGAGCGATGACGGCGTCTATGTCGATCCCAACGTCGCGCTTGCAGGCCGCGACGCGCTCGCGCGTCATATCGCCAAGGTGCAGGCGAGCCGGCCCGGCGCACGGCTCGAATTCATGAGCGGCATCGATGTCCACCACACCGTGCTCCGCTTCCTCTGGCGCCTGGTGCGCTCGGACGGGTCGTGCGGCGACATTTCGATCGATTTTGGAGAGGTCGGCGCCGACGGCCGCTTGGCCAAGATCATCGGCTTCTTCGGCGCCGCACCGCCCCGATAGAGGCCGTCTGCGGCCGTCTTCGCAGTTGCCCCCTGCACGTCTCCATGTCATGACCCCCGCAAGAGTATTGGGGGAGTGAGATGACTGTTCTCATCGCGGGTGGCGGTATCGGCGGATTGACGCTGGCGCTCAGCCTGCATCAAATCGGCATCCCAGCCAAAGTGTTCGAAAGCGTTGCCGAGCTGAAGCCGCTCGGCGTCGGCATCAACGTGCTGCCGCACGCCGTGCGCGAACTGATCGAGCTTGGCCTGCTGGACAGGCTCGATGCATCGGGCGTGCGAACCCGCGAGCTCGCCTATTTCTCCAAGCACGGCAAGCCGATCTGGAGCGAGCCGCGCGGGCTCGAGGCCGGCTACAAATGGCCGCAGTTCTCGATCCATCGCGGCACCCTGCAGCAGATCCTGCTCGACGCCGCCGTCGAACGGCTCGGCCGCGAGAATATTTTGACCAGCCACCATCTGACCGGCTGGAGCGAGAGCGCAAACGGCGTGCGCGCCGACTTCATCGACAAGGCGACCGGCAAACAAGCAGGCAGCTATGAAGGCGCGCTCCTGATCGCCGCCGACGGCATCCATTCCGCCGCGCGCGAAAAGCTTTATCCGCAGGAGGGGCCACCAATCTGGAACGGGCGCATTCTCTGGCGCGGCGTCACGCCGTCAAAGGCGTTCCTCACCGGCCGCACCATGATCATGGCCGGCCACGAGATCCTGAAATTCGTCTGCTATCCGATCAGCCAGCAGCCGGACGCGAACGGCAACCACCTCATCAACTGGGTCGCCGAGCGCCATATGCCGCCGACCTATCAGTGGCGGCGCGAGGATTATAACCGCACCGCGCGGCTCGACGAGTTCCTGCCCTGGTTCGAGACCTGGCAATTCGACTGGCTCGACGTGCCCGGGTTGATCAAGAACTGCCCGCACGCCTATGAATATCCGCTGGTCGATCGCGATCCCGTCAACCAATGGACGTTTGGCCGCGTCACGCTGATGGGCGATGCCGCGCATCCGATGTATCCGATCGGATCGAACGGCGCCTCGCAGGCCATCCTCGACGCACGCGTCATCACGCGCGAGATTCTGGCGCATGGCCCGACCAACGCAGCGCTCCTGGCCTACGAGGCCGAGCGGAGGCCTGCGACCACCGACCTCGTGCTGCTCAACCGCAAGAACGGCCCCGAGCAGGTCATGCAGCTCGTCGAGGAGCGCGCGCCCGACGGTTACAAGATCGTCACCGACGTGCTGTCGCAGAAGGAGCTGGAAGACATCGCCGCGAACTACAAGCGCGTAGCGGGTTTCCAGGTCGAGGCGCTGAATGCGAAGCCGCCGATCGTGTCGAAGGATGCGACGCGCGCGAGCGCTTGAACTGAACGAAGCGAGATGCCCGTCGATGTGCCCTCGCCCCTTGTGGGAGAGGGCAGCGATGCCGGTGGACGCAGACTCACTCGGGTGAGGGGTATCTGTCCGCGAATGAAATGCCAGAGGGTCACGCGCGGATAGATACCCCTCATCCGGCGCTTCGCGCCACCTTCTCCCACAAGGGGAGAAGGGAAGAGTCACCGCACCACCCTCGCCGCTTCCAGCAAACGTTCGCTCGCGGTTGCAGTCGCGATCACCGTGCCGTCCTCCGCCATCAGCTTGCTCTCGACGAAGGCGATGGTCTTGCCGAGCTGCGTGACTTTTGCCTCGGCAATGAGCGGCCCGGGCCGAGCCGGCGCCAAAAAGTTCACGGTCATGCTGATCGTGGTGGTGTAGAGCCGGCCCTCGCTCATAACAAGCACGGCCGGACCCATGGTGTCGTCGAGCATCGCGGAGAGCAGGCCGCCCTGGATGAAGCCGGCTGGGTTGCAGAACTCCAGCTTGCCTTCGAAGCCGAGCCTGATCCAGCCTTCCTCCGGCCGGGCATCGAGCAGACGCCAGCCGAGAAGCTTTGCGCAGGGTGGCATGACGAAGTTGTCGAGTGCGGTCTTGACCATGGGCAGCCTCCATTGGCGCGCTTGGTAGCGCAGGCCTGCTGCCAGCATGCTGTCAGGAGCGACTAAACGTCCAGCGCGTGCGCGATCACCTTGCGCATGACGTTGGGCAAAGCCTCGTCAGCCAGCGTCGCAATCGGCACCCAGCGCATGCCCTGCGGTGCGCGGACGCGCTTCTCGACCTCCGCGGTGTAGACCACGAGCTCCAGCGGAAAGTGCGTGAAGACGTGGGTGACGACGCCCACCTTGCGCTGCCAGCGCAAAATCCCCTTGATATCCGGCGCCTGCGCCTTCGCCGCCTTGTCATCCTGGCCGGCGAGCCAGTCCGACCCCGGCACTTCGGTCATGCCGCCGAGCAGGCCTTTTTCCGGGCGTGAGCGAACCAAAAGCTCGGCGCCGCGCGTCACGACGAAGGCGGCGCCGCGTCGAAGCGTCCCGCTCTTCTTGGGCGCCTTGCGCGGAAAGGTCTCCTGCATGCCCTGCACGCGCGCGATGCAATCCTCGCTCAGCGGACATAGCGAGCAGGCCGGCTTTTTCGGCGTGCAGATCGAGGAGCCAAGGTCCATCAGCGCCTGGGCACTGTCGCCCGCGCGCGTATCGGCGAGTAGCGTCGCCGCCAGTTGCTGGATCGTCGGCTTTGCCTGCGGCAATTCCTCCTCGACCGCGAACAGGCGCGACACCACGCGCTCGATATTGCCATCGACCGGCATGGTGCGACGGTCGAAGGCGATCGCGGCAATTGCTGCCGCCGTGTAGGGCCCGATCCCCGGCAGCGTGCGCAAGCCCTCCTCGGTGTCGGGAAAGACGCCGCCATGGTCGCGCGCAACCGCAACCGCACAGGCGTGCAGGTTGCGCGCCCGCGAATAATAGCCGAGCCCCGCCCACATCCGCAGCACGTCATCCTGCGAGGCCCCGCCGAGCGCCGAGACGCTCGGCCAGCGCGCGACGAATTTTTCGAAATAGGGCCCGACGGCTTTCACGGTGGTCTGCTGCAGCATGATCTCCGACAGCCAGACGCGGTACGGGTCCGGCGTCTCGCCGGCCAGCGACCGCCACGGCAAACGGCGGCGATGGCGGTCGTACCATTGCAGCAGAAGCTCGGGACGGGCCGATGCGCTTGCGATCGAGGGCGTCTTGTTTCGCTTTAGAGCTGCACCTGTTAGACTCATGCGTCCATATAGCGTCATTCCGGGATGGTGCGTAAGCACCAGACCCGGAATCTCGAGATTCCGGGTTCGATGCTTCGCATCGCTCCGGAATGACCGGAAAGCGAAATGTCGAAATCACCAACCATCCGGAGCAGGCTCCGCAATCCTCACCCCGGCGAAATCCTGCTGGAGGAGTTTTTGAAGCCGATGGACCTCAGCCAGAACGCGCTGGCACGCGCGGTTCGTGTCCCGCCGCGCCGCATCAACGAAATCGTGCTGGGCAAGCGGGACATTACCGCCGACACGGACCTTCGACTGGCACGTTATTTTGGCCTGTCGGAAGGTTTCTTCCTCGGCTTGCAGATGGACTATGACCTTATGCAGCGGCGCCGCGAGATCGATCGCGACCTGAAATCCATCCGACCCCGCGCAGCGGCATAGACCATGTCCAGACCCGGTCCCATCAGCGCAAAACCGCTGTCGCTCCTGCTCAACGACGTCTTCAAGGAGGCCTATGCCAAGCAGGGCTTTGCCGCGCGCGAGCTGGTGACGCGGTGGGCGGAGATTGCCGGGCCCCAGATCGCTGCTCATTCCGAGCCGCTGAAGATGCAATGGCCGCGGCCGGTCGAGGGCCAGCCGCAGGAGCCGGCGACGCTGGTGCTGCGGGTCGAGGGGCCGATGGCGCTGGAGATCCAGCATTCGTCCGACGTCATCCTGGAGCGGGTCAACCGCTTCTTCGGCTGGAGCGCGGTCGGCAAGCTCGCCTTCCGCCAGGCCCCCCTGTCGCGCATCCGGCGGCCGGTCCGGCCCCGCCCGCCGGACCCGAAGTCGGTCGCCAAGGTGGCGGAGACCCTGGGCAGCATCGAGGATGACCAGCTGCGGGACGCGCTGGCGAGGCTCGGGGCTGCAATCAAGCGAAATTGAGCCTGATCCGGCGACCAATCCGGACCCCTGCTTGCGGCATGCCATTGCCTCAAAAGCCGTTTCAAGCTAGCGACAGGCTCGCCTCAATTTGGAACCTCATTCGCCTTATCTTTCCTATCCGGGCGAGACCTTCGCTACTCCGGGAGCCGACCTTGATCATCACCCGCCGCGCCTTCAACACGATGCTGTCGCTGACCGGACTTGCCGCCGTGGCCGGATTGTCGCCGCTGCGGTTCATCACCGAGGCAATGGCCCAGACCGCTGCCGATGTGGCCAAGCCCGTCTCGCTGCCGGACATGGCGATCGGGCCCGAGAACGCCGCCGTCACCATCACCGAATATGCCTCGATGACCTGCCCGCATTGCGCGGCCTTCAACGAGCAGGTGTTCCCGAAGCTGAAGAAGGAATTCATCGACACCGGCAAGGTGCGTTACATCTTCCGGGAGTTCCCGCTCGACATCAAGGCGGCCGCCGGCTCGATGCTGTCGCGCTGCATCGCCAATGGTGATGCGCCGAAGTACTTCGCGGTCACCGACATGCTGTTCCGCTCGCAGAACGACTGGGTGCAGAAGAACACCACGGAGACGCTGACCCGGATCGGCAAGCAGGCCGGCCTCAGCCCGAGCCAGGTCGAAACCTGCCTGAAGGACCAGGCGCTGCTCGACAAGATCGCGGCCGACCAGAAGTACGCCAGCGAAGTCTTGAAGGTCGATTCCACGCCGACGTTCTTCATCAACGGCGAGAAGATCAAGGGCGAGGCCTCGTTCGACGAATTCGCGAAGAAGATCAATCCGCTGCTGAAAAGCTGATCGTTACGCTCCGGTCCTGATTCGCGGGGACTCAAGCCGTAGAATTCCCGCGATATTTCCCTTGGGAAAAGCGCTTTTCGCTGGTTGCCCTTGAGCGGCGGCGCGGCCATTGTCCAGCCGCATGAGCCGTATCAAGCGACTCGTCCAGACATCGACATTGCCTTCTATGGTATTGTCACGGCAGGGAGATTCGCGCCCTGTCAACAGAGAAGCGTGTTCATGAAAATCACCCGCCTCCGCCTGCATGGTTTCAAGTCGTTCGTCGAGCCCACCGACTTCGTGATCGAGCCCGGTCTCACCGGCGTCGTCGGTCCGAACGGTTGCGGCAAATCGAATCTCGTCGAAGCGCTGCGCTGGGCGATGGGCGAAACCTCGTACAAGTCGCTGCGCGCCTCCGACATGGACGCCGTGATCTTTGCGGGCTCCGGCAACCGCCCGGCGCGCAACCACGCCGAAGTGACGATGACGATCGACAATGCCGACCGCTCGGCACCTGCGGCGATGAATGACGCCCAGTTTCTTGAAATCTCCCGCCGCATCGAGCGCGAGGCGGGCTCGGTTTATCGCATCAACGGCCGCGACGTGCGCGCGCGCGACGTGCAGATCCTGTTTGCGGACGCCGCCACCGGCGCGCGCTCGCCGGCCCTCGTCCACCAGGGCAAGATCGGCGAGATCATCCAGGCCAAACCCGAGCAGCGCCGCCGCGTGCTGGAAGACGCCGCCGGCGTCGCCGGCCTGCATGCCCGCCGTCACGAGGCCGAGCTGCGGCTGAAGGCGGCCGAGACCAACCTCACCCGGGTCGAAGACGTGATCGGCCAGCTCGCAGGCCAGATGGAAGGCCTGAAGAAGCAGGCCCGCCAGGCCGTGCGCTACCGCGAGGTCGCGGCCAAGGTGCGCAAGGCGGAAGCAACCCTGTTCCACCTGCGCTGGATCGCGGCCCATGCCGAGGTCAATGATTCCGGCCACACCCATGATCTCGCCGTCCGCGAGATGGCCGAGCGCACCCAGCACCAGGCCGAGGCCGCGCGCATCCAGGCGATCCGGGCCGCCGAGATGCCGGCGTTGCGCGATGCGGAAGCGCGCGCGGCCGCGGGCCTGCAGCGCCTCACCAATGCGCGCGAGCTGCTCGACCGCGAGGAAGAGCGCGCCAAGGAGCGCGTCGCCGAGCTCGAGCGCCGGCTGACCCAGTTCGAGGGCGACATCGCCCGCGCCCAGCAGCAGACCGGGGATGCCGACGTCGCGCTGGAGCGGCTTGATGCCGAGGACGCCGAGATCAAGGAAGAGATCAAGTCGCGCGTCGAAAAGCGCTCCGGCGTCGACGAGCGCGTCGCGGAAGCGGAAAGCGTGCTCGCGGAGGCCGAGGGCCAGTTCGCCGAGCTGACCACCGCGCTTGCCGACCTCACCGCCAAGCGCAACCAGCTCGAAGCCAATGTTCGCACCCATCGCGACCGCCTCGCCCGGCTCGATCAGGAGATCGCCGGCGTCGCAGCGGAAGAAGCCAAGCTCGCGCAGGAGACCGGCGGCTTCGGCGACGTCACCGAGCTCGCCGCCCTGGTCGCAACGGCCGAAGAGACGCTTGCCGCGTCCGAGGCCGCGGCACAAGACAGCGAAGCCGCGCATGTCGCCGCCCGCCAGACGCTGGAATCCTCGCGCTCGCCGCTGAACGAAGCCGACAAGCGCGTGCAGCGGTTGGAGACCGAGGCGCGCACGATCTCCAAGATCGTCAATGGCGAGACCAAGAATCTGTGGCCGCCGATCATCGACGGCATCACCGTCGCCAAGGGTTATGAGAAGGCGATCGGTGCTGCACTGGGCGACGATCTCGACGCGCCCGTCGATCCGTCGGCGCCGATGCGCTGGACCAATTCCGGCGTTACCGAGGGCGACCCGGTGCTGCCCGCGGGCGTCGAGCCGCTCGCCAATCACGTCGAGGCGCCGGTCGAGCTGGCGCGCCGTCTGGCCCAGATCGGCGTGGTGTCGCGCGAGCGCGGCGCCGAGCTCGTCTCGCAGCTCAAGACCGGCCAGCGGCTGGTCTCGCGCGAAGGCGACGTCTGGCGCTGGGACGGCTTTGTCGCGGCAGCGCATGCGCCGACCGGCGCGGCACGGCGCCTGGCCGAGCGCGCCCGCCTGGTTGACATCGAGAACGAGCTGGAGCAGGCCCGCATCGACGCCCAGATCAAGCGCCAGGCGCTGGAAAATGCCGAGGCCGAGCTGCAGATGGCGGCCAGCACCGAAGGCGCCACGCGCGAAGCCTGGCGTGCTGCGCAGCGCGAGCTCAACGCCGCGCGCGAGCGCCATGCCACCGCCGAGCGCGAGATCAACCGTCACGCCGCGCGCAAGGCGACGCTGTCGGAAGCCCATAGCCGCCTCGCCGCCGACCGCGCCGAAGCCGAAGCCGCGCATGAATATGCCGCGGCTGCGATCTCCGAGCTGCCGTCGAGTGAAGACACGGAAGTGCGCCTCGCTGCCGTGCGCAGCGACATCGAGGGGCACCGTCGCCTCGCGGCGCAAGTCCGCGCCGAGGCGCAGGCGCTGGCCCGCGAAGCGGAGCTGGCCGACCGCCGCGTGCAGGCGATCCTTGCCGAGCGCACCGAGTGGCAGAGCCGCAAGGAGAGCGCGGCCTCGCATATCGACACCATCCAGGCCCGCATCACCGAGGTCACGATCGAGCGCTCCGATCTCGAGAACGCGCCCGCGGTGTTCGCGGAGAAGCGCAGCGCGCTGCTCACCGAGATCGACTACGCCGAGAACGATCGCCGCGTTGCCGCCGACGCGCTGGTCGCCGCCGAGACCGCGATGGCCGAGACCGATCGCGTCGCGAAGCTGACGCTCGAGGCTCTCTCCAGCGCCCGCGAGGCAACCGCACGCGCCGAGGAGCGCATGGAGGGCGCGCGGCGCCGCCTTGCCGACATCGAGCGCGAGATCCACGACATGCTCGAGGTCGAGCCGCAGGCCGTTGCCGGCCTCGCCGAGATCGAGCCGGGCGCGGAGCTGCCGCCGCTCGGTGAGACCGAGGAAGAGCTGGAAAAGCTGCGCCGCGACCGCGAGCGCCTCGGCGCCGTCAATCTGCGCGCCGAGGAAGAGCTGCGCGAGGTCGAGGCACAGCACACCGGGCTGACCACCGAGCGCGACGATCTCGTCGAAGCCATCAAGCGGCTGCGCCAGGGCATCCAGAGCCTCAACAAGGAAGCCCGCGAGCGTCTCTTGACCTCGTTCGAGGTCGTCAACAACCACTTCAAGCGCCTGTTCGTCGAGCTGTTCGGCGGCGGCGAGGCTGCGCTGCACCTGATCGAGAGCGAGGACCCGCTGGAAGCCGGTCTCGAGATCATCGCAAAGCCGCCGGGCAAGAAGCCGCAGACGCTATCGCTGCTCTCGGGCGGCGAGCAGGCGCTGACCGCGACCGCGCTGATCTTTGCGGTGTTCCTCACCAACCCGTCGCCGATCTGCGTGCTGGACGAAGTCGACGCGCCGCTCGACGACCACAATGTCGAGCGCTATTGCAACCTGCTGCATGAAATGACCGCCACGACCGACACGCGCTTCATCATCATCACGCACAACCCGATCACGATGGCGCGCATGAACCGGCTGTTCGGCGTTACCATGGCCGAGCGCGGCGTGTCGCAACTCGTCTCGGTCAACCTCGAGCAGGCCGTCGACATCCTGGACCAGAACGTGGCGTGAGGGTTTCCCCCTCACTCCCCGCGCCGCTCAAGGCCGCGCTCGACGGCAAACTCCAGGGTGTTTCGCGCACTGACGCGGCGCAACGCTCGGCGAAGATCTCGAATGCCTATCGCACCGGCGGCAATTCGGGCGGCATCAAGTCCGACGCCGATGCGCTGGCCTATGCGCTCGCGCGCATGCCGGCGACATACGCGGCTGTGGCTGCCAGCCTGAACGCGCTGATCGAGATCGTTCCGGGCCTTGCGCCGGAAACCCTGCTCGACGTCGGCGCCGGCCCGGGCACCGCGAGCTGGGCGGCGGCAGAAGCCTTCCCGTCGCTCGCCTCGTTCACGCTGATCGACGCCAACCGCACCCTGAGCAAGCTGGCGCTGGAGCTTGCGGAAGATAGCCCGCAACTGGCCGGCTGCAGCTATCCGCCGGGCGACGCCGGCGAGAACCTCGCGCAGGCCTCGATCGCCGATCTCGTCATCGCGAGCTATCTGATCGGCGAGCTCGGCGAGAGCGATCAGCGTGCGCTCGCGGATGCGATGTGGGCCAAGGCGCGCAACGCGCTCGTCGTGATCGAGCCCGGCACGCCAGCCGGCTATGCCCGCATCCTCGCGCTGCGCCAGCAGTTGATCGCGTTGGGTGCCCATGTCGCGGCGCCCTGCCCGCACGACAGACCCTGCCCGCTCGCAGCGCCCGACTGGTGCCATTTCAACCAGCGCCTGCCGCGCTCGCAAGCCCACCGCCAGATCAAGGGCGCGGACGTGCCGTTCGAGGACGAACGCTTCATCTATGTGGCGCTGACCCGCACACCGGTCGCGGCACGGAGGTCACGCGTGCTGGCGCCGCCCGATTTCGGCAAGGCCGAGATTACGGCAAAGCTCTGCACCGAGGACGGCGTCGCGGCGACAAAGGTGCCCCGCCGCGACAAGCCGGCCTATGCGGAGGCCCGGCGCTGGCGCTGGGGCGATGCCGTCATGGCGGAAAGTTAACCTCGTTCGCCCCTTTTCCCTTGAACTCGGATGGCTCCACATCCGACCAAGTCATACCTTCCCTCTGCGCCGGTACTTTCAGGCGCCATTTTGGGTTACGCTACCCGCCTTCTTCCCCCTTCAGGAGTTTTCCATGTCGACCGGCTGGATCGTTCTCGGCGTTATCGTCGTCATCGTGCTGTTCGCCTTCGGCGCCTACAACCGGCTGGTCGCGCTCGGCCAGCGCGTCAGCCAGGCCTTTGCCGATATCGACGTGCAGCTCAAGCAGCGCCACGACCTCGTTCCGAACCTGGTCGAGACCGTGAAGGGCTATGCCTCGCATGAGCGCGGCACGCTCGACGACGTCATCAAGGCACGCAATTCGGCGATGTCGGCGCAGGGCCCGGCCCAGGTGTCGGCGGCCGAGAACCAGCTCTCCGGCGCACTCGGACGGCTGATCGCGCTGTCGGAGGCCTATCCGGACCTCAAGGCCAACGCCAATTTCCAGCAGCTTGCGAGCGAGCTTTCCGACCTCGAGAACAAGATCGCGGCGAGCCGCCGCTTCTTCAACAACGCGGTCCAGGAATACAACACCGGCATCCAGCAGATGCCGGCGGCGCTGTTCGCCGGCATGTTCGGCTTCACCCGCAAGGACTTCTTCGATCTCGGCGCCAGCCGCACCGAGGTCGAGGCGGCGCCGCAGGTCAAGTTCTGATAACAGCGAATTGACCGGCAGGACAGCGCGCCATGGCCGCGTATGGTCTCTACACGCATATCGCATCGAACAAGGTCCGTTCGATGCTGCTGCTCGCGGGCCTGTTCCTGCTGCTCTACGTGCTGGTCTATGCCGGCGCGCTGCTCGCCGAGGTCGTCATCAACGGCGACCGCAGCGTCAGCTATTACCTGACGCACGCACTCTCCGACCTGAAGAGCGCGGCGCCCATTGCCACGGTCGTCGCGATTGCCTGGATCATCATCGCCTATTTCTTCCACCAGAACATGATCGACGCGGTCACCGGCGGTCACGACGTGACGCGCAAGGAAGAACCGCGGCTCTATAATCTCCTCGAAAACATGTGCATCTCGCGCGGCATCACCATGCCGAAGCTGAAGATCATGGATTCGCCGGCGCTGAACGCCTTCGCCACCGGCCTGAATCCACGGCAATATTCCATCACCGTCACCACCGGCCTCCTGAAAGCGCTCGACGACCAGGAGATCGAGGCGGTGCTCGGCCACGAGCTGACCCACATCAAGAACGGCGACGTGCAGCTCATGGTGGTCGCCGTCATCATCGCCGGCGTGGTCGGCTTCTTCGGCGAATTGTTCTTCCGCCTGTTCACCAATTTGAGCTGGAATTCGGGCTCCGGCGGCTCGTGGTCGTCGGGCTCCTCGTCCCGCTCGTCATCTTCCTCCAGCAGCGACAGCAAGAGCTCGGGCGGCGGCGGCGCGATCATCGTCATCATCATTGCGGTAGTGCTGATCGTGGTGGCCTGGCTGATGTCGCAGGTCGTCAAGCTCGCACTGTCGCGCTCGCGGGAGTATCTCGCCGACGCAGGCGCGGTCGAGCTGACCAAGAATCCCGACGCCATGATTACGGCGCTGCGCAAGATCGAGAACCGCGGCGAATTGCCGGGCGCGACCTCCGCGGTGATGGAGCTCTGCGTGGACAATCCCCGCGAGGGCTTTGCCGACCTGTTCGCGACCCATCCTTCGGTGGATTCGCGGGTCGACGCGCTGGTCAAGTTCGCCGGCGGCCACGATCCCGGCCCGCTGCCGCCGCCGTCCGACGAGGGCGAAGAACAGGAAGCGCAGGACGCGCAGGCCGACGAGCAAGACGCCCCGCCGCCCGTTCCGAAAGGCCCGTGGAACGATTCCGGCAAGCCCGCCGGGACTGTGCCACCTCCGCTGCCTGGTGGCCCCATCGGAACCGTTCTGGGTAATCCAATAGGTCCCTGGGGCCGTCATTGAGCGCGCGATTTGCCGCTTCATGAGGCTGTCCGCACGGCGATTGGGAAAAACCTCCGGAATCGCCGCTGGCGTGCTGCAAAGAATTGAATTCTCCCTTGTTTCTGCCATGTTCGCGCCCAACAGCAGACAAGAGACCTGACCGATCGCGCCAATCGCGGTCGGGGGCGCGCGTTAGGGGACGTCAATGGCAACAAAGCCGGCAGTGGTTGTGGTGGGCGCGGACAAGGGCGGGGTCGGCAAGACCACGGTGTCGCGCACCTTGCTCGATTATTTTTCAGCCAACAACGTGCCGACGCGCGCGTTCGATACGGAATCGCCGCGCGGCACGCTGAAGCGCTTCCACCCCGACATCACCGAGATCGTCGACATGACGACCACGGCCGACCAGATGAAAATCTTCGACACGCTCAACGCGACGAGCCCGTCGGTGACCGTGATCGACGTCCGCGCCGGCCTGCTCTCGCCCGCGCTGGCTTCGCTCCGCGACATCGGCTTCCTCGACGCGGCCAAGGCCGGCCAGATCACCTTTGCGGTGTTCCACATCCTCGGCCCCTCGATCGCCTCGCTCGACGAGATCGCGGAGACGGCCGGCTTCATGACCGGCGCAAAATATTTCCTGGTGAAGAACTTCATCAACGACACCCAGTTCTTCCAGTGGGATCAGGCGACCTATAATTCCTACTTCCATCGCATCAAGGATGCGACCGAACTGACGATCCCGAAGCTCAACGAAATGGCCTATGAGCAGGTCGAGGTTTCGTCCGTTCCGTTTCTGAAATTCGTCGCCAACAAGGGCATCCACGACGAAGCAGCGAACTATTCTTTCGTGCTGCGCGGCTATGTCCGGCACTGGCTGGCGAACGTCTGGAGCGAATTCGACCGCATCCGCCTCACCGACATCGTCGGCTCCAAGCCGGCGGCGCGCAGCGGCGGCAGCGAAAAATAGTTGCGATACGCCTGCGGATGCGGCTGGATTGGGCGACGACTTCGCGCCGATAATAGCTCCCGATGCCCGCAACGCCCGTCTACATCATCTGCTCGCCCCGCCCGCAGGTCGGCAAGACGCTGCTGGCGCGGCTGCTTACGGAATTTTTGCTGCTCAAGAACGGCAACGTCGCGGCCTTCGACGTCAATCTGAAGGAACCGTCGCTGCTGGACTATCTACCGAAGGTCACCGAGACCGCCGACGTCATCGACACCTTCGGCAAGATGCAGCTCATGGACCGCGTCATCGTCGATGACGGGCTCGCCAAGGTGATCGACCTCGGCTTCCACGCCTTCGACGAGTTCTTCAAGATGACCGACGAGATCGGCCTGTTGAAGGAGGCCGCGCGCCGCCATGTCGCGCCGATGATCCTGTTCGTGGCCGACAGCGACCGCGTGTCGGCGCGCGGGCATGAGACGCTGCGCGCCCAGATCCCGCGAGCCAATCTGATCACCGTGGACAACGAATTCGTCATGCGCGGCGAGCTGCCGCCCGCCATGGCCGACGGCCGGCTGTTCCGGCTGCCGGCCCTGCCCGGCTTCCTCAAGACCTATATCGACCGGCTCAACTTCTCCTTCACCGGCTATCTGCGGCAGGAGAAGGACTCGTCCACCGAGCTGCACCAGTGGATCCGCCGGAATTACCTCGCCTTCCGCGAGCTGGAGCTGAGTTTGATTCTGCAGCGGTCTTGATGTCATTCCGGGGCGCGACGAAGTCGCGAGCCCGGAATCCATTAGGCCACAGAGGCAGCCGCACAATGGATTCCGGGTTCGCGCTGACGCGCGCCCCGGAATGACGAGGGAGATTTATTTTACCCGGATAATATTGACGGACGGACGGCTTGGCCCTATGAGATCTCGCGACAAGCAACCCCCGAGGGCCTTTCCCGTGACCACCGACCGAAAAGCCGCGATTGCCGCCTACAAGGAGCGCAAGGTCTTTGCCGGCATCTACGCGGTCCGCTGCGCGGCTACGGGCGAGGCCTGGGTCGGCCAGGCCCTCAACCTCGAGAAGGTCCAGAACCGCGTCTGGTTCACGCTGCGCCAGGGTGGCCATCCCTGCCGCAGCCTCCAGGCGGCCTGGAAGGCGCATGGCGAGGCGGGCCTGAGCTTTGCGGAGTGCGAGCGCCTGGACGAGGACGAGACGGCCTATGTCAGGGATGCGCTGTTGAAGGAACGCATGCAGCACTGGCTGGCGGAGCTGAAGGCCGAGGCGATCTGACCTCGTTCAATGCCCCTCGAACGTCATCAGCGTGCGCACGGGCACGTCCATGGCGCGCAGCTTGGCGGCACCGCCGAGCTCCGGCAAATCGATGATGAAGCAGGCGGCCAACACGTTGGCGCCGATCTGACGCAGCAGCTTCACTGCGCCCTCGGCAGTGCCGCCGGTGGCGATGAGATCGTCGACCAGGATGACGC
>NZ_PPPT01000080.1 GCF_006483445.1 Bradyrhizobium guangdongense | reverse complement strand
CCCGTTACCCCATCTACGGGTTCTGAACTTTTTGGTGCGAGCGAAGTAAACCTACTCCGCAGCAGTCACCGGCGCCTTGGCGCCCTGGCCGTAGCGCTGGTCGATGTAGTCGATGACGAGCGCCTTGAAGTCGTCGGCGATGCCCGCGCCGCGCAGGGTGCGGAACTTCTTGCCGTCGACGAAGACCGGCGCGGCCGGCGCTTCGCCGGTGCCGGGCAAGGAGATGCCGATATTGGCATGCTTGGATTCGCCGGGGCCGTTGACGATGCAGCCCATGACCGCGACGTTGAGCTCTTCGACGCCGGGATATTTGGTCTTCCAGGTCGGCATTTCCGAGCGGATGAAATCCTGGATCGAGCTTGCCAGCTCCTGGAACGTGGTCGAGGTGGTGCGGCCGCAGCCGGGGCAAGCCGCGACCAGCGGCACGAAGGTGCGGAAGCCCATGGTCTGCAACAGCTCCTGGCCGACCTGCACCTCGCGGGTGCGGTCGCCGCCGGGCTCCGGCGTCAGCGAGATGCGGATGGTGTCGCCGATGCCCTGCTGCAGCAAAATGCCGAGCGCGGCGGACGAGGCGACGATGCCCTTGGTGCCCATGCCGGCCTCGGTGAGGCCGAGATGAATGGCGTAGTCGGAACGGCTGGCGAGCACTTCATAGACCGCGATCAGATCCTGCACCGCCGACACTTTTGCCGACAGGATGATGCGGTTCTTGGGCATGCCGAGCTCTTCGGCGCGCGCCGCCGACAGCAGCGCTGACTGCACCATGGCTTCACGCATCACCGCGCGCGCATCGCGCGGATTGGCCGACGCCGCGTTCTCGTCCATCAGCTTCGAAAGCAGCTCCTGGTCGAGCGAGCCCCAGTTCGCGCCGATGCGGACCGGCTTGTTGTTCTTGTTGGCGATCTCGATGATGTCGGCGAATTGCGTGTCGCGCTTGTCCTTGAAGCCGACATTGCCGGGATTGATGCGATACTTCGCGAGTGCCTCGGCGCAGGCCGGATAGGCCGCGAGCAGCTTGTGGCCGATATAATGGAAGTCGCCGATCAGCGGCGTATCGATGCCGCGCTTCAGCAGGCCGTCGCGAATATGCGGAACGGCGGCCGCGGCTTCTTCACGGTCCACGGTGATGCGGACGAGTTCCGAGCCGGCGCGCGCCAGCGCTGCGACCTGGGCGATGGTCCCGTCGATATCGGCGGTGTCGGTGTTGGTCATCGACTGCACGACGATCGGCGCACCGCCGCCGACGGCGATGTTGCCGACCTTGACCTGGGTGGTGTGATGGCGCGGCTGCGGCCCCGCGATGTCGGAATCGATAGTGGTTTCGGGCTTGTTCATGGCGTCCAAATATCAGGTTTTGGTGACATTCAGCAATGCGTCGCGGGACGGCTGAACCACGGGACTTGGCCGGTTAACCAGAAAAAGTCCAGCAATTACAAGGAGTGCCGCGGCACCAAAGGTCAAGCTTAGATTGTCATGCATGATGAAATAGCTACCCACCACGCCAAACAAAGGCGTGATGAAGGTAAAAGCCGACAATTTGCTGGCCGAGTAAGCCTTTACCAGCGCGAACCAAAGCGTGAACGTGGTTCCGACCACCCAGACGGCCTGAAACACCATCAGGCCGATCGAGAGCGGACTCGGCGTATGGGTGATGGTCTCGCCAAAGAGATAGGCCGCCAGCCCCAGGATCGGGACCGACGTCGCGACCTGGTAGCCCAGCGCCTTCTCGGGCGCGGCAAAGCGCAACCGTGTCGCCTTGGCGACCATGGTCGTCGCCGCCCAGAGCGAGGCGCCGCCGACGATCATGAGATCGCCGAGCAGCATCTGCGAATCGACATTGGGCTGCGGGACGCCGATCGCCAGCGCCACGCCGGCAAAGCTCACGGCGAGGCCCAGCCATTGCGTGCCCGAGAGCCGCTCGCCGAGGAGCTGGTAGGAGCCGAGCGCGACGAAGAACGGCGCCGTGTAGAGGAACACCACCGCGCGCGACGCCGAGGTGAAGCGGATGCCCTGATAGATCAGGACGAATTCGACGCCGAACATCAACCCGGCGAACAGGCCCGGCTTCCAGGTGCCGTCGCGCTCGAAAAACTTCACGCCGCGCAGGGTGCCGACGATGAACAGCACCGGCAGCG
The DNA here is from genome assembly GCF_006483445.1 of Bradyrhizobium guangdongense. Taxonomy (GTDB): domain Bacteria; phylum Pseudomonadota; class Alphaproteobacteria; order Rhizobiales; family Xanthobacteraceae; genus Bradyrhizobium; species Bradyrhizobium guangdongense_A. The sequence goes on along the minus strand of NZ_PPPT01000080.1, from coordinate 13,641 downwards.
CGCCCATCGAGCGGATCGTCGCCTGCAGCATCGGCGGGACGTCGGGCAGCACCAGCTTCACGGCGATCTGGTTAAAACCCCAGGTCAGGCACAGCATGAGCATGAGGGCGATGGCGCCGGCACTGAGGGGGCGCCCGACAGACGGACTTGCTGGTTCTGACATTTCTTCCCGGGACCGGCTTCTGGCCGTGTTGTTCTATGCGTGTGTCTGACAATGGGTGCAGGTGCCCGTGATCTCGACCACGGACAATCTTGGGGCAAAACCTGAGCTGCGGGCCGCCTGGTTGAGGCCTTGCGCGAAGGGAGCGGCCGGCACCTCGCCGACCAACCCGCAGCGCTCGCAGATCAAAAACGCCACCGCCGAGGTCGCGTCATGGTCATGGGCGCAGGCGAGATAGGCGTTGCGGCTTTCGATGCGGTGGACGAGGCCGTTGGCCATCAAAAAATCGAGCGCACGATAGACCGTGATCGGCGCCGGCCGCGGCATCGATTTTGCGAGCTCGTCGATCACCTCATAGGCGCCGAGCGGGCGGTGGCTGGAGAGCAGCGCCTGCAACACCTGGCGGCGGATCGGTGTGAATTTCTGCGAGCGCTGCTCGCAGACCGCCTCGGCATGCGTCAGCGCTTCCGCAGTGCAGCGGCCGTGATCGTGATCGGGCGCGGGAAAGGCCGGTTTCGCGAGGCTCATGGTGCCGCGCTTGTAGCATTTCGGCCCGGGAACCCAAAGCTCACCTCCGCAACCGGCTGCCAGCCATGCTTTTGCGGCGGAGCAGCGTCTCGTTAACCTCCCATGCGATAGATCGTAAGCTTACTTATAATATCTCAAGCTTATTGGAGACCAAGCATATGAGCCGCGGTTCCGTGGACCAGAACTTCCTGTTCACGCTGGGCGAAGTGTTCCGGCTGATCCGGGTCTATGCCGACAAGGAGGCATCCCGCTTCGGCATCACCCGCGCGCAATGGGCCGTGCTGGCCAAGGTCGAGCGCAGCGAGGGTATGAAGCAATCGGAGCTCGCCGAGCTCCTGGAGATGCAGCCGATCACGCTGACCAGGCTGATCGACAAGCTCTGCGACAGCGACTGGATCGAGCGCCGGAGCGATGCCAGCGACCGCCGCGTCAACCGTCTCTATCTGAAGAAGGCCGGGCGCGCGTTGCTCGGCAAGATGAGCGGCCTGCGCTCCGAGCTCACCGCCAACGCGCTCGACGGCATCAGCCCGGCCGACGCGCACCGTCTTCTCACCCAACTCGAAACGGTCAAGGAAAACGTGAAGACCGCGATCCAGGCATCGGGCGCGGAACAGTCACGCAAGGAGCCACGCTATGGCTGATCAGGTCATCAAGTTCGCGCCCGAGCAGAAGGGCGCCCCGAGCGGCAAGCCGACCAAGAAGCTCGCCGCCGACCCGCGCCGCCGCCTGATGGCGGGGATCCGCCGCTACCGCCGTTTCCTGCTGATGGTCGTGCTGCCGGTGACGGCCGCGATCGCCGGCATCACCTTCTATGTGCATGGCGGCCGCTATGTCGGCACCGACGATGCCTATGTCGGCGCGCAGAAGGTGCTGATCACCCCCGACATCTCTGGCAAGATCGACAAGGTCGTGGTCCGCGAAGGCCAGGTCGTCAAAGAAGGCGACGTGCTGTTCGAGATCGACCCGGTGCCGTTCCGCCTCGCGGTCGACCAGGCCAAGGCCTCGCTCGACCAGGCGCGCACGACCTATGACAACCTCGTCGCCAACATCAAGATCTACGGCCAGATGCTCGACCTGGCGCAGCAGGGCATCGACCTCAAGCAGAAGGACGTCGAGCGCAAGCAGGCGCTGGTGAAAAACAATGTCGGCTCGCAGCTCGACCTCGACAATTCCGCGAACGCGATGGTCACCGCCGGCGCCCAGGCGCAGTTCGTCAAGCAGCAGCTCTCCAACGCCAAGACGCAGCTGCTCGGCAATGCCGACCTGCCGCTCGAGCAATTCCCGCCCTACGCGCAGGCCAAGGCCAAGCTGGATGAGGCCCAACGCAATCTCGATCACACCGTGCTGCGCGCGCCCATGGGCGGCGTCGCGACGCAGGTCGAGCAGATCCAGCTCGGCCGCTACGTCGCCGCCGGCACGCCGGTGTTCTCGATCGTCGACATTGCGCATCCCTGGGTCGATGCCAATCCGAAGGAAAGCGACCTCACCTATGTCACGGTCGGCCAGAGCGTGACACTCGAGGTGGATGCGTTCCCGAACCACATCTTCAAGGGCAAGATCGGCTCGCTGTCGCCGGGCACCGGCGCGCAGTTCGCGATCTTGCCGCCGCAGAATGCCACCGGCAATTTCGTCAAGGTGGTGCAGCGCGTGCCGGTGCGAATCTATTTCGACGAGAACGACAAGTTCGTGAAGAAGCTGAAGGCCGGCATGAGCGTCTATGCCACCATCGACACCGGCCATCAGCGCACGCTGGCGGGCCTGCTCGGCCTGTCCGCCAACGCCAACCACGACAAGGACGACTAGTCCGATGTCCGGCCCTGCTGCAAACCTGATGGTCCCCGGCCTGCGCCGGAACATGGTGACGATCTGCGCCATGACCGCGACCATCATGCAGGCGCTGGACACCACGATCGCCAACGTCGCCCTGCCCTACATGCAGGGCACGCTGTCGGCCTCGCAGGACCAGATCAACTGGGTGCTGACCTCCTATATCGTCGCCGCCGCCATCATGACGGCGCCGGTCGGCTGGATCGCCAACCGCTTCGGCCGCAAGCGCATCTTCATCATCTGCTCGGCCGGCTTCACGCTCGCCTCCGTGCTGTGCGGCCTCGCGCAGGACATCAACCAGATGGTGCTGTTCCGTTTGCTGCAGGGCGTGTTCGGCGCCGCGCTGGTGCCGCTGTCGCAATCGGTGATGCTCGACTATTACACGCTGCAGGAACGCGCCAAGGCGATGTCGATTTGGGGCATGGGCGTGATGATGGGCCCGATCATGGGCCCCTCGTTAGGCGCCTGGCTGACCGAGACTTATTCCTGGCACTGGGTGTTCTTCGTCAATCTTCCCTTCGGCGCGATCACGGTGATCGGGTTGATCATCTTCATGGACGAGACCAAGAAGGACCTGACCCTCAAATTCGACTGGTTCGGCTTCGCGGCGCTGGCGCTCGGCATTGGCGCGCTGCAGCTCGCGCTCGACCGCGGAGAACAGCTCGACTGGTTCGAATCGACCGAGATCGTGGCCGAATTCATCATCTCGGCCGTGGCCTTCTACTACTTCTTCGCACACTCCTTTACGACGTCGCGGCCGTTCATCCGGTTCGAGCTGTTCAGGGATCGCAACTTCGTCACCGGCTGCATCTTCATGACCGTGATGGGCCTGGTGCTGTTCTCGACCATGGCACTCTCCTCGCCTTTCATGCAGAACGTCATCGGCTATCCCATCATCACCGCCGGCATGCTGCTCGCGAGCCGCGGTGTCGGCACGTTCTTCGCCATGATGCTGGTCGGCCGCATGATGCGCTTCATCGAGGCGCGCACTTTGATCATCTGCGGTCTCAGCCTGACGGCGGGGTCGCTGTTCTACATGACCGCCTGGACCGACCTCACCCAGGTGCCGGAGATCGTCACCGTCAGCGTCATCCAGGGATTTGGCTTCGGCCTCGTCTTCGTGCCGCTTTCAACCGTCGCCTTCCTGACGCTGCCGAACACCTTGCGCACCGACGGCACGGCGATGCTGACGCTGGTGCGCAACGTCGCGAGCTCGGTCGGCATTTCCGTCGTCATCGCCGAGCTGACCCAGGGCACGCGCAAGAGCTACGCAGTACTCTCCGAGCACGTCAACCCGTTCAACCATGCGCTCCAGATGCCCGACGTGCGCGGTCTCATCAACCTCTCCACCGATGCCGGCCGCGCCATGGCCGACAAGATGGTCGCCATCCAGGCGCAGATCATCGCGTTTGCGCATGACTACCAGCTCGTGATGCTGTTCGTGCTCTGCACCATCCCGCTCGCGCTGATGATCGGCTCGACCAAGGCTACGCTGCGGAAGCAGGCGGCCGGGCCGGAACATGCGGTGATGGAGTAATTCTTCGTCACTCGGGGGGCGGATCAAACACTCCGCCATCGCCCCGGGCGAGACGCTCGACGCGCCGATCCGTCAGGCCGCGTTGGCCTTGCCAAAATTCAGCGCGATGAAATCGGCCAGTTCTTTCTTTGCGCCGGCATCAAGCTGGAATTCGACATGAGCCGTCTCGTGGTCATGCGCCCGCACACGGAAGGGCAAGCTGGACGCGAGGCCCTTGATCCGCAGCGTACCTGTCTCGCCGATGCCGATCTGGGCGCGGATCCACGCGCCGCCTTCCGATATATCGGTCAGGCTGGTCGCGAGCACAGTTTGTCTGCAGTCGGTCACCGTCACTTCAAGCTCCGACGGATAGCGCGTGCTGAGACGGCGATTCACCTCGGCGGTCGAGTTGCGGACGGTGCGAACCAACACGGCCTGAAGAGACGTCAGGTTTGTCGATACGGTGGAGATCGTCTCGCGCATTTCCGCGGCGCGCGCGTTGACGGAATCTGCGTCACGGCTGACGAGGGCGATCTTGGTGGAAACTTCCTTCGCGGCGGAGGCGGATTCCGAAATGGAGCGCGCGATCTCGCGCGTTGCCGCGTCCTGCTCTTCTATTGCGGCCGCGACCGAGGTCGCAACGCCGTCGATCTCGACGATGTGGCCGCCCATCTCCTCGACCGCGTCGACCGCGGCCTGGGTCGAGGTCTGGATCTCGGCGATCAACCTTGTGATCTCCTCGGTCGACTTCGCGGTCTGGTTTGATAGCGATTTGACCTCGGCGGCAACGACCGCGAAGCCGCGACCGGCCTCGCCGGCACGCGCCGCCTCGATGGTGGCATTCAGCGCCAGCAGATTGGTCTGGCCGGCAATACCGCCGATGAGATCGGAGACTTCGGCGATCTTCTTCACCGCGCCGGACAATGCCTGAATGGTCGAGCGCGCCTGCTCGCGACCGGCGACGGCCGATTTCGTCACTTGGCTCGCACGCGCGACCTGGCTCGCAATCTCCCGAATGGAGGCCGTCAACTCTTCCGCGGCCGCGGACACCGTCTCGGCACTGGCCAGGGCCTGCTCGGAGGCCGCGGCAACGGCCTGCGATTCCGTCGACAGGTCGCACGCAATGCCCGACAGATTGGTTGCGGCCTGCTCAACGCCCTGCGTGGCCTTGGCTGCCGTGTCAACCGAGGCGCCGGTTTCGCGTTCCACGGTTTCGGCCATGCCGAGCAGGGCGGTCCGCTTGGAGGCGTTCGCTTGCTCTTCCGCCTCAATCTGCTCGTCGCGCAGCCGTGTGTTATCGAGCGCGCCCTGCTTGAACACGGCAAGCGCGCCTGCCATCGAGCCGACCTCATCGCGGCGGTTGGCATAGGGGACGTCAGCAGTTAGGTCGCCGGTTGCGAGCTTTTGCATGGCTCCCGTCATGCGCACGATCGGCCGCACCACTCCGAGGACCACGAAAGCGAGGCCCGCGATGATCAGCGCCAGCACGGCGGCCGACACGCCCCACACGATGTAGGAGATCGAGACGTCGCGGTCGGCCGCGAGCTTCTCCATGTCGGCATTCTGCTTGTTGGCGCGCTCGACGATCCAGTCGATGACGGCGCGGTGCGCGGTATAGGCTTCCTTGAGCTGGGCATAGGCACGCTCGGCCGCAGCCGCATCCTTGCTCTTCAGCGCCAGCACGAGCTGATCGGCGGCCTTGAAGAACTTTTGCACCTCGGCATCGGACTTCTGCACCAGCGCGGTCTTCAGGTCGGCCGTCAGGCTGGAACCGGTCCAGAAGACCTTACGGTCGTCATAGTCCTTGCGGAGCTGGACCAGACGTTCGCTGCGGGCGGCCAGTTGATCCGGCTCGCGCATGGCGAGCGTCGCCTCGAGATAGGCCTCGATCACATAGGCCGGCGGCGGCAGGATGTCGGCAACGAGGTCGTTGCCGAGCTTGATGTCGGAATAGAGGGGACCGCCGACCTTGAGCTCGCGTAGCGCGTAAGCACCGGTGGCGACGACGGCGGTGAAGCCGATCACCAGCAAAACACCAAAGGCAATGATGGCCGAGGAAATCGACAGGCGCAGTTTCATGGATGATCCGCAAATCAGAACTCGCGAATGCAAGCTCTATCGCGGGCTCGTCAATGGACACTGAAAACGCCTGTCGGAATCCGGCAGATAAGGCCTCCGTACGATACCGGAGGCGCACGTGGCCGATGCAAATGCAGAAGTGGACGCCCGCTGGGCTGAAATCGTCCGCTATTTGATCGGCGGTCGCGGCAGCACGGCCTCGCCGGCCTCGAGCCTGTAGAGGTGGTCGAGCGAGTACCACGGCGTCGAAACGCTCGGGTCGCTCGGGTGCGGCGTGTCGTGACGTATAAAGTTACCGATCAGCGCCTTGGTCACGCCGAACTGCACGTCGCTGTCGAGATGCGGGTCGTTGGGATCATAGACCTGCGAGATCAAGACCTTGAATCCCGGCTTGAAGATCAGCGCGTGCAGATGCGCGGGCCGATAGGGGTGGCGGTCCTGCGCCTTCAGGAGACGACCGACGACGCCGTTGGTCGGGATGGGATAACCGACCATCATCACCGAGCGGAACGAGAAGCGGCCGTCCGCGTCGGTCGTGAACTTGCCGCGTAGGTTCATGTCGGCCTGATCGGGATCCTGGTTCTCGTAGAAGCCGACCGGCGATGCATGCCAGACGTCGACCTCGGCGCCCGCGACCGGACGACCCTGCCTGTCCACCACGCGTCCGCTGACGAACAACGGTGCGCCCGGCGTCTCAGAGCGGACAATCGAGCCGCCGTTCTCGACCCGCGGCGAGTTCAATCGCCAGAACGGACCGAGCAGCGACTGGTCGGTCTCGGTATTGCCGTCATCGCCATTGTTCAGGAGGCAGACCAGCGGTGAAACGCCGAGCGAGCCCGCCATCAGCACCACCTCGTTGTGCGTATCGTTCGTGAGCTTGCCGAGTTCGACCAGGATCGCGGCAGCCTCACGGAACTCGGCCTCCGTCAGCCGGACGTCGCGGACAAAGCCGTGCAGATGCTTGACCAGCGAGATCATGATCTGGCGCAGGCGTGGATCGGAGGTCCGTTCCATCACGGCAAGTGCTGCCGCCGTGACGTCCTGCTCGCGTTCGATGATCATGGGGTGGTCCTCATCTACTCCGTCATTCCGGGATGGTCCGAAGGACCAGACCCGGAATCTCGAGATCCCACATTGCGCAATTGCGCAATGGGGTTCGCTCGCTACGCGTGCGCCCCGGGATGACGGAACGCTGCGCGTTCCGTCAATTCAGCTTCTCGATCGCAACCGCCACACCCTGGCCGACACCGACGCACATGGTGGCGAGTGCGAGCTTGCCGCCGCGCTTCTCCATGCCGTGCACGGCGGTGAGCGCGAGACGGGCGCCGCTCATGCCGAGGGGATGGCCGAGCGCGATGGCGCCGCCATGCGGATTGACGAAATCGGCATCGTCGGCGACGCCGAGCTGCCGCATGCAGGCGATGCCCTGCGAGGCGAAGGCTTCGTTGAGCTCGATCAGGTCGAAATCGCTGATCTTCTTGCCAAGCCGCTCCATCAGCTTGCGGGTCGCCGGCACCGGGCCGATGCCCATGATGCGCGGTGGCACGCCTGCGGAGGCGAGACCGAGGATGCGCGCGCGGGGCGTCAGGCCATGCTTCTTCACGGCAGCTTCGGAAGCCAGGATCATCGCTGCCGCACCGTCATTGACGCCGGAGGCGTTGCCGGCGGTCACCGTGCCGGGATTGCGCACGATCGGCTTCAGCTTTGCGAGGCCTTCCAGCGTCGTCTCGGGGCGCGGATGCTCGTCCTTGTCGATCGTAACAGGACCGGCCTTGCCGCCGGGGATGGTAATCGGCGTGATCTCTTCCGCGAAGTAGCCGGCCGCAATGGCCGCACCCGCGCGCTGCTGCGAGCGGATGGCAAAGGCGTCCTGGTCGGCACGCGACACCTGGAACTCCTCGGCGACGTTCTCGCCGGTCTCCGGCATCGCATCGACGCCGTACTGCGCCTTCAAGAGCGGGTTGATGAACCGCCAGCCGATCGTGGTGTCAAAAATCTCCGCGGAGCGCGAAAACGCTTCCTGCGCCTTGCCCATCACGAAGGGCGCGCGCGTCATCGATTCGACGCCGCCGGCAATCGCGAGCTCGATCTCGCCGGAGCGGATCGCGCGGCCCGCCGCACCCACCGCATCGAGGCCGGAGGCGCAAAGCCGGTTCAGGGTCTGGCCGGGAACCGAATCCGGCAGGCCCGCCAGCAGCAGCGCCATGCGCGCGACATTGCGGTTGTCCTCGCCGGCCTGATTGGCGCAGCCGAAGAAGACCTCGTCCACCTGGGACCAGTCGAGTTTTGGATGTTTGGCCATCAGCGCCTTGATCGGCGCGGCCGCGAGGTCGTCGGCGCGGACCTTTGCGAGCGAGCCGCCAAAGCGGCCGATCGGGGTGCGGATCGCATCGCAGATAAAGACATCACGCATCGGACTTTCTCCCTGAACGCCACGTTCGGCCGGATTTCTTCAATATCGGCGGAGTTTTAGGAGGCCGTCCGCAGCCGGTCAATTGACGGTTTCGCGGGTCCCGCGGCGCCCCCTCCGCACGGCGCGCATGCCGCCGTGCGGACAGCGTGGAAAACCCGCCTCACCTGGCCAAAGCGATAGGACCCGTCAGCGAAATTTTGTAGGTTGCGCCGCTCATGACAGTGCAACAGCCCATCCCCGCGCCTTCCCCCGACGACGTGCCCGCACCGCAGGCGGAAGCGCCCGCGCGCGTCACGCCGATGATGGAGCAGTATCTGGAGATCAAAGCCGCTCATCCCGGCCTCTTGCTGTTCTACCGGATGGGCGATTTCTACGAGCTGTTCTTCGAGGACGCCGAGATCGCCTCCAGGACGCTGGGCATCGTCCTGACCAAGCGCGGCAAGCACCAAGGCGCCGACATTCCGATGTGCGGCGTGCCGGTCGAGCGCTCCGAGGATTATCTGCACCGCCTGATCATGGCCGGTCACCGGGTTGCGGTGTGCGAACAGACCGAGGATCCCGCCGCCGCAAAAGCCCGCGGCAACAAGAGCGTGGTGCGCCGCGGCGTGGTGCGGCTGGTCACGCCGGGCACGTTGACCGAAGACACGCTGCTCGATGCGCGCGCCAACAATTATCTGCTGTCGATCGCGCGCGCCCGTTCGTCCTCCGGCGGCGACCGCTTTGGCCTCGCCTGGATCGACATCTCGACCGCCGAATTCATGGTGACGGAATGTTCCGGCGGCGAGCTCGCCGCGACCCTGGCGCGCATCAATCCGAACGAGGCCATCGTCACCGACGCGCTCTACAATGACAGCGAGCTCGGACAGACCTTGCGCGAGCTGCCGGCGGTCACGCCGCTGACCCGCGACGTCTTCGATGGCGCCACCGCCGAAAAGCGGCTGTGCGATTATTTTGCGGTCGCGACCATGGATGGGCTCGCGCAGTTGTCGCGGTTAGAAGCCACCGCCGCGGCCGCCGCCGTCACCTATGTCGACCGCACCCAGGTCGGAAAACATCCGCCGCTGTCGCCGCCCGCGCGCGAAGCCTCCGGCGCCACCATGGCGATCGATCCGGCCACGCGCGCCAATCTCGAACTGACGCGGACCTTGGCCGGCGAGCGCCGCGGCTCGCTGCTCGATGCCATCGACTGCACGGTGACCTCGGCCGGCTCCCGCCTGCTCGCGCAACGGCTCGCAGCGCCACTGACCGACGCAAGCGGCATCGCGCGGCGGCTCGATGCCGTCAGCACCTTTGTTGGCGATTCGGCGACACGCGAAGACATCCGCAGCATCTTGCGCGGCGCACCGGATATGTCGCGCGCGCTGGCGCGGTTGTCCGTCGGCCGCGGCGGACCGCGCGATCTCGCGGGCATACGCGACGGCATTTTGGCCGCTGATCAGGTTTTGGCGCGGCTCGCTGAGCTCGACCAGCCACCGCAGGAGATCGCTTCCGTGATGGTCGCGATGAAGCGGCCGTCGCGCGAGCTTGCCGCCGAATTCGAGACGGCGCTCGCCGAGCAGCTTCCGCTGATCAAGCGCGACGGCGGTTTTGTCCGCGAGGGCTACGAGCCGGCGCTGGACGAGGCTCGCAGCCTGCGCGACGCCTCGCGCCTGGTCGTGGCCTCGATGCAGGCGCGCTACGCCGACACGACCTCGATCAAGGGTCTCAAGATCCGGCACAACAACGTGCTCGGCTATTTCGTCGAGGTTACGGCGCAGCACGGCGACAAGCTGATGTCACCGCCGCTGAATGCGACCTTCATCCATCGCCAGACGCTCGCCGGGCAGGTGCGCTTCACGACCTCGGAACTCGGCGAGATCGAGGCCAAGATCGCCAACGCCGGCGACCGCGCGCTCGGCCTCGAGCTCGAAATCTTCGACCGCCTCTCCGCCAAGGCGCTCGCGATCAGCGACGATCTGCGGGCCACTGCGCACGCCTTTGCGCTGCTCGATGTCGCCACCGCACTGGCCAAGCTCGCGGTCGACGAGAATTACGTGCGGCCCGAGGTCGACGAGTCCCTCGGCTTTGCGATCGAGGCCGGCCGCCACCCGGTGGTCGAGCAGGCCCTGAAGCGCAATGGCGAACCGTTCATCGCCAACGCCTGCGATCTCTCACCGGCGCCCGCGCAAAAATCCGGGCAGCTCTGGCTGCTCACCGGTCCCAACATGGCCGGCAAATCGACCTTCCTACGCCAGAACGCGCTGATTGCGCTGCTCGCCCAGATCGGCAGCTTCGTGCCGGCGGCACGCGCGCGGATCGGCATCGTCGACCGCCTGTTCTCGCGCGTGGGTGCGGCCGACGATCTCGCGCGCGGACGATCGACCTTCATGGTCGAGATGGTCGAGACCGCCGCGATCCTCAATCAAGCCGGCGAGCGTTCGCTCGTGATCCTCGACGAGATCGGCCGCGGCACCGCGACCTTCGACGGCCTGTCGATCGCCTGGGCTGCGATCGAGCATCTGCACGAGAGCAACCGCTGCCGCACGCTGTTTGCGACCCATTATCACGAGCTCACCGCGCTCTCGGCAAAGCTGCCACGGATGTTCAACGCCACCGTGCGCGTCAAGGAATGGCAGGGCAACGTCGTATTCCTGCACGAGGTGCTGCCGGGCTCCGCCGACCGCTCCTATGGCATCCAGGTCGCAAAACTCGCCGGTCTGCCGCCGGCCGTGATCACGCGCGCCAAATCGGTGTTGGCAAAGCTCGAGGCCCAGGACCGCGGCCAGACCGCACGCGCGCTGGTCGACGACCTCCCGCTGTTCGCGGTACCCTCACGCGCCGCAGTAGACGACGCTCCGCCGAGCGAGGCGGAGCTGCTGATGGACGCCGTGAAAGCGCTGCACCCCGACGAAATGTCCCCGCGCGAAGCACTCGATGCGCTCTACGCGCTAAAGGCAAAACTGCCGAAATAGTGAAGATGCCGTAGGGTGGGTTAGCTGTGCGGCTGCGCAAAGCGCAGTCCGCTCGGCGTAACCCACCTCTTTGGTTTCCGCGGTGACAGAAGTGGTGGGTTACGCCAGCGAATTGCGCTTCGCGCATCCGCAAGGCTAACCCACCCTACAAGACGCGTCAGCGGTCAGCGGTCCGTCTTTGCGAACGGCTCGATCAGCTTCAGCGTGGCGGCGAAGCGGATGCTGAGCTTGCCGGCGAGCGCGGTCGCTTCCATGTCGGCGCTCTTGTCATCGCAGCGGCCGGAGAAACCGATACCGACCTCATAGCCGCCGAACAGGGGATGCTCGCTCTTGGCCGGGGTGTGCTCCTGGTTGACGAACTCGCCCTTCCAGCGGCCGTTCGCCGACGAATAAGCGCCGAGATAGTAGAAGAAGGCATCGCCGCCGAGGATGCGGCCGTCGCGCAGCAGCATCACGCCGGTCTGGCCGCCGGCAATTCCATCCAGCATCCTGATGTCGATTGAATAGAGCCCGCTGACGATGCCACCTTCGCCGACCACGCCGGGTGGCGGAATGTCATCATCGCCGAGCGGCGTCATCAATGCGCGAAACCTCGATGCGTCCTCGACGACCTCACCCTCGAAGCGCCAAAGCTTGCCCTGCGGCCGGCCGCGAATGCTGATCGTGACACTGTCGGAACTGACCAGCGACCGGTGCTGCGGCGACCGGCTATGGCGCCTCGTTCGCAATTTGGCGACGATTTCGCCGTTGACGGTCTCGTAGGTGCCGAAATGGGCGAAGGCCGTGTTGCCGCCGAGCATCTTGCCGCCATGAGCGTACAGCACGCTGCGGCCTGAGCCGTCGTTGATGTCGTATTCGACCTTGTATAGTCCGTCCACCGCGCGCCCCGATACTGCTGTGCGACCAGCTTAGCGGGTCTGCGGGCTCCGCACACTACCTATCCTGACGCAGGGCCGAGATCGCAAGCGAAGCCTAGCTTGCCTCCCGAAGCTCGCACGGGATCAAGCTTACGCCCTCGCCGCCATCGCCGCGGCCTCCGCGGCGGCACGCTGCATGCTGGTCGACATCTCGTTCGTCACCGTGCTCTGCTCCTCGATTGCGGCAGCCGTCGAGGTGACGTATTCGCTGACATTGTTGATCGCCTGCTTGATCGAGGAGAGCGCGCCGACGACGTCTCCGGAGATGCCGTTGAGGCTGCCGATCTCCTGGCCGATCTTGTCGGTCGCCTGCTTGGCCTGGTTGGCGAGGCTCTTGACCTCGGAGGCGACAACCGCAAAGCCCCGTCCGGCCTCGCCGGCACGGGCGGACTCGATCGTGGCGTTGAGCGCCAGCAAATTGATCTGGCCGGTGATGTTGTTGATCATCTCGACGATGCCGCTCATCGCTTGCGCTGCCTCGGTGAGGCGCTGCGCCTGGGCGTCGGCAGCGGCGACCTGATCCACCGCGCTCATCGCGGTCTCGCGCGACTTGGTCATCGCCTCCGAGATCTCGCGCACCGAGGCGTTCAGCTCCTCCGAGCCGGCGGCGACCGATTCCATCATGCCGCGGACACGCTCATTGCCCATGCGGACCAGCACCTGCTTGGTGACGTCGGTCGCGTATTTCACCACCTTGAACGGCTTGCCGTTGAGATCGAGGATCGGGTTGTAGGAGGCCTGGATGTAGACTTCCTTGCCGCCCTTGCCGATACGCTTGTACTCGGCCGCCTGGTACTGGCCGCGGTTGAGCGCGGCCCAGAACTCGCGATAGCCGGAGCCGTCGCGCTCCGACGGCTCGACGAACATGCTGTGATGCTTGCCCTTGATCTCGGCCAGCGAATAGCCGAGCGCATGCAGGAAGTTCTCGTTCGCCGTGATGATCGTGCCGTCCATGTTGAACTCGATCACGGCCTGGGCCTTGTCGATCGCGGCGAGCTGGCCGGCGCGGTCGGCGTTCTTCAGCTTCTCCGCGGTGACGTCGGTGGCAAACTTCGCCACACCGAACGGCTTGCCCTTGTCGTCGAGCAACGGGTTGTAGGAGGCGAGAATCCAGACCTCGCGCCCGCCCTTGCCGATGCGCTTGAATTCGCCGGCCTGGTATTCGCCGCGATTGAGCTTTGCCCAGAACTCGCGATAGGCCGCGCTGTCGCGCTCGGCCGACGGCATGAACATGCTGTGATGCTTGCCCT
>NZ_PPPT01000007.1 GCF_006483445.1 Bradyrhizobium guangdongense | reverse complement strand
CCTTGTGGGAGAAGGTGGCATAGGCGGCCTTCCGGCCGCCGTTCTTAAGAACGCCGAAGCGAAGCTTCGGCTACGGCGCCGGATGAGGGGTTCTCTCCACAGGTGAGTTCGCGGAGAGAGACCCCTCACCCGGCTTCGCTACCGCGAAGCCACCCTCTCCCACAAGGGGAGAGGGTGAAAACCGCAGCGAATCCTTTAGAAATTGGGACAATAGTGCCGCCACATTACGGTACTATGCCAGCGACGAATTTTAAGGAGAGCCCGTTCATGGCCGAGATCAAGAAACCCATCGAATACTCGCCGAGCTGGACCTTCTTCGAGGGGCAATGGCACGACGGTAACGTCCCGATCATGGGGCCGCGCACGCATGGCGCCTGGCTGGGCTCGGTCATTTTTGACGGCGCGCGCGCTTTTGAAGGCGTCGCTCCCGATCTCGACCGCCACTGCGCCCGCGCCAATCAATCCGCGATCAATTTTGGCTTGAAGCCGGTCGTCGAGACCGACACCTGGCTGTCGCTCGCGCGTGAAGGCATTGCCCGCTTTGCGCCGAAGGCCGAGCTCTACGTCCGCCCGATGTACTGGGCCGAGAACGGCTCGGGTGGCGGCGTGCTGTTCGACCCCGAAACCACCAACTGGTGCCTGTGCATCTACGAGGCGCCGATGCCGAAGCCGGTCGGTAACGCGATCACGCTGTCGCCGTTCCGCCGGCCGACCGCCGAAAGCGCGCCGGTCGATGCCAAGGCGGCGTGCCTCTACCCGAACAATTCGCGTGCGCTGGCCGAGGCCGCCTCGCGCGGTTTTCAGAACGCCCTGATGCTCGACATGCTCGGCAATGTCGCGGAGTTCGGCAATTCCAACGTGTTCATGGCCAAGGACGGCATCGTCTATACGCCGGCGCCGAACGGCACCTTCCTCAACGGCATCACCCGCCAGCGCGTGATCTCGCTGCTGCGCGGCGACGGCGTCACCGTCGTCGAGGCGACGCTGCGCTATGCCGATTTCCAGACCGCCGACGAGATTTTCTCGACCGGCAACTTTGCAAAAGTCGCGCCCGTCATCCGCATCGACGATCGCCAGCTCCAGCCGGGCCCGTTCTACACCAAGGCGCGAAAGCTCTATTGGGATTTTGCGCACGCGGTGCGGCTGGCGGCTTAGATCTTCCGGAATCGGCTGAACTGGAACGCCTGGGTCGATTTCCACGGCGTGCTGTGGATCTCGCTGTGCGTCTCGATCAGCTCGAATGACGCGCCGAGCTCCACCGCGAGGCTCTTGCCGTCGTAGCGTTGCACCGGCAGGCCGCTGCATTTTTCGGGGCCATCGAGGGCAAACGTGCCGATGATGACCGCTCCGCCGGGGCGGACGGCCGATTGCAGGCGTTCGACATAGGCCGCCCGGTCGCGGGGCTCGGTCAAAAAATGGAACGCCGCGCGGTCGTGCCAGACGTCGTAGGATTTTGTCGGCCGCCACGTCGTGACGTCGGACACGATCCAGTCGACGCTTGACGCGGCCGGACCGATCCGTGCCTTGGCGGCCTCCAGCGCATTGGCGGAGAGGTCGAGCACGGCGAGCGAGCGGTATCCCTCCTGCAACAAACAATCGACCAGCCGCGACGCGCCGCCGCCGATGTCGATGATAGCTGCCGTGGGGTCGGGATTTGCGGCCTTGATTAACGCGAGCGAGATGGCGGGGGAGTCCTGAAACCAGCTCACCTCAGTCTCGCCCTTGGTCGCGTAGACGTTTTCCCAATGGGTGCTGCGGGTGGACATGGGGTGGCTCCGGGATGGTAGTTTTTACCACGCTTTCCGAGCTTGCGGGAGGCGCGATGCCTCTCCAACGTCGTCCTGGCGAAAGCCAGGACCTATTACCCCGAGTGCTCGTGGTGCGACGGGTGGGGGAACAACGATCCCGAAAGCAATTCCCGCTGGTGGTAATGGGTCCTGGCTTTCGCCAGGACGACTGCGGAGAGCGGGCCGCCGCTTACGCGTCCCTCACGGCCCGTACAGCACCAACTCCGTATCCGTGAGATCGGCAAGCCGCGGCGGTTTTGGGCCTTTGAAATATTTCCGCCCGCGGGCCTCGGTGTAGATGCCGGCGAGCCCTGCGATCGGCCCGTTGGAATCGAGGCTCACCGAGATCTTGCCATGCCGCAGCACCACGCGGCCGATGGCGCTCGCGCAGGCGACGTAGTCGGCGATGTCGCGGCAATAGATCAGCTGCATCACCGGCGGCGCGATCCAGCCGCGGCGGATGCGCATCGGTTGCAGGATGAAGGGGAATGCGCCATCCGCCGTGCGGCACACCAGGCTCAGGCAGCCATACCGGGCGTGGCGCGTGAGCAGTTCGACTTCCGCCGCCGATATGTCGTCGATCCCTGTCGCGTCGGCAGAGACGATCTCGACCGCAACGTCGGGTCGTGCCGGTGCCAGCAGTGGGAACGAGAAGAACAATCCGCTGCAATAGGAGCGAAAGCCCTGCGTCTCGATGATCGGCCAGGTCTTGGTCGCCGGGCTGATGTTGAGATAGGTGACGTCCTTGTGCCGCTGCGCGACCTTGGTCAGCATGGTCGCGTAGTTGCGGAAATCAGGCTCAACATACCAGCTCGACAGATTGCACTGGATCGCGGTCTCGCCGCCCTCCTTGCGCGCCGTGTAGAGCAGCAACAGCACGCCGACCGGCGCACCGTCATGATCGAGCATGTAGCCGAAGCGGGGATAGCCTTCTGGCATGTTACGCAACGCCTGGCGCTGCAGACCCTGCATCCAATAGGCGCGGGACCGGCCGAAGCCGCGCGTCAGCAAGTCCGCGACGGCATCGACGTCGGACTCCCTGATTTCGCGGCATCGGACCATGGTCTGCGCCATGTTGGTGTTGCCTGTTCACAAAGCGTTTTCGAGCGAAGTGGATCCCGGTTCGCGTGAAGAAAACGCGTCAAGACAAAAATCCGGGCAGGCCTTTCGGCCTAGCGCCAGCCCTCGCCATGGGCATCGACCGCGACCTGCGGCTGAAGTCCCAAAATGTCGCGGACCTTGGCGGGCCAGGTCGAGAGATCGGTGCCGTGGGTGTGGAACATCGCGACCGCAAGCCGGTCCATGCCGAAGGCGACGCAACCGGTATGCGCGGGCTCGCCATTGGCGTCCTGGATGCCCCAGGTCGTGCCAAAATGCTCGCGGTGATAGTTGAAGCTCATGCAGGCCGTCGGCTGCTCTTCCGAGCGCAGCGGAATCAGGAGCTCGAACTTGAGCTGCTGCTGCTTCTGGCTGACCGCCTTCATCTGGCCGACGCGGCCGAAAAAGGGATCGCTGGCATAGTCGACGCGGAAGGTCAGTCCGAGGTCGCGGGCGATCGCCTGCGCGCGCACCATCCAGCGCTCGCGGAAATCGGCGACGTCGTCGGGGCTGCCGATGCAGACATATTCGCGCATCCGGAACGACTGCAGCCGGTCGAGATGCTTTGACGGTTCGCGGCGGAAGCAATCCGCGGCGACGTCGAAGCGCAGGCCGCCCTTCGGCAACGGGCCGCGGCTCGCCGCGATCGGATAGACGGGATAGCAGGCCGCCGGCGACAGCACGAGGTCGGCGGGGGAGAGCGACGAGGTCCAGTCGCCGCCGGCATCGAAGCGACTCACCGCGGCGTTGATCTCGCGCTCGGTGCCGTGCAGGCCGCAGACGCAGCCGAGCAGGTTCGGAAAGCTCTTGAGATAGCCGGATTTCTCGAGCTGCGTGCGGCTCATCACCGGGGGAAAGCGCATCACCTCGGTGCCGGCTTCGCGATGCCGGCTGATCAGTGCGGCCAGCCGTTCCACCATGTCCTCATAGAGCGCGGTGCGCGCATAGACGCCGTCGGCGCCCATGCGGTGAAACAGTTTTTCCGTGAGATGATCGAGCGGATCGGCGGCGTCAGGCGCGGTGCTGGGCGAACTGGGGAGAACGGCGACGTTCATGGCTTCAATTCCTGCTATCTGATTTTTTCTTCTTGAAGGCTTTGTTGGTCGTTAAGGCGCTTGATCGTGGCGGCTCTTTAGTCGTGAAGGCTGGCGGGCACGCCGCTCATCAGCGTGGAGGTCGCCGCATTGGCGAGAATGCGGTCGTTGTTGATCATGATCGGCGAGGAGAGGATGTCGCGCAGATGGCGGCCCATGGTGAAGTCGCCGTCGTTGCGATAGCCGGAGAGGCCGGTCGTGCGCATTGCATGCATCACGGTCTCGACCGCGAGCTCGGAGGCCTGGACCTTCAGAAGCGTGATCGAGGACTGGAAGTCCAGCGAGCCGAGCGCCCGCTCGTCATGCTCGTGACGGGCAAAAGCACTGACATTCGAGGCGATGAGCGCGCGGAGCCTCGCCAGCGACATTTTTGCGGCGGTGAAGTGCGCGGCGGCCGGGGGCATCTGTCCGCCGGATGAGCGGGCCGCCTTGCGGATGAAAGCCTGCGCACGTTCGACCGCGGCAGCGGCGACGCCGGCCCAGGCCGACGACCAGCACAGATGCGCAAACGGCGTCATGGTCTGGCTGTGGATCTTGTCATAGCCCTCGGGGAAGACGCGATCGGCCGGGCAGTCGACCCGGAGCTCGAACCCGGTCGAGCAGGTGCCGCGCATGCCGAGCGTTTCCCAGCCGAGCGTGCGCTTGAGCGAATAGTCGTCCTTGGCGAGCGCCAGCAGCACCTGGTCGGAGGAGGCGGCATCATTGGCGCGGCGCGCGACGGTCACGAGACCGTCGGCCTCGGCGCCGTAGGAGATTACGGTCGCATCGCGCAGCAGCGAGATCATGTCGTTGTCGTGGCCGACGGCGGCGGCGCTGGAGCGGATGTTGCCGCCGTTCTGCCCTTCGGTGGTGGAGGACGCCAGAAGCCACTGGTCGCGACCGACCCGGCGCATCATGGTTTCCATCCAGGGAATGCCATGGCCGTGGCGAACGATGCAGGCGACCTTGGTCTGGTGCATCGCATAGATCATCGCGGTGGAGGCGCATGCGCGTCCCAGCGTGTAGCAGACGTCGGTGACGTCGTAGATCGAGCCGCCAAAGCCGCCGAACTCGACCGGGATCATGATGCCGAGCAGCTTTTCCTCGCGCGCGACGTCAAATGCCTTGTGCGGAAAGCGGGCTTCGCGGTCCACGGCTTCGGCATCGGCCGCGGCCGCCTTGGCCATCTTGCCGGCGCGTTCGACGAGCGACGGCACCCGGTCCAGAAAGCTCGCCTGGGCGTCGTCGGCAGGTTGAAGGGTTGCTTCACGCACGTTCATGACTGTCCGCCTCTGCTTTGTCGTTCGAGATCGATCGGCATCAGCCGATGCGTGAACGATCATCCGACCATGTTTGCTTGGAACCAGAGGCTACGGATTTAATTCAAATTCGTCGACGAAATTGAGGGTAAACAAAATTCATTCGGAGCGAACAGTTAAGGTCTGGTTTGCAGGCGCCCCCGAATTCCTAACATCGCGTTAGCGATTTCTAAGAAGTCCAATTTTATTCAACGTGAGTCATCGTTTCCTAAGACAGCGCGGCTATGGTGCCGCCCAATTGCCGGACCGGCCCAGGAATCATCGGCCGGGGATAATAAGGGAGCATACAGATGCAGGCGTTCGAGACCGACGTTCAGAATCGCATTATCAAGCTGGTCGCGGGCATCCTCGCGCAGAATTCGCTGTCCGCCGACGTCACCCCGGCCGCGCGCCTCGTCGACATCGGCCTGACCTCGATGGACATGGTCAACCTGATGCTGGGCGTCGAAGCCGAGTTCGACTTCACGATCCCGCAAGGAGAGATCACCCCGGAGAACTTCCAGTCGGTGGACTCGCTGCTGCGCATGGTGGTGAGCCAGTTGCAGCCGGTGAAGGCGGCGTAGTCCGCCTCGCCGGAAGAACTGCGAGCGAGGTACGCGACTGTACCTCCCCGGCGTCGTCCTGGCGAAGGCCAGGGCCCATACCGCGGAATCTATCGATTGCGGATGGTAGTCGTACCGAACGACCAGTCTTCGCCAAACTTCTCCCTGGGGTAATGGGTCCTGGCTTTCGCCAGGACGACACCGAGGGTGTGAAGCGCCTCAGCGCTCCTGATAGTCAGGCCAGCACCATCCCCCGTTCCAAATCCCTCCCAAAACTGGCATAGCTTCTCCCCATACACACGGGTGGAGCATTCATGGCGCAGGCGGTATTGGGCATCATCGGCGGCTCCGGCATTTATGACCTGCCGGGACTCGAAAACGCGCGCGAAGAGGCGATCAAGAGCCCGTGGGGTGAGCCTTCCGCGCCCGTGCGACGCGGCAGCATCGCCGGCCTGCCGATCGTGTTCCTGCCGCGGCACGACAAGGGCCATCGTCTGTCGCCCTCCGACATCAACTATCGCGCCAATATCGACGTGCTGAAGCGCGCCGGCGTGACGTCGTTGATTTCGCTGTCGGCCTGCGGTTCCTTCAAGGAGGAGATGCCGCCGGGCACCTTCGTGCTCGTCGACCAGTTCATCGACCGCACCCACAAGCGCGAGAGCTCGTTCTTCGGCAAAGGTTGCGTCGCGCACGTCTCGATGGCGCATCCGGTGTCGCCGCGGCTGCGCATTCACCTCGCCGCGGCCGCGGACGCCGAAGGCATCGCGATCGCGCGGGGCGGCACCTATGTTTGCATGGAAGGGCCGCAATTCTCGACCTATGCCGAGAGCATGACCTACAAGACGGCAGGCTATTCCGTGATCGGCATGACCAACATGCCCGAGGCCAAGCTCGCGCGCGAAGCGGAGATCTGTTACGCGACCGTCGCCATGGTGACCGATTTCGATTGCTGGCATCCCGACCATGATGCCGTCACGGTCCAGGATATCATCCGCGTGCTGACGTCGAACGCGGACCGCGCGAAAGCGCTGGTGGCCCGGTTGGCCAGGGATTTTCCGCGCGAGCACGAGCCGTGCCCGATCGGCTCCGACCGCGCGCTCGACACCGCCCTGATCACGGCACCGGAGGCGCGCGATCCGGAGCTGTTGAAAAAGCTCGATGCGGTCGCGGGACGCATTCTGCGCGGCTAAGGCTGGAAGTGAGGCGCGATGAAGGTCGACGGCAAGCATTATCGCAGCATCTGGCGCGAGCGCGACGGCTGGTCGGTCGGAGCGATCGATCAGCGCCGGCTGCCGCATGAGTTCATTGTTGCGAAGCTGACCACCTGCGAGGACGCGGCGGTCGCAATCCGCGACATGCTGGTGCGCGGCGCGCCGCTGATCGGAGCGACCGCGGCTTATGGCATGGCGCTCGCGATGCGCGAGGACAGTTCCGATGCCGGCTTGAAGCGTGGCTACGACACCCTCATCGTGACGCGGCCAACGGCGATCAATCTGAAATGGGCGCTGGACGAGATGCGCACAGCGCTTGCGCCAGTCGATCCGGAAGAACGTGCGGAAGCCGCCTACGCGCGCGCCGACGAGATCGCCGAACAGGATGTCGAGATCAACCGGGGCATTGCCCGCAACGGTCTTGCGCTGATCGAGGCGATCGCCGCGAAGAAGCGCGGCGAGACCGTCAATCTGCTGACCCATTGCAATGCCGGCTGGCTTGCGACCGTCGACTGGGGCACCGCAACGGCGCCGATCTATCTCGCGCATGAGCGCGGCATCAAGGTTCATGTCTGGGTCGACGAGACGCGGCCCCGCAACCAGGGCGCCTCGCTCACCGCCTGGGAGCTCGGCCATCACGGCGTGCCGCACACGGTCATCCCCGACAACACCGGCGGTCACCTGATGCAGCACGGCATGGTGGATCTCGCCATCGTCGGCACCGACCGCGTTGCCGCCAATGGCGACGTCTGCAACAAGATCGGCACCTATCTCAAGGCGCTCGCCGCGCACGACAACAACGTGCCGTTCTACGTCGCGCTGCCGTCGCCGACGATCGATTTCGCCGTCAATGATGGCATCAGGGATATTCCGATCGAGCAGCGCAGCGGCACGGAGGTCACCGACATGACCGGCCGCACCGCAGACGGTCGCCTCGAGACGGTGCGCATCGTGCCCAAGGGATCGCCGGTCGCGAACTATGCCTTCGACGTGACACCGGCGCGGCTGGTGACCGGCCTGATCACCGAACGCGGTGTGCTGAAGCCCGACCGCGCGTCGCTCGCGGCCGCGTTTCCGGAGCGGATTGCACGGGCGTAGCCCGGATGGAGCGAAGCGTAATCCGGGGCCGCTGGTCCCGCATTGCGCTGCGCTTCATGCGGGCTACGTCACTACCGCAGCTTCATCCCCGTCGCAGCCTCAAGCTCCGCGATCGCCTGCGCGCCGCTCGTGACCTTGATCGTCGTCATCCCCATCTCGCGCGCCGGCTTCAAATTCACGCCGAGATCGTCGAGATAGACGCACCGTGTCGGATCCACCTTCAGCGTCTCGACCATCATCTGGTAAATGCGCGGGTCGGGCTTGCGCAGGCCGATCTTGGCTGACTCGATGACGTGGTCGAACAGCACCATCACCTCGGCGACGTAAAGTGAGCGCCCGGTCCTGCTGCCGATCGCGTTGGCCGGCAGATTGTTGGTGATGCAGCCGGTCTTGTGCTGCGCCTTGATGCGCTTCAGCGCCTCGACCATTTCCGGCCGAAGGTCGCCCTGCAGCAGCGGCAGCACGTCGCGACCGCGCACCTCGGCGCCGAGCGCGAGCGATTCCGCCGCGAATAAATGATCGAAGGTTTCGATGTCCACTTCGGCGCGCTCGAATTTTGCCCAGGCGTTTTCGAGGTGATTGGCGGCATTGGTGCGCCGGATGATGTCGGCGGGCAGGCCGCGCTCGGTCTCGAACCGCGAAAACGCCTCGAACGGCGAGGTCGTCAGCACACCGCCAAAATCCCAGATCACCGCCTCGATCGCCACTGTCGTATCCTCGCATGTTTCAGACGACGGCTAGCATGCGATTGCGGGCGGGACTAGCCCGAAGCGTTGCGAGCGGCTATGCCAAGTCCCCATGAAGACCGCGAAACTCCTGACCATCGCCGCGCTGCTGCTCGCCGCGCCGGCCCATGCCATCGTCAATGGCGGCACGCCGCAGACGGAGGGCGTTGCGCGCGCGGTCGTCACCATCGTCGGCTCGCGCGGAAACTTCTGCAGCGGCAGCCTGATCGCGCCAAAAATCGTTCTCACGGTCGCGCATTGCGTGCAGCCGGGCGCCGATTACAAGATCGTCGCCACCGGCGCCGACGGCAAACCGGAGCTGCAAAATATCCGCGCGATCGCGATCCATCCCGGCTTCAACATGCAGGCGATGCAGTCGCATCGAGCCACTGCCGATGTCGCGCTGCTGCAGTTGGAAATTCCACTGAAAGGAAAATCGACGGTCGCAGTCGGCACGCCGCAGATTCCAATTCAGGTCGGCAGCCGTTTTACCATCGCCGGCATCGGCGTCACCGTGCGCGGTGACGGCAAGAGCGGCGGTGCGACGCGCGTCGCTAGCCTCGTCGCGACAGGCAAGCCCGGCACGCTCCAGATTCGCCTCGTCGATCCCGTAACTAACGGGAGCAGCGCCGGAATCGGCGCCTGCACCGGGGATTCCGGCGGTCCGGTGATCGAGGACAAGCCAAATGGTCCCGCTATCATCGGTGTCATCAGCTGGTCGACGGGGCCGAACGGCAGCGACGGCTGCGGCGGATTGACCGGCGTCACGCCGCTCACGCTCTATCGCGACTGGATACTGCAGACAGCGCGGAGCTGGGGTGCGGCGTTGTGATTTGATCGCGAATTGATCTATGTCATTTTGCGAAGGAAGCGCGATGGGCGACGATGCCTGTCGCGGAGGAAACGCGCCGTCCGAAAAACGGACGACGGATAAAGAAAGCAAAGCCAACAATGAATGTCGCCGTTCGCTCGGCCACGAGCAAAAAGCAAGCTTCCGAACATTTCGACGTGTTGATCGTCGGCGCCGGCATTTCCGGCATCGGCAGCGCGTATCACCTGACCAAGCAGCTTCCCGGCACGAGCTTCGTTATCCTGGAGACGAAGGAGAGTTTTGGCGGCACCTGGATCACGCATCGCTATCCCGGCATCCGCTCCGACAGCGACCTCCACACCTTCGGCTATCGCTTCAAGCCCTGGGTCGGCCCGCCGATCGCAACCGCCGAAGAGATCCTCGACTACATGAACGACGTGATCGAGGACAACGATCTCGCAAAACACATCCGCTACAAGCACAAGATCAATTCCGCGAGCTGGTCGAGCGAGACAAATCTCTGGACCATCGAAGCCGTCACGACCGATAGCGGCGAACTCAGAATGTTCACCGCAAACTTCCTCTGGATGTGCCAGGGCTATTACCGCCACTCCGAAGGCTACACGCCGGAATGGAAGGGCACCGAGCGCTTCAAGGGCCGCATCGTGCATCCGCAGACCTGGCCGGATGATCTCGATCTCACCAACAAGAAGGTCGTGGTGATCGGCTCCGGCGCGACCGCGGCGACGCTGTTGCCGAGCATCGCCGACAAATGCGCGCACGCCACCATGCTGCAGCGATCGCCGACCTATTTCCGGATCGGCCGCAACGCCATCGAGATCGCGGAAGAGCTGCGCCGGCTGCAAGTCGACGAGGAATGGATCCACGAGATCGTCCGGCGAAAGATCCTGTTCGAGCAGGACGCGTTCACGAAGCTCTGCATCTCCAATCCGGAAGCGGTCAAGAAGGAGCTGATCGGCCAGATCGCTGCGATCCTCGGTCCGGACTATGACGTCGACAAGCATTTTACGCCGAGCTACCGCCCGTGGCGGCAGCGCATCGCCTTTGTGCCTGACGCCGACCTGTTCAAGGGCATTGCCAGCGGCAAGGCGTCCGTCGTCACCGACGAGATCGAATGCTTCGTCGAGAACGGCATCCAGCTCAAATCCGGCAAGCTGCTGGAGGCCGACATCGTCGTCACCGCGACCGGCTTCAATCTCTGCACGCTCGGCGACATCGCCTTCGAGATCGACGGCAAGCCGCTCGATTTCGGCAACACCGTCACCTATCGCGGCATGATGTTCACGGGCGTGCCGAACATGGTCTGGGTGTTCGGCTATTTCCGCGCAAGCTGGACCCTGCGCGTCGATCTCGTCGCCGATTTCGTCTGCCGCCTGCTCGGACACATGAAAAAGAAGGGCGCCAAGAAGGTCGAGGTGAAGCTGCGCCCCGAAGACCACAACATGCCGATCCTGCCCTGGATCGATCCGGAGAACTTCAACCCCGGCTACATGATGCGCAACATGAACCTGTTGCCCAAGCGCGGCGACAAGCCGGAATGGCAGCACAGCCAGGATTACTGGACCGAGAAGGACGAGATCCCGAAGGCGGATCTCGATGATGCGGCGTTTGTTTATAAGTGAGGGCAATGTCGTCCTGGCGAAAGCCAGGACCCATTACCCCAGGGAGAAGATGTGGCGCGAAGTGGTAACCCCGAGTCTTCGTCAAACTGTTTCCCGGGGTAATGGGTCCTGGATCGGCGCGCCGCTTCGCTGCGCTTGTCCGGGACGATGGCGAGATTGTGATCAGGAATTCCGCCTCGTCGCATTCGTCGCCACCGCCGCCGCCGCGGTGCGGTTCTCCACGCCGAGCTTTGCGTAGATCTGCTCCAGGTGCTTGTCCACCGTGCGCGGGCTTAACCCCAAAATTTGCGCGATGTCGCGGTTGGTCTTGCCCTTGCTGAGCCAGGCCAGCACCTCGCCCTCGCGGGTGGTGAGGCCGAGCTCGCTGGAAAATTCCGGCGGCAGTGCGGTGCCGGATTCCTTGGAGAGCCGCAGCAAGACCTCGTTCGGGGCGAGCTCGCCCATGTAATAGAGCCGGAGCTGCGGATTGTCGGGGAGCGAGGCGGCCTGCGCCTTGGCGCCGCTGCGGCCCTTGTTGGCCTGCTCCAGCCATTGCAGCATCGAGGCCGGGAGGCCGATGTCGTCGCTCGCGCTCGCGCCGTGGTGATCGGCCAAAAGCTTCTGCGCCTGCGGCGTCGCCCACAGCACCTTGCCCTGCTTGCTGACCGCAAAAAGAAAACGTCCGGAGACGTCGAGCGCGGCGCGTGCGCTCTGCGTCAGCCGCGCATTGGCGAGATGCACGCGGATGCGCGCCAGCATCTCCTCGATCACGATCGGCTTGGTCACATAATCGACGCCGCCGGCTTCGAGCCCGCGCACGATGTGCTCGGTCTCGGCGAGCCCCGTCATGAAGATCACGGGAACGTTGTCGAGCCCCGAATCGCGCTTCAGCCGCCGGCAGGTCTCGAACCCGTCCATGCCCGGCATCACCGCGTCCAGCAGCACGATGTCGGGCGTGATCTGGTCGACGATGCGCATGGCGCTGGCGCCGTCGAGCGCGACCATCACGGTCATGCCGGCGCCGTCGAGCGCGTCGGTGAGCAACCGCAAGGTTTCCGGCGAGTCGTCGACAACGAGCGCGACGTCGCGCTTCTTCGGCTCAGTGTTCATACGCGTGCAATGTCTTCAATGTGGCCATGTACTGGTCGAGATCGAAGCGGTCGACCAGGAAACGCATCTGCGCGACGAAATCGGCGTGTTCGGGGTGCTCGCTGCCGAGCTCGTCCAGCTTCAACTGGATGCCCTTGACGTAGCCGATCTGGCCGAGGCCGATCAGCTCCTCGATATGCCTCACCGGCGGCCGCGTGCCGACGTCGGGACGCCATAGCGGCACGACGATCTCGTCCGAGCCGTATTGCCATTCGAGCTTGAGGAGCTGCCGGACGGTCTCCAGCAGCTTTGGAATGTCGATCGGCTTCATCAGATAGCCGTCATGGAACGTTTGCGCCAGCGGCGTGCCGTGCGCTTCCAGCGCGCTCGCCGACACCATCAGGATGCGCGCCTGGTGATGACCGTCGGCGCGCAATGTCTCCGCGACCTTCCAGCCGTCCATGCCGGGCATGGAGATGTCGAGCAGGAACAGATCGGGCCGGCAGTGCTGCGCCAGCGCGATGCACCCGGGGCCGTCGGTTGCGCTGAGCAGGATGAATCCGAGCGGCGCCAGCACCTCGCGCAGGAGGTCGCGATGCACGGGGTCGTCGTCGGTGACCAAAATCGTCTTGCGCGCGCCGTGATAGCCGGAGACCGGCGCCGCCACCGGCGCGGTACGGCGGGGATTGGTCACCTCCGACAGCAAAATCTTCACCTTGAACGTGCTGCCGGTCCCGACCGTGCTGGTCACCTTGATGTCGCCGCCCATCACGCCCGCGAGCAGGCGGCTGATGGTGAGCCCCAGCCCGGTGCCGCTCTGCGGCTGCGAGACGCCGAGCGCGCCGCGTTCGAAGGGTGCAAAGATGCGTTCGAGATCGTCGCTGCGAATGCCGGGGCCGGTGTCGGTCACCTCGAACTCGGCGACGGGGCTGCGGTAATGCACCACGAAATTGACGC
Source organism: Bradyrhizobium guangdongense (assembly GCF_006483445.1). Classification (GTDB taxonomy): domain Bacteria; phylum Pseudomonadota; class Alphaproteobacteria; order Rhizobiales; family Xanthobacteraceae; genus Bradyrhizobium; species Bradyrhizobium guangdongense_A. The sequence goes on along the minus strand of NZ_PPPT01000007.1, from coordinate 33,515 downwards.
TGCCGGTCTGCGTGAACTTGATCGCATTGGAGAGCAAATTGATCAAAATCTGCCGCAGCCGTTTTTCGTCGGCATAGACCACGACCGGCAGCACGGCCGGCCGCCGGAACACGAAGTCGATGCCTTTGGCCGCGGCCTGCAGGCGGAACATGCCGACGAGCTGATCCAGGAATTCGCTTAGGCGCACCTCGTCGCGCGACAAATACAGCCGACCCGCCTCGATCTTGGAGATGTCCAGAATGCCGTCGATCAGGCCGGAGAGGTGATCGGCGCTGCGGCGGACGACGCGCACCTGGTCGCGCGGTTTGGTCTGCAGCGTCGCGTCCTGCTCCAGGAGCTGGGCATAGCCGCTGATGGCATTGAGCGGCGAGCGCAGCTCGTGGCTGAGGCCCACCACATAGCGGCTCTTGGCGAGGTTGGCGGATTCGGCGACCTCCTTGGCGCGCTGCAGTTCGGCATCGGTGCGCTTGTGGGCGTCGATCTCCTGGATCAGCAGCGCCGTCTGCCGTCGCGTCTCGGCCTCGGCGGCGCGGCGGCTTTGCTGCGCCAGCACGAACAGCCAGGCGACCACGCCGATGATGATGCTGAGCGAGAAGAACACCTTCCAGAGCACGTTGGAGACGAGCATGTTGTCATGCAGATTCGCCGACGTCTGGAGATAGATCAGCCCCAGCACCAGCGCGACCAGCCCCGCCGCGACCACGAACACGCCGATGTAATGGCCGAACTGCGAATTGATCCGCGCATAGATCGGCTGCGGCAAAATCTTTCCGAGCATGTCGGAGACCTGCGCGCCGGCGCGCGCGTGCGGTTTGCAGAGATCGTGGCAGCGCGCATCGAGTGAGCAGCACAGCGAGCAGATCGGCCCGGCATAGGCCGGACAGGACGCCATGTCCTCCGGTTCGAAGGAGTGCTCGCAGATACAGCACTGGATCTGTTCGATGTTCTGCCAGCTCCGCTTCGGCTTGCGCGCAATGTAGTATTTGCCGTCGGTGGCCCAAGCGATCAGCGGTGCGGCGATGAAGGCCACCGCGAGCGCGATGAAGGCCGACAATGCGCTCGCGACCGGCCCGAACAGGCCGTAGAAGGCGCTGATGGAGATGATTGTCGCGATCGTCATCGCGCCGACGCCGACCGGATTGATGTCGTAGAGATGCGCGCGCTTGAATTCGATCTGCTGCGGCCGCAGCCCGAGCGGCTTGTTGATGACGAGATCGGCCACGAGCGCACCGACCCAGGCGATCGCGACGTTGGAATAGAGCGCCAGCGTCTGCTCCAGCGCCTTGTAGACGCCGATCTCCATCAGCAGCAGCGCCACGATGACGTTGAACACCAGCCAGACCACGCGGCCGGGATGACTATGCGTCAGGCGTGAAAAGAAGTTCGACCAGGCGATCGAGCCGGCATAGGCGTTGGTGACGTTGATCTTGACCTGCGACAGGATCACGAACGTGCCGGTCAGCGCCAGTGCGAGGTCGGGCTGCGAGAGCACGTAGCGGAACGCTTCGAGATACATATGCGCAGGCTCGGCGGCCTCCTCGGGCGGCACGCCATGGCTGAGCGCGAAGAAGGCGAGGAACGACCCCGCCAGCAGTTTGAGCGCGCCGAGCACGATCCAGCCCGGGCCTGCGCTCATCAGCGCGATCCACCAGGATGCCCGCGAGGCGCGCCGGTCGCGCGGCAGGAAGCGCAGAAAGTCGACCTGCTCGCCGATCTGCGCCACCAGCGAGAACACCACCGAGGCTGCGACACCGAACAGCAGCAGGTCGAAATGCCCGTTCAAGTCGCCGTGCTCGCCCGAGAAGTTGCGCCACTCCGCAAAGGAATGCGGATTGGCCCAGGCGATCGCGGCAAAGGGCAGGATGTGCAGCACGATCCACAGCGGCTGCGTCCACAATTGGAAGCGGCTGATCAGCGTGATGCCGTAGGCCACCAAGGGGATGATGACGACGGCGCTGATGAGATAGCCGACAGGCCTCGGAATCCCGAAACACATCTCGAGCGCGGACGCCAGGATCACGGCTTCGATCGCGAAGAAGATGAAGGTGAAGGAGGCGTAGATCAGCGACGTGATGGTCGAGCCGATATAGCCGAAGCCGGCGCCGCGGGTGAGGAGGTCGATGTCGATGCCGCATCTGGCGGCATAATAGGCAATCGGCACGCCGCAGCAGAAGATGATGATGGAGACGACCAGGATCGCGGCAGCCGCGTTGGTGACGCCATAGTTGAGGGTGATGGTGCCGCCGATCGCCTCCATCGCCAGGAACGAGATCGCGCCGAGCGCCGTGTTGGCGACGCGGGCGGCCGACCAGCGGCGCGCGCTCTTGGCGGTGAAGCGCAGCGCGTAGTCTTCCAGCGTCTGGTTGGCGACCCATTGATTGTACTGGCGCCTGACGCGGTCTATTCGCTGCCGCCCTGCCACTCACCCCACTCCTGAGAACCAGCCAGGGCCCTCGCAAATCCCGTACCAAAAGCCTACGTCGGTATTTTGCGGTGCAATATACGCGATCTTGCGTATCTGTGCGCTGCACAAATCCGAGCCATCCTCACCGCACCAATCGCGTGTCCTCGAAACAAGGTGGGGTGCTCATGTCAGACGAAACGAACAAGGGCCTGCTGTCGCCATTCCGGCGTAAGCTATTGATGGGAATGGCGGCTTTGCCCGCCATCACGATGCTGCCGAAGACGTCTTTCGCGCAGGCGCCGGCGACCTCGGCGGTCAACACGACCGGCCTTGCCGTCACCGACACCGAGGTGACGGTCGGCATTCTCCACTCGGCCACCGGCACGATGGCGATCTCGGAAACCGGCTCGATCGAGGCCGAAAAACTCGCGATCGAGCAGATCAACGCCATGGGCGGCGTGCTCGGGCGCAAGATCAAGATCATCCAGGAAGACGGCGCCAGCGACTGGCCGACGTTTGCCGAAAAGGCCAAGAAGCTGCTCGTCAACGACAAGGTCGCGGCGATCATGGGCTGCTGGACCTCGGCCTCGCGCAAGGCGGTGCTGCCGGTCATGGAGCAGTACAACGGCATGCTCTACTACCCGACCTTCTATGAAGGTCTGGAGCAGTCCAAGAACGTCATCTACACCGGCCAGGAAGCAACCCAGCAGATTCTCGCCGGCCTGAACTGGATCGCCAAGGAGAAGGGCGCCAAAACCTTCTTCTTCATCGGCTCCGACTACATCTGGCCGCGCACCTCGAACAAGATCGCGCGCAAGCATGTCGAGAACGTGCTGAAGGGCAAGGTCGTCGGCGAGGAGTATTACGCGCTCGGTTCGACGCAGTTCAACTCGGTCATCAACAAGATCAAGCTGACCAAGCCCGACGTGATCTTCACCGACGTGGTGGGCGGCTCGAACGTCGCGTTCTACAAGCAGCTCAAGGCTGCCGGTATCGACCTCTCCAAGCAGGCGCTGCTGACGATCTCGGTCACCGAAGACGAAATCGACGGCATCGGCGGCGAGAACATCGCCGGCGCCTACGCCTGCATGAAGTACTTCCAGTCGCTCGACAACCCCAACAACAAGACCTTCGTGCCTGCGTTCAAGAAGATGTGGGGCGAGAAGACCGTGATCGGAGACGTCACCCAGGCTGCCTATCTCGGCCCGTGGCTGTGGAAGTTGACAGTGGAGAAGGCGGGCTCCTTCGACGTGGACAAGATCGCCGCGGCTTCGCCGGGCATCGAGTTCAAGGGCGCGCCGGAAGGCTATGTGCGCATCCACGAGAACCATCACCTCTGGTCGAAGACCCGCGTGGGACGCGCCAAGCTCGATGGTCAGTTCGAGCTGATCTACGAGACCGCCGATCTCGTCGAGCCGGATCCGTTCCCGAAGGGCTACCAGTAAGTCGCAGCGCCCGCGGCGGCTTCCTCAACACAGCTCCCTGGCGTGGATTGCAAGTCCATGCCCAAGACCCCCGCGCCGCGAACCGGCTTGCGGCGCGGGGCCCTTTTTCCCCCGACGGAGGACATCGATGTTCGGCGATTACTCGATTGGCGACCTTGGCTCCATCTTCGTCATGCAGGGTTTTGCGGGACTGATCCTGTTCTCGGTCTACGTCCTGATGGCGCTCGGTCTTGCGATCATCTTCGGCCAGATGGGCGTCATCAACATGGCCCATGGCGAGTTCATGATCCTGGGCGCCTACGTCACCTGGATGACCTCAAACCTCTTCCAGTCCTATCTGCCGGGCCTGTTCGCCGGCTACTTCTTCCTTGCGATGATTTTGGCCTTCGTCGCCTCAGGTGCGCTGGGGATGCTGGTGGAATGGGTGCTGATACGGCATCTCTACAAGCGTCCGCTCGATACGCTGCTCGCCACCTGGGGCCTCAGCCTGATGTTGCAGCAGGCCTATCGCTCCGTGTTCGGCGCACGCGAGGTCGGCGTCGAGCTGCCGCAATGGATGCTGGGATCGCTCCACGTCACCGAGAGCATCGAAGTGCCGATCAACGGCGTCTTCGTGATGTGCCTCACCGTTCTCATCACCATCGGCGTCGCCTACGTCATGTATCTGTCGCGCTGGGGTCGCCAGGTGCGCGCCGTCGTGCAGAACCGCATCATGGCCGGAGCGGTCGGCATCAACACCGAAAAGGTCGATCGCTACACCTTTGGCCTCGGCTGCGGGATCGCCGGCGTCGCCGGCAGCGCGTTCACGATGATCGGCTCGACCGGGCCGACGTCCGGACAGCTCTACATCGTCGACACCTTCCTGGTGGTCGTGTTCGGCGGCGCCGCGAGCCTGCTCGGCACCATCGCCTCGGCCTTCTCGATCTCGCAGACGCAATCCACCCTCGAATTCTTCATGTCGGGCTCGATGGCCAAGGTGCTGACGCTGCTCGCCGTTGTCGGAATCCTGATGCTGCGGCCGCAAGGGTTGTTCGCCCTCAAGGTCCGCAAGTGAGAAACAGAGGCTGATGCCATGACCGACAATCGCTTCTTCAATCGCTCGGAGTTCATCGGAATTCTGGTGCTCGCGGTCTTCCTGGTGGTGATCCTGCCGCTCACGCTCGACGTCTTCCGGCTCAACCTGGTCGCAAAATACCTGACCTACGCCTTCGTCGCGCTTGGCCTCGTGATCTGCTGGGGCTATGGCGGCATCTTGAGCCTCGGCCAGGGCGTGTTCTTCGGCCTCGGCGGCTACTGCATGGCGATGTTCCTCAAGCTCGAGGCATCGAGTGTCGAGAACACAAAGATACAGTCGACGCCGGGCATTCCCGATTTCATGGACTGGAATCAGATCACCGCGCTGCCGTTGTTCTGGAAGCCCTTCAACAGCCTCACCTTCACCATCGCCGCCATCATCCTCGTGCCGGGCATCTTTGCGCTGATCATCGGCACCGCGATGTTCAAGCGCCGCGTCGGCGGTACCTACTTTGCGATCATCACGCAGGCCGTCGCCGCGATCCTCACCATTTTGATCGTGGGACAGCAGGGCTACACCGGCGGCATCAACGGCATGACCGATCTGCGCACGCTGAAGGGCTGGGACATCCGTCCCGACCACGCCAAGGTCGTGCTCTACTTCTTCGAGGTCGGCTGCCTGTTCGCCTGCATCATGATCGCGCAGTTCGTCCGGCACTCCAAGCTCGGACGCATCCTGGTCGCGATGCGCGAAAAGGAGGACCGGGTCCGCTTCTCCGGCTACAGCGTCGCCAACTTCAAGATCTTCGCCTTCTGCATCGCCGCCGTGTTCGCCGCGATCGGCGGCGCCATGTTCGCCCTCAATGTCGGCTTCATGTCACCGTCCTTCGTCGGCATCGTGCCGTCGATCGAAATGGTGATCTACACCGCGGTCGGCGGCCGGTTGTCGATCCTCGGCGCCATCTACGGCACGCTGCTGGTGAATTTCGCCAAGACCAGCCTGTCGGAATCCTTCCCCGAGCTCTGGCTGTTCGGACTGGGCGGGCTGTTCATCGCCGTGGTGCTGGCCTTCCCGAACGGCCTTGCCGGGATCTGGGGCGACTATGTGCAGCCGCGCATCGAACGCCTGATCTCGTCGCGCAAATCGAAACCTGCCGGCTGGACCGATAGCTCGGTCGCCGACGGCGCGCCCGCGGAGTGAGGAGATAGGTCATGCTCATCGGTCACCAGCCCAAGGACTTCCTGCTCGCGGTCTCCGGCCTCACCGTCTCCTTCGACGGCTTCAAGGCGGTCAACGATCTCTCCTTCTATGTCGACGAGAACGAGATCCGCGTCATCATCGGCCCCAACGGCGCCGGCAAGACCACCGTGCTCGACCTGATCTGCGGCAAGACCAAAGCCACATCAGGCTCGATCCAGTTCCGCAGCAAGGAGCTGACGCGGATGAAGGAGAACGAGATCGTCAAGGCCGGGGTGGGCCGAAAATTCCAGAACCCCTCGATCTATGACGATCTCACCGTATTCGAGAATCTGGAGATCTCCTTTCCGCGTGGCCGCTCGGTGTTCGGCGCGCTGACCTTCACCCGCGACGCTGCGGTGCGCGATCGCGTGCATGAAGTCGCCGAGATGATCTTCCTGAAGGACAAGCTGAACATGAGCGCCGATCTGCTCAGCCATGGCCAGAAGCAGTGGCTCGAGATCGGCATGCTGCTGATCCAGGATCCGGACCTCCTGATGCTCGACGAACCCGTCGCCGGCATGAGCGTCTCCGAGCGCGCCAAGACCGCCGAGCTGCTCAACCGCATCATCAAGAACCGCTCGGTGCTGGTGATCGAGCACGACATGAAGTTCGTCGAGGACATCGCGCACAAGGTCACCGTGCTGCACCAGGGCCAGATCCTCTCCGAAGGCACCATGGAGAAGGTGAAGAACGACCCCAAGGTCATCGAAGTCTATCTGGGGCACTGAGCATGACGAAGTCGAGCGAATCTGCTGCGGCAGTGGCGGTGCACCTCTCCCCTTGTGGGAGAGGTCGGATCGCATCGCCAGATGCGATCCGGGTGAGGGGTATCTCTCCGCGCATTCAACTGCCCTTCGCATCCGCCGACGCAGACCCCTCATCCGTCGCGGGCTCCGCCCGCGCCACCTTCTCCCACAAGGGGAGAAGGGAAGTGTTCGTGCCTTCGAGTGAATCTGTGGCGGTACTGACGGTTCACCTCTCCCCTTGTGGGAGAGGTCGGATCGCGCAAGCGATCCGGGTGAGGGGTATCTCTCCGCGCGTCAAACTGCCCTTCGTACTCGCTGACGCAAACCCCTCATCCGTCGCGGGCTACGCCCGCGCCACCTTCTCCCACAAGGGGAGAAGGAAGGAACACCGAGCGTAGGAGCAAACCGATGCTGGCAATTTCCGATCTTCACGTCGCCTACGGCCAGAGCGAGGTGCTGCACGGTCTCAACGTCAAGGTCGCACCCAACGAGATCGTGGCGATCATGGGCCGCAACGGCATGGGCAAGACCACGCTGATGAAATCGCTTATGGGCATTTTGCCGGCGAAGAGCGGCTCGGTGAGCATGGACGGGGCGGAGCTCGTCGGTCTGCCGAGCTACGAGCGGGTCGCCAAGGGCCTCGCCTATGTGCCGCAGGGCCGCATGATCTTCTCCACCATGACGGTGAAGGAGAACATCGAGACCGGCCTCGTCGTCTCCGGTGAGTCGGAGGTGCCCGGCGACATCTACGAACTGTTCCCGGTGCTCCTGGAGATGAAGGGCCGCCGCGGCGGCAATCTCTCCGGCGGTCAGCAACAGCAGCTCGCGATCGCCCGCGCGCTCGCGACCAAGCCAAAAGTGCTGCTGCTGGACGAGCCGACCGAAGGCATCCAGCCGTCGATCATCAAGGAGATGGCGCGCACCCTGAAGCGCATCCGCGACGAGAAGGGGCTGTCGATCGTCGTGTCCGAGCAAGTGCTGAGCTTTGCGCTCGATATCGCCGACCGCGTGCTGGTCATCGAGAACGGCGAGATCGTGCGCGACGATCCGCGCGACAGCGTCGATGCCGCGCAAGTCTCAAAGTATCTGTCCGTCTAACCAACCGTGTAAAAGGGGAGCATTTTGATGCCAGAGACACTGATCAAGGTCGATCTCACCAAGTCGGCTTACGATAATGACATGGTGCACAACCGCTGGCACCCCGACATCCCGATCGTGGCCTGGGTCAATCCCGGCGACGATTTCATCATCGAGACTTATGACTGGACCGGCGGCTTCATCAAGAACAACGATTCCGCCGACGACGTGCGCGATATCGATCTGTCGATCGTGCACTTCCTGTCCGGCCCGATCGGCGTCAAGGGCGCCGAGCCCGGTGACTTGCTGGTCGTCGACCTGCTCGACGTCGGCCCGCTCAAGGAAAGCCTCTGGGGTTTTAACGGCTTCTTCTCCAAGCAGAACGGCGGCGGCTTCCTGACCGACCATTTCCCGCTGGCGCAGAAGTCGATCTGGGACATCAAGGGTCTCTACACCTCGTCGCGCCACGTGCCCGGTGTGAATTTTGCGGGTCTGATCCATCCCGGGCTGATCGGCTGTCTGCCGGATCCCAAGATGCTGGACATGTGGAACAAACGCGAGGCCGAGCTGATCTCGACCAACCCGACCCGCGTGCCCGGTTTGGCCAATCCGCCGTTCGCGCCGACCGCCCATGGCGGCCGCGCCAAGGGCGACGTGAAAGCCAAGATCGGCGCCGAGGGTGCGCGCACCGTGCCGCCGCGTGAGCATGGCGGCAATTGCGACATCAAGGATCTGTCGCGCGGCTCAAAGATCTACTTCCCGGTCTATGTGCCGGGTGCGGGCCTCTCGATGGGCGATCTGCACTTCAGCCAGGGCGACGGCGAGATCACGTTCTGCGGTGCGATCGAAATGGCCGGCTGGCTGCATCTGAAGGTCGAGGTGATCAAGGACGGCATGGCGAAGTACGGCATCAAGAATCCGATCTTCAAGCCGTCGCCGATCACGCCGAACTACAAGGACTATCTGATCTTCGAAGGCATCTCGGTCGACGAGGCCGGCAAGCAGCACTATCTCGACGTCCACATCGCCTATCGCCAGGCCTGCCTGAACGCGATCGAGTATCTCAAGAAGTTCGGCTACTCCGGCGCCCAGGCCTATTCGATCCTCGGCACCGCGCCGTGCCAGGGCCACATCTCAGGCGTGGTCGACGTGCCCAACGCCTGCGCCACGCTCTGGCTGCCGACGGAAATTTTTGACTTTGACGTCATGCCGTCGGCCGCAGGGCCCATCAAGCACATCACGGGCGATATCCAGATGCCGATATCGCCGGACAAGTAGCTCCGCGCTCCCTCTCTCCCTCTCCCCGTCCTTACGGGGAGCGGGTCGGGGTGAGGGGCTCTTTCCACACCAACGGTCATGCGTAGGGATGATGCGATGCCGATGTACGAATATCTCTGTGACGACTGCGGACCCTTCAAGGATCTCCGGCCGATGGCCGAGTGCGACGATCCGCAGGCCTGCCCTGACTGCGAAGCGATGGCGCCGCGGGTGATCCTGACAGCGCCGAACTTCTTCTGCATGCCTGCCGAGAAACGGAAGGCGCACGCGGTCAACGAGCGCAGCACGCACGCGCCGCAGACGCTTGCGCAATACAAGGCCTCGCACGGCCCCGGCTGCGGCTGCTGCTCCACGGGCAAAAAGAAGCCTGCGCGGCTGATGACCAAGAGCAAGAGCGGCGCGAAGGGTTTTCCGACCGCGCGTCCCTGGATGATCAGCCACTGACGGCAACGCCGCCGCTTGAGCGGCGTCTCACTCCAACCAGAACAGAAGGCAACGCCAATGCTTCACGGTGATATTTCGTCCAGCAACGACACGGTCGGCGTCGCAGTCGTCAATTACAAGATGCCGCGCCTGCACACCAAGGCCGAGGTGCTCGATAACGCCCGCAAGATCGCCGACATGATCGTGGGCATGAAGCTCGGCCTTCCCGGCATGGATCTCGTGATCTTCCCGGAATATTCGACCCACGGCATCATGTACGACTCCAAGGAGATGTACGACACGGCCTCATCCGTCCCGGGCGAGGAGACAGCGATCTTCGCAGAAGCCTGTCGCAAGGCCAAAGTCTGGGGCGTGTTCTCGCTCACCGGCGAGCGCCATGAGGAGCATCCGCACAAGGCGCCGTACAACACGCTGATCCTGATGAACGACAAGGGCGAGATCGTTCAGAAGTATCGCAAGATCATGCCGTGGGTGCCGATCGAGGGCTGGTATCCCGGCAATTGCACCTATGTCTCCGAGGGGCCGAAAGGCCTCAAGGTCAGCCTCATCATCTGCGACGACGGCAATTTTCCGGAAATCTGGCGCGACTGCGCCATGAAGGGCGCCGAGCTGATCGTGCGCTGCCAGGGCTACATGTATCCGGCCAAGGAGCAGCAGGTGCTGATCTCCAAGGCGATGGCCTGGGCCAACAACGTCTATGTCGCGGTTGCGAATGCGGCCGGTTTTGACGGCGTCTATTCCTATTTCGGTCACTCCGCGATCATCGGCTTTGATGGACGCACGCTGGGCGAGACCGGCGAGGAGGAATACGGCATTCAGTACGCCGGGCTCTCGAAGAGCCTGATCCGGGACGCGCGCAAGAACGGCCAGTCGCAGAACCACCTCTTCAAGCTCTTGCATCGCGGCTACACCGGCATGATCAACTCCGGCGAAGGCGCGCGCGGCGTCGCTGCGTGTCCTTACGACTTTTACAAGGATTGGATCGCGGATCCGGAAGGAACGCGCATAAAAGTGGAGGCAATGACACGTCAAACGGTCGGCACCGAGGAATGCCCGATCGAGGGCATCCCGAACGAGCTAACCTCCACCAATTACTAGGCTATTCCGGACGTCCGCAAAAAACGGACGTTCGGCGTTTTCTACTGTGCATGGGGTTGTTTTCGCGCTCTCGTTTTCGATGAGCGCCGGGATGGTGCCCGGAATGACAATTGGACGCAGGAAAACGTGGCTCGGTTGCAACATCACCGCGTGATTCTGCTGCGGTTGTGGCTGAATCCGACGATTCCCGCTCGCCCGTAGTTTCACGGAGGGAACCGGTCGCCTATTTTACCGGCGGCGCCATTGGGAGCGCCCGGGAATGAGGGGCGTTGCGTGGAAGTTCGGTTGCCATCGCGCGGTCAGGCTGGGCTGTACCGCGGCACGGCCCTGTCGGCCGTCCTGGCGGCCCTGTTCGGCCTCTGCCTGTCGACGACCTCAGCCCGGGCCGACTGCGCGCCCGACCCCGCCACAAGCGGCCAGACGGTCACCTGCAGCGGCCTTGATCCCAACGGCTTTGCGGCCGGCGGCGGCGTCACCAACCTGACCGTCAACGTGTTGGCCGGCGCCACCGTCAACGACAACGGCACGGCGGCGATCAGCGTCAACGACGCCAACGTCGTCACCAACAATGGGTCGTTGCTGGCAGCGTCCGGCCTGACCGGCATCAACGCCGGCAGCAACAACACCATCACCAATAACGCCGGGATCAATGTCATCGACAATGGCCTTGGCATCTCCGCTGTGAACAACAACATCATTGTCAACAATGGAGGGATTGGGACCGGCGACGGCGGCGTGGCGATAAACGTGTTCGACAACAACACGATTACCAACAACGGCCTGCTCTCCACCGGAGCCAATAGCGCGGGCATCGTTGCCCGACAGAACAGTACCATCATCAATGCCGCGGGCGGCGTCATCACCACGCTGACCGATTCGTACGGCATCTTCGTTGTGGGCAACAACACGGTCACCAACGCCGGTTCGATCACGATCGGCGACGCAACCGTACTGGGAGCCGGCATCGCTGCCGTGGACGACAACAACACGATCACCAACACCGCGACCGGAACCATCACCGTTGGGGCGAATTCCGCCGGCATTTTCGTGCAGGGCAATTTCACCACCGTCGGCAATGCCGGCACCATCCAGGCTGGCATTGCCGGCGCCGGCATCGTCGTGTTTGGCGCCGACGCGAAGGTGACGAACGACGGCAAGATCACATCCGGGGACTTCGGAGCCGGCATTTCGGTGAACAGCATTGGCGCCACGATCACCCAGAACGGTACGGTTTCCGTCGGCTTCGCAGGTGCCGGCATCGCCTATACCGGTTCGTCATCGACGATCACGAACAACAAGACGATTACGGGCGGGGACTCTGCCGAGGGTATCTTCGTCGTCGGCGACGGCAACACGATCACCAACCGCGGGACGATTTCCATCGGCGATGGCGGCGCCGCGATCGACGTGAACGGTTCGGGCGCGGTCATCAACCAGGTCGTCAACACCGGCACCATCAATGTCGGCAACGGTGCCGTCGGCATCTTCGTGAGCGGCGGCGGCAACGTCTTCAATTCGGGCACCATCAATGCCGGAACCGGAACGGCCATCCAGTTCTGCAATTGCGCCAGCAACACGCTCACCCTGGGGCCGGGCAGCAGGATTTTTGGTGCGGTGATCGGCGCGGGCACCGACACGTTCCAGCTCGGCGGCACCGGCAAGGATACGTTCTTCCTCAGCGACATCGGCGCCGGCCAGCAGTATGACGGCTTCACGATCTTCAACAAGGTCGACAGCTCCAACTGGACCGTGACCGGCATCGGCAATCAGGACTGGAGCGTGCAAGGCGGCACGCTCACCGTGCAGGGCGTGATCAACGGCAACGTCACGGTCGCCGCCGGCGGCACGCTCAGCGGCGAGGGCGAGATCGGCAGCGCCATCATCAATGGCGGCACGCTGGCGCCGGGCAACCCGACCGGCACGTTCACGGTCAACGGCAGTCTCACGATGACGGCGGCGTCGACCTACATGGTCCAGCTCTCGGGGCCGGAGAACGGCTTTACGGCGGTTGGCGGCACGGCGACGCTGAACGGCGCCACGGTCGTCGCCGTCCCCGTCGGCACGATCCAGAAGCACTACACCATCCTGTTCGCGGCCGGCGGCGTTGTCGACACATTCAACCCGGTCGTCGCAGGGCTGTCGCCGAACCTGCAGGCAGCCCTGAGCTACGATCCGAACAACGTCTTCCTGGATTTCGCGCTCAACTACGGCACCGGCCTCAACATCAATCAGCAGAACGTCGCCAACGCCCTGACGCGCGCCTTCAACACCACGGGCAGCATTCCCGTGGTGCTGGCCAACCTCACGCCCCAGGGGCTGGCACAAGCCTCCGGCGAGCCGGGCACCGGGTTGCAGCAGGCGACGTTCAACGCCATGAACCTGTTCCTCGGCCTCCTGACCGATCCGTTCTCGGCCGGCCGCGGCACCGGTGCGCCCGGCGCAACGCCCTTTGCCGAAGAAGCGAGCGCGAACGCATCTACCGGCAAGAGCGCGCGCGACGCGTTCGCCTCCATCTACCGCAAGGCGCCGGCCGCCGATTTCGACCAGCGCTGGAGCGTGTGGGCGGCGGGCTTTGGCGGTTCGCAGACCACCGACGGCAATGCGGCGCTCGGCTCGAACAGCACGACCAGCAACGTCTACGGCACCGCCGTCGGCTTCGACTATCGGTTCTCGCCCGCGACGATCGCCGGTTTCGCGCTCGCCGGCGGCGCCACCAATTTCGGCGTCAACGGGCTCGGCTGGGGCCACTCCGATCTGTTCCAGGCCGGCGCCTTCGTTCGCCACACGTCGGGCCCGGCCTACGTCACGGCGGCGGTGGCCTATGGCTGGCAGGACGTCACCACCAACCGCATCGTCACCGCGGCCGGCTTCGACCAGTTGCGCGCGCAGTTCAACGCCAACGCGTTCTCGGGCCGAGTTGAAGGCGGCTATCGCTACGTCACGCCCTGGATGGGCGTGACGCCTTACGCCGCGCTGCAGGCAACCAATTTCAACCTGCCGAACTATGCGGAAAGCCTGGTGGTCGGCACCAACGCCGCCTTTGCGCTCGGCTATGCCGCCAAGAGCGTGACCGACACCCGCACCGAGCTCGGCTTGCGCAGCGACAAATCCTTTGCCGCCACTAACGGCGTGATCACGCTGCGCGGCCGCGTCGCCTGGGCGCATGATTTCAATCCGGACCGTACCGTCGGCGCGGTGTTCCAGACGCTGCCGGGCTCGGCCTTCGTCGTCAACGGCGCGGCGCTGTCCCGCGACTCCGCGCTGACCACGGCCTCCGCCGAGATGAAGTGGATGAACGGCTGGTCCGCGACGGGAACGTTCGAAGGCGAGTTCTCGAACGTCACGCGGTCCTACGCCGGCAAGGGCGTCGTGCGCTACGCGTGGTAGGCGTCGTTACTGCTTCTGCTGCTGGGGCTGCCTGCGCGGCGGACGCGGAGGGGTGGGCGTGCCGGCCATCTTGTTGGCGGCTTCGCTGACGTCGAGCAGCATGCGGCGGCCGTCGTCGAGGAACGCCGCCGACTTCTTCTTCATGCTGTCGGCCATCTCGTGCAGCGACTTGATCTTTTCGAACAGCTCATCCGCCTTGCCGTTGGCGAGGCTCGGCACCACGCTCTCGATCTTGGCCACCGCGTTGTCGATGCTTCCGAACGCGTTCTCGGTCTTGGTCATGATGGCGTCGATCGCCTCGCCCTTGCTCTTGAGATCGGCCGTGTAGCTCTCGAAGGTGCGCAGGCCGTCCTTGATCGACGCTTCGTTGCTGACGATCATGCGATCGACATTGTGCAGGGTCTCGACGATCGATTCGGCGTCGCTGAGATCGGCGGTCAGGATGGGAACGCCGTCCTGGTCCAGCGGTACCGGGGGCGCGGCGGGCGCGCCGCCGATCAGCGAGACGGCGGCAACGCCGGTCAGGCCCTGAAACTCGATGCCGGCCACCGTGTCCTTGCGGATCGGCGCGTTGTTGTCGAGCATGACCAGCGCGACGACCTTGCGCGGATTATCCAGCTTGATCGACAGGATCTGCCCGGCCGGAACGCCGTCGAAATTAACCGGCCCGCCCTTGCGCAGGCCGCTCGCGGAACCGCCCTCGAACACCACGCGCAGCAGGCTGCGTTGCTGGGCCGCGCGGAACTTCTGCACGGCAAGCATGCTGCCGAACGCCACGGCGATCACCGCCAGCGTCACCGTTCCGATCACCAGATTGCTCGTGCGCGCCATCGTTCCTCGGCCACCGACCCCTGAGGGAGTCGCACGCCGATTTTATGGGCAAAGGGGGGCAAGTGGAAGCCGATCAGTGCCTTGATTAGTGTCCTGCCGCCCGCTTTGCCGCGGCATTGTTAAGGACGATGAGGGCGTCTACGGCGACACCGGTCTTGGGATTGATCAGGAACGGATTGATGTCGATCGAGGCGATGCGGTCGCCGGCGTCAGCGATCAGGTTGGACAGCCCGACCAAGGCCTTCACGGCTGACGCCTGGTGCAGGGCCGGCTTGCCGCGATAGCCCGCCATCTTGATGCCGGCCTTGGTGCGAGCGATCAGCGCCCGCGCCTCGGCTTCGTCCAGCGGTGCGCCCGCCAGCGCCACGTCCTTCATGAGCTCGATGTCGATGCCGCCGGTGCCGAACAGCACCACCGGCCCCATCTCGGCATCGAGCGAGGCGCCGACCACGAGCTCGAGATCGGCCTTGACCTGCTGCGCGATCAAAATGCCGTCGAGCTTTGGCTTGCCCTTCAGCTTCTTCACCCGTGCGGTGATGGCGTTGAACGCCTTCTTCACCTCGGCGGCGCTGTTGAGGTTGAGCACCACGCCGCCGATATCGGATTTGTGCAGGATCTCGGCGCTGACGAGCTTGGCCACGACCGGGAAGCCGATCTGCTTCGCAAGCTTGACGGCTTCTGCCGGCGTCTGGGCAATGCCTTCCTTCGAGATCGGAATACCATAGGCCTTCAGCAGCTTCTTGGAGGCGACTTCGTCGAGCGCCGCGCCCTGCGCCTGCTTCAGCGCCTTCTCCAGCACCGCGCGGGCGGATGCTTTCGAGCTCGAGACAATGTCGGGCACTTCCTTGCGCAGTCTGGCATAGTCGAGCAACGATTTGATTGCGGTCACCGCGCGGTCGAGGCCCTGCATGACCGCGATATGCGGCAGCGATTTGCGCAGGCCCTTGGTGAACTCGGTAAAACCGATCGACATCGCGCTGATGTAGATCACGGGCTTTCCGGCCCTGCTCGCCATCTCGTCGACGATGCGCAGGTTCCGCTCCCGCAATTCATGCGGCGCCTTTGGCAGCTCGGCATCGATGATGACGATGTCGATGTCGGGATCGTCGATCATCAGCTTGATCGACTTCATGTAGACGGACGGATCGACCACCGCGGCAAATCCGGCATCGAGCGGGTTGCCGACGATCGAGCCGGGCCCCAGCATCTTTGCAAGCTCGCCGTTGGCATGCGGGCTCAGCGGCGCAAAATTCAGGCCCTCCGCGTAGAAGGCGTCGATCAGCATGCCGCGCTTGCCGCCGGAGAGCGAAACGGCTGCCAGCCGGTCGCTCTTCGGCACGGACGCGTGCACGAAGCATTCGGTGGTTTCGATCAGCTCGTCCAGCCCGCGCACCCGGATCACGCCTTCGCGGGTGGCGATCGCGTCAAAGGTTTCGATGGAACCGGCGAGCGCCCCGGTATGCGCCATCGCAGCCGCGCGACCGCCTTCGGATGCGCCGAGCTTGAGCGCGATCACCGGCTTGCTCGCCGCGCGTGCGGCCTTGCAGGCGTCGCGGAATGCCTTGGTGTTCCGCACGCCCTCGAGATAGACGACGATGACGCGGATGCTCGGATCGGCCGCGAAATAGCGCATCAGGTCCGGGGTCTCGAGCCCGGTCTCGTTGCCGGTCGTGACCATGTAGCCGACGCCGACGCCGCGATCTTCCAGCGCCTGGCGGACCGCCATGACGATGGCACCGGATTGGCCGGCGATCGCCACCGCGCCCTGTTCCATGGTCACGATGCGGTCGTCGATATTGGTGAAGAGCTTCTCACCGGCGCTCAGGTTTCCCAGGCAATTGGGGCCCGTGACCGCAAGCCCGGTCTCGCGCACCGCCTGCTGCAGTTCGGCGGCGAGCCGCTGGCTCTCCTCGTCCTGCAACTCGCTGAAGCCTGACGTGACGATGGTGGCCGAGCGCGCACCGGCCGCGGCTGCGTCGCGGATCACCTGCACCGCGAAGCGTGCCGGCACCAGCACCAGCACGTGATCGGGTTTTTCGGGCAGGCTCGCAAAGTCCTTGAAGCAGGTGACGCCCCAGATCGCCTCGCGCCTGGCGTTGATCGGGTATAGCCCGCCTTCGTACTTGTACTTGACGAGATTGTTCCAGATGCGCTCGGCATAATTGCCGGGCTTGTCGGTTGCGCCGACCAGCACGATGTTGCGCGGGTGCAGCATCGCGTGGATGCCTTTGACGACATCGTCGGCACCCGGCGCGGGCGACCATGAGCTCGGAGAAACGGATGCTTTGGTCACCTGAGCTTCCATGGCGCGATCCCCACCGCTTATTAGCTGCGCCGTTCTCGGCGGCGCGTCGCTCTTTTGTAGGGTGAGTTTGGAAGGGTGGCAACCGCGTGCGCCGAATGCCGCGCGACGGAATAGGTGCTGATGGATATTCGATCGAACAGCCGCGCTCAGTAGCGCAAGACGCCGAGCTTGTAGCCGTAGTGAAAGCCGATCTGGAGCACCAGGTACGACACGATGGCCCTCCGGATATCGGCCTGCGTCGGATCGAATCCGAGCGCACGCCGCCGCAAGAGGCCCATCTCCTTGACGCCGACGGCATAGGTCGCCGCGGTCTTCTGTGCGTCATGAATGCGGAAGCACGCCAGGAAACGCGGCAGGCGCCGGAACTTGAATCCGGCCGCCTGTGCGCGAAGGATGAAATCCCAGTCCATGGCGTAGTGAAAACTTTCGTCGATCGGCCCGATCTTGTCCCAGACGCGCTTGCGCCAGAACATCGTCTCCTGCGGGATGTAGTCGGCGTATTGCAGCACCCTGCCATTGTAGGGCGGCAGCACGGCGCGGCCGACCTCGAGCCCGTCGCGATCGACGAACACCCGGTGGCCGTAGACGACGTCGACGTCGGGATGCGCCGTGAAGTAGTCCGCGACGTAAGCGAGCGTGCCGGGCAGCAGCATGTCGTCGCTGTTGAGGTAGGCCATGATGTCGCAATCGACGCCGGCGAGGCCGAGGTTGATGGCGTTGGATTGACCCGTGTCACGCTCGCTGCGCCAACTGATGCAGTCGCCGCGGCTCTTCAGGAGATCGAGCGTGCCGTCGATCGAGGCGCCGTCCTGGACGTGGTAGTAGAGGTTCGGATAATTCTGGCCGACGATGCTGTCGATCGTGGCGCCGAGATATTGCGCGTGATTGTAGCTCGGCGTGACCATCGCGATGCGCGGTGCGTTCGCGGGCGGAGACGGCATCGGCTGAAACGTCTTCGTGCTGAGCAGGCGCGGCGGATACTGCTCGAAGGTCCACATCGGTGGACGCCGCCACAGCCCGCGCAGCAACGTTCGCCGCTGACCCGCCGCGATCAGATGCTGGTTTCTTTCCAGAAGCGCAACGCGGTTCTCGATCTGCTCCAGTTGCTGCAAGAGCTTCTTCTGAAATTCGTCGTCCATACCAATGTCCTGCAGGTGCAGAATAAAAGGGCTTCCGCACGCTGCCCCCCTTTATAGGTCTATGGCCGGCAATACCAGTTCAGTTGCGCCCGAAATGGCGGCATCCTGAATCATGCTTCGAATGAGAAGAGCTAAGTGGATCAGGTAGTTACCGGTCGGCCGCTTGGTTAACGGGGCCGATCAGGGTGGCGTGCAGGATATAGCGGTCGGGCCCCGGCGTCAGTGCGTCGAATGGCCAGCAGGTCGACAGCACCAGCTCGTGGCCTTGGGTCGCAAGGTCGATGCCGGACGCGTCAAAACGCACGACGGCGGAATGGTCGGCACGGTAGCGGAAGCGCTTGCCGTCGCTGCGTGTGACGTCGATGTCGTCACCGATGGACACATGTTGCAGGAAACGGAAATGCGTGTCGCGATGCGCCGAATAGACCGCGACGCCGCGCTCGCCGGCATCTGCAGTCTGCTCGACATGCCCGGGTCCGAAGGCGAGTGCCTGGCCGCTGCTGCCGGCGAGCACGATGGCCTGTGCGCCGATCCGCTTCACCTCGATTTGCGCGACCGGCCAGGTGTCCGCCCAGGACCACGGCTTGACCGGCTGCCCCGTCGCGATGCTCTGCGCAAAGGCGCGTTCGAGCAACACCTGCGCCAGCCACGCCTTGGCGTGGATAGAGGCGCCATCGCCGAACAGGATCGCGCCGACGAGGGCAAGGGCGAGGGGTGGGTGAAAGCGGGGCATTGGTCGATTGTTGCGTTCGCTTCAAGAAGAAAAAGGCGCGCGCGGCCGTTGGACGGGACGGGCAGCCGCGCGCGCACAAGAAGAGGAGTCGGGTGAGGTCTCCTCTTTCACCCGGCGTCAATGAGCAAGGAGTTGACGCCGGTTGAACACGAACAGGAACAGGCTGAGCAGGAGCAGGATCAGGCCCGCGATCATCTTCAGCTCGGAGGTGGTCGCGGTCTTCGGCAGGCGGACGGTGTCGGGTTGCGCGGCAGGCGCCAGCCGTCGCGCGGTGGTCGTCCGGCCGCTCGCATCGGCACGACGCTCCAGGAGTTGCGCCGGCACGCGCTGCATCTGCTCGCCAAAGACCTTGTCGAAATCCCAGCCGGCCGGCAGGTTGATCGGCAGTTCGCTGAGCTTGAGCGGCTCGCCCTCGGGGCGGCTTGGCGTCTTGTCGACGGCAACGAGGCTGGTCAACCGCGTGACGAGCTGATGCTCGAGCGCCAGCGCAAGCACTGTCTTGTCGGCGTCCTCCGGAGAGAGCTCGCGCATGGTGCGCGCGACTTCGGCGTCGCCGATCTTGCGCTTGGCCCAGAGCTTGGACAGGCCCTTGCCTTCGGCGGCGTTTTGCAGCGGTAGCGTCACCGACCACGGCCGGTCGCCGACGCGGCCCTTGATCTCGAACGATCCCTGAAGCTTGTCGAGCTTTGCAGCAAGCACCAGCGGCTCGTCGCGATAGACGTCGGGCACGATCGCCGGCGTGACGTCGGCCTGCGCCTCCGAGAATTTGACGCTGAGGCCTGTGACTGCCGGATTTTCCAGCTTGGCGAACAGGCCGCGCATGCGCTCCTCGACCTGCTCGACCGATCCGATATGGGTGAAGGCGCCGCGCCCGAGCTCGGAGGCGCGCGTCATCAAATAGGTGTTGGGTGCGGACCCGATGCCGACCATGAAGATGCGCGAACGGCCGCGCATCGCGGTGATGGTTTCGAACAATTGTTGCTCGTTGCCGATCGCGCCGTCGGTCAGGAACACGACCTGGCGGACCAAATTGATGTCACCGAGCTTGTCGGCGAGCGCCGCGCGCATCGCCGGCACCATTTCCGTGCCGCCGCGGGCCTGCAGCGCGCCGACGAAAGACGTCGCCTCGCGGATGTGCTCGGCATCGCCGGGCACCGAGGTCGCAAACAGCACGTCCATGGTGTCGTCGAACCGGATGACGTTGAAATGGTCGTTCGGCTGCAGACGGCCGAGTGCATAGAGAAGACTGGCCTTGGCCTGCACGATGGAGGTGCCGCCCATGGAGCCGGAATTGTCGATCACGAATACGACCTCGCGGGGCAGCGGCTTTTGCGCGGCCTGATCCAGCGTCGGGGGCGTGACGAAGGCGAGCAGATAATCGGCGTCGCCGACATGCTCGCGGAACAGTCCGACCGACGGTGCCTTCTCGGCGGCCGGCTTCCAGGTCAGCTCGAAGTCGCGGTCCGCGGGAACGGTGTCGTCGGCGAGCCTGACGATACGCGTCGTTGCATCGGGGCTCTCGGTCTTGACGGCATGGTGGTGGCTCTTGACCTCGCCGAGCGCGAAGCCGGCCTGCAGGCGAACCGTGATGCTGGTCGGATTGATCGGCGGATGCTTCCGGGGATCGAGTACCGGCGGTGAGATGCGGTCGCGATCGGGCACCGGATCGGTCTTGGTCGCGCCCCAGCCGGAGCCGTCGGGACGGAAGTCGACGCTCTGCACGACGGGTGAGGGATTGTAGCGCGGCGCGACCACCATCGGCACGCGCAGCGAATATTCGTTGCCGGACTGATGCACGGGCTCCTGATACTCGATCTGCACCAGCACGGTCTCGCCGGGCCCGATATTGGCGACCGAGTTGGTGAAGATATTTGGCCGTTCCTGCTCGGTCAGCGCAGCCTTCTGGCCATCGCGGCGCGCCTGCTCGTAGATCACGCGCGCCTGCTGGCGCTCCTTGACGTCGCCGACGATGACGCGGTCGCCGACCACCATCTTCAAGGTGTCGACGGCGCCGCCTGTCGCCATCGGATAGACATAGATCGCTTCCACCCAGTCCTTGCCGGGGTTGCGGAACACCTGCGTGACGCGGGCGCGCAAGGTCGGACCTGACACGGTGATGTCGACGTCGATGCCGAGCCTGACGGCCTCGCTCGTGACGCCGTCGTTCTTGAGGAGCAGCGTGCCCGAACGGGCATCGGCAGGTTGCAGCAGGGTCGCCTGCTCCGAGGTGGCCGACCAGGCCGGATCGAGGCTGACAAAGAGACTGACAAGCAGGGCGACGATGCCGATCAACATCACGGCGATGCCCTGCGCCAGGAGAACCAGCCCCAGCTTGATCAGCCGCTTCAGCATGGGGTGTTCGTCGCTTTCGAAGTCGTCGATGGTGGTCATTTCGCCTGCTCCCGAAGACCGCTGGTCACGCTCCAAATCTGCCGGGAATACGGATTTTCGCGAGCGGATTGATCGGCAATGTTCGGCCGCGGTCCGTGCAGGGATGGCGGGTCGGCGGAGGCGATGTACGGTTTTGTGCTGATTTGTCCGTCTGCTAGACTGGCGCCATGGGAGCAGGGACCTCGATGCAGACGCCGGACAAGCAGCTCACGGATGAGCAAAGCCGTGAAGTCGCCGACAAGATTCGCGAGGAGATCGCCAAACGCCGGATTTCCCGACAGACCCTGGCCGAGCAGGCCAAGCTCAGCCTCTCGACCCTGGAGAAGGCGCTCGGCGGACGTCGCCCGTTCACGCTGGCGACCACGGTGCGGCTCGAGCAGGCGCTCGGCGTTTCGCTACGCCGCAGCGCTCCGGCGGCGCCTGTCGCGCCGGTCGGTAACGATGTCGCGCCCGACAGTCTCGGCTCCTATTCGCACCGCGCCGTGACCTGGCTGGAGGACGTCTACATCACGTTGCGGCCGTCCTTCGGCGACAAGGACGCGATCTTCGCCTACCGCACCGAAATCGCCTGGGAGCCCAAGGTCTCCTCACTCGTCTTCCGCGAAGGCGAACGGACCGATGCGGCCTATGAGCACTCCGGCGAGGTCGCGGTACCCCACCAGTCGGGCTTCATCTACCTCGTCATCAACCGCCATGGCCAGCACCGCGTTATCACCGTGTCGCGGCCGACGGTGGCCGGCGAGATGTACGGGATCATCTCGACATTGCGCGCCGGCCCCGGATCGCAACTGACGCCGATCGCCGCGCCGATCGCCTTCGTCCCGCTCGCGAACGTCAAGGCCCCCACGCTCGGCCGCATCGCCCCTGACAACGCCAACTACACGCTCTACCGGGATCATCTGCGCCGTACGGTCGAAGAGCCGTTTGCACTCTTCCTGCCCGTCTAGCAGCCTCAGCATGCTGAATGCGCACTCCGAGACCGATACCCAGGCGCCGCTGTTCTCGGTCATCATCCCGCTCGAATATCACCGCGGGCAGTGGGAGCAATCCTGGCTCGGCTGGATGTCGCAGACCGCCGATCGGTCCCTCTACGAGATTATCCTGGTCGTGCCGCCGGATTTTTCTGCGCGCGCGGAGTTGAAGGCCTTGGCGGGCGGCGGCGCACGCCTCGAGTTCACGGAATCCTCGCACGACATCGGGCTCTGTGCGTACGGCGCGACCAGGGCACGCGGCCAATATTTGTTCTTCACGGAGTCGCATTGCTGGCCCGAGCCTGACGTAATCGAGCTCTGCATCAAGGCGATCGCGGAGCATCCGGAATGGTCGGGATTTTCCTGCCAGTCGATTCCGATTTGTCACAACCGCCTGTCGGAGGCGGAGGCGCAGATGTACCAGGCCGACATCGAGTTCGGCATGAAAGTGCATCCCTGGCGAAAAGTGCTCGACCAGTGTTTCGTGACCCGGCGCGACGTCTACGAAGAATGCGGTGGCTTGCGCGAGGAACTCGGCCATTTCGCCGAATGGGTGCTCGCCGCAAGCTATCACGTGCGCGGCCATGCCATCGGCTATCTCGAGGGCGCGCGCTTCCATCACTATTATATCGGCAAGGTCGGCGACCTCAAAAGGTTCACGCTCGACTTCGTGCAGGGCGAGATCCGCTATCTCAGTGGGGACAGGCGTGGCCCCGGAAGCGCGCTCCTGGAAATTCCCGTTGAATGGAA
The DNA here is from genome assembly GCF_006483445.1 of Bradyrhizobium guangdongense. Taxonomy (GTDB): domain Bacteria; phylum Pseudomonadota; class Alphaproteobacteria; order Rhizobiales; family Xanthobacteraceae; genus Bradyrhizobium; species Bradyrhizobium guangdongense_A. Next base: position 10,262 of record NZ_PPPT01000007.1, on the reverse strand, counting down.
CTGCCAGGATGATTTCGATGCCGGCCTCGCGCGCGCCGTGCTTGCCGCGCTGCTGCAGGATAATCGTCAGCATCGAGATCCGCGAAGATCCGGCGAGACACGGCCGGCACTCCGGCGCTGGGCCGGGCCCGCCTTGTACGGCGATCGGCTTGCACGAGCGGTGGCGTGGCTGGCCGCGGTCCGTGCGCGTTGCACGTTGACCGTCATGGTAAGGATCGGCTCGCGCCCGCGCGTCGCATTTGAGCTGAAGCGTTACATCGCGGCGCTGATCGATCTGCAGCGGCTCGACTGCATCCATCAGGTGCGCCGTGCCGGCGGCAGTGCGTTGCCGCGCCTGGGCGAATATGTGCTCGCCCAGGCCGGCTTTCACGCCATGGAGACCTGGCAAGGCCGCAGTTTTCGCTGGAGCGAACCCGAGGCCGCAGTCAGGATCAAGGTACAGCCCGGCCGCAATGTGGTTCGTATCGAATGCCTCGATGTGCGCGAGCCGCTGGATCGGATCGGGGTGCGATTCCATTGCAATGGAGCCCGCATCGCCGATCCGTCGATCATGGTTCGTGACGGTGCTTTCGAACTGGACCTCGACGTTCCGGCATCAGGTATCGTCACCCTTGCATGGACCTGCCCGCGCTTTCCCGCTGCCGGGGACGTACGTCGCCTCGGCCTGCCGGTTAGCGCCATCGACGTCAGTGCATCGTCCGCCAAGCCCGGCGATGCGCCGCCTGCATCCGCCAAACCCATGTGATGCTCAGTCGAGCAGCACGCGGGCGAGGGCAAAACCGAGCTGGCGCGCGTCAGATGAGTTGGGATCGAGATCCTGCGGGCTTCCCATGACGGGGCATTGGAAGGTCAGGACGGCGTGCGCCGGGTCGGCGGCCCACGCGCTTGCTGGAATATCGCTCTCGATGAGAATGCCGCCCTCGGCTGCACGCTTGCGCAACACGAGGGGCCGGTCGTTGATTGCGATCCCGATCCGGTTGAGCGCGTGCTCGTTGAACACGTGCGACAGCAGACATTGAAAACGGCGTGGCGCGGGCGTTGCTGGCTGCAAGTTGAGCGTGGCTGACGGTGCGGAATTCCAGCACAGCCAGCGCCCTTCATGACGTTCACGCTCGTGCCAGCCTGCGCCGTGCAGGGGCTGATCCGGCGTAAAGCCGTCGGCTCCGAGCGGAGCCGCAAGCTGGACCTTGTCTTCGGCGGATGGCGACGCCGCGAGCCTGTGCTCGAACAGTCGATGCGCCTCCTCATAGAGCCGCAGATCGAGTTCATTCCATGAGTGCAGGATGTGGAGTGACGCCGGGTCGAGCTCGCTCTGGCTCGATCGCGGGGTGCGGTTGAGATGAGCCAGGGGACCCAGCGGTCCCCAGCCCATCATCCGTCCAAGCAGTTTCAGCGTATCGGCTTGCCGTTCCAGAATGCCGGTGAGATCGATCCGTGCGAGGTTGGTCAATGCCGCATCCAGCAGGCGCGGGTCGTCGTCGCGAAGGCTGGCGAACGAGGCGCCCGCCAGTTGCCGCGTCTGGACGTTGGCGAGCCAATAGCGCGCGAGAGGTTCCTCTTCGCCGAGAAAGCGTTTTGGCCCGAGGGCGCGGGCGCGCTCCTGGTACCGGCGCCGCGCTGCGTATTCGTCGGTGCTCAGCTCGGTTGCAAGCGTCTGGAAGAACGGCTCGCTGTGGCTCTGGAAAAAGTCATGGGCGGAGACGCAGCGCGACATCGGCTCACGCAGAACCGTGAAGATGGTCGGATGGATCGGGAACGACCCGGCATAGTCGAAGTCGACATGGCCGGTGGCAAACAGCGCGTTGCCGGGCCGTTGCGGGCCGCTCCGGGAATGCGCCTGAAACAGGATTCTGTCCGCGGGGAAGCGGTTGGCCAAGAGCCCGCGCAACGACACGCCTGCGGTCTTGCGGATGTGAAGAAAGAAAAACGGCCTTTCGGCCGTGAGGCTGGCGGCCTGCTTCATCAAATTGTCCCGAGTCAGGTCGTCCCCGCACTGCTCCGGCACCTGTACCATGGTTTGCACAGCGCCGTAACCAAAGCGCGATGCCAGGCGTCGCGTTCAGGCGTTTGCGGCTTTTGCCTTGTCCAGCTCGGAGGCCACCGAGAATTCCTTGCGCAAGGTCGGCTTGTGGATCTTGCCGGTAGCATTGCGCGGCAGCGCGTCGACAAAGCGGACCCGGCGCGGACATTTGAAGCGCGCGAGATTGGCCGCGCAATGCGCCATCACGTCGGTCTCGCTCAGTCGCTGGCCGGGCTTCACCGCGACGATGGCCAGGCCGACCTCGCCCCATTGCGCGTCGGGAATGCCGATGACGGCGGCTTCCGCAATGGCGGCGAGCCGATGCAGGATGTTCTCGACCTCGGCCGGGTACACGTTCTCGCCGCCGGAGATGTACATGTCCTTCCAGCGGTCGACGATGTAGTAGAAGCCTTCTTCATCGACGCGCGTCGCATCGCCCGTGTGCAGCCAGCCGTCGGTGAAGGAGGATTTGTTGGCCTCCGGCCTGTTCCAGTAGCCGGGCGTGACGTTCGGCCCCTTCACCCAGAGCTCTCCGAGTTCGCCCACATCGGCATCGCTGCCATCTGGACGGACGATTCTGACCTCCGTATGCAACACCGGCTTGCCCGTTGAGCCGGCCTTGCGCGCCGCATCCTCGCGGTCGAGCACCAGCACCGAGGGCGAAGTCTCGGTCATGCCATAACCCTGCTGCAGCGCGACGCCGCGCGCTTCCCAGGACTTGAGCAGCGGCACCGGCATCGGCGCGCCGCCGACGCCACCGATGATCAGACGGCTCATGTCGGTCGTCGCAAACGCCGGATGCTGCGCCATGAACTGGTAGATCGCGGGCACGCCGAAGAACACGTTGATGCCCTGCGCGGGGTCGCCGATCAGTTGCAGCGCCTGTCCGGGATCGAACGCGCGCATGATCAGCACGGTGCCGCCGGCATGCAGCGCCGGGTTGGTGTAGCAATTGAGCCCGCCGGTGTGGAACAGCGGCAGCACCGTCAGGAGGACCGTGGACGGATTGATATAGGCGGGCCCGCCGAGATTGACGCAATTCCAGAACGTCATGCCGTGGGTGATGATCGCGCCCTTGGGATGGCCCGTGGTGCCCGACGTGTACATGATGGTCGAGATGTCATCGAGCGAAACGTCCTCGGCAGCCGCAAGCGGCTTTGCCGTGGCGATGCCGGCCTCATAGGAGCCTCCGGGGCCGAGCAACATCGACGAGGCGATGCCGCAGAGCTTTGCGACGCTCAGCGCGGTTTCGGCGAGATCCGTGTCGTGGATCATCACCTTGGGTGAGGCATCGCCCGTGATGAACTGCAATTCGGGGACGGTGAGGCGCGTGTTCAGCGGCAGGAAGACGGCGCCGAGCCGTCCGCAGGCAAACTGTACCTCCAGCGTATCGGTCGTGTTGAGCGCGAGCACCGCGACGCGGTCGCCGCGCGAGACGTTGAGACTGTCGCGCAAATGCGTCGCCAGACGTGCAATGCGGTCGTTGAATTCGGTGTAGGTGAAGCGGCGTCCGCTCGCGAGGTCGATGACCGCGGTCTTGCCGGGGGTGCGGCGGCTGTGGTGGGCGATCCAGTCGTAGTAGCGAACGGGCAATCTGTCCTCCACAAGCGAGTGGCCTTGTGCCGCCTGAATTCCAACGCCTTGCAACATGTTGAGCCGACCCCGAAGGGCCGGCCAAAAGTCATATGTACAAGGTTCTTTTTTGACCGGGAGTTGGCCGTTGCACTGCGAAAACTGTCTTGCGTTGAGTTGCTGGGGCGTGGCTTGATCGGCGCGCGTTCTTGCGTCAGCCACTCCGCGCAAGTGCATGCCTTGCGATCCGGCCATGGTGACCACGAAGAATCGCGCGCCAAGCGAAAGCAACAGCGATGAAGAGCCCGTTCTATACCGCCGAGCACGAAGCGTTTCGCGAAATGATGCGCCGCTTTGTCGAGAAGGAAATCGAGCCGTTCGCCCATGAATGGGACGAGGCTGGCGAATTCCCGCGCACGCTCTATCGCAAGGCGGCCGAGATCGGTCTGTTGGGCCTCGGATTCCCCGAGGAATATGGCGGGGTCGCCGCCGACCAGTTCATGAAGATCGTGGCGAGCCAGGAGCTGGCACGGGCCGGTGCCGGCGGCGTCAGCGCCTCCCTGATGAGCCACACCATCGGCTCGCCGCCGATCGCGCGCGCGGCACGGCCCGAGGTGAAGGCAAAAGTGCTGCCGCAAATTCTCGCCGGCGAGAAGATTTCTGCGCTCGCGATCACCGAGCCGAGCGGTGGCTCCGATGTCGCGAACCTCCGCACCAAGGCGCGCCGCGACGGCGATCACTACGTCGTGAGCGGCGAGAAGACTTTCATCACCTCCGGCATGCGCGCCGACTATCTGACCGTTGCCGTGCGCACCGGTGGCGAGGGCGCCGGTGGCGTCAGCCTGCTGCTGATCGAAGGTAATACGCCGGGCCTGTCGCGCACGAAATTGAAGAAAATGGGCTGGTGGGCGTCGGACACCGCGACGCTGCATTTCGACGAATGCCGCGTGCCGGTCGAGAACCTGATCGGCGAGGAAGGCCAGGGCTTCAAGATCATCATGCAAAATTTCAACAGCGAGCGCATGGGCATGGCGGCGGGCTGCACCGGCTTTGCGCGCGTTTGCGTCGATGAAGCCATCGCCTACGCCCGGGAGCGCAAGACCTTCGGCAAGCCGCTCGCCCAGCACCAGGTCATCCGCCACAAGATCGTCGATATGGCCCAGAAGGTCGCCGCGTCGCAGGCGATGCTGGAGCTGCTGGCCTGGCGTCTGGGGCAGGGCGAGAGCCCGGTCGCGGAAATCTGCATGATGAAGAACCAGGCGACGCAGACCATGGCGTTCTGCGCCTCGGAGGCCGTGCAGATCTTCGGCGGCGCCGGCTTCATGCGCGGCATCAAGGCCGAGCGCATCTACCGCGAGGTCAAGGTCAACGCCATCGGCGGCGGCACCGAGGAGATCATGAAGGATCTGGCCAGCCGGCAGATGGGGTTGTGACCCGTCATTCCGGGGCGCGCGAAGCGCGAGCCCGGAATCCATCGGGCCGTACGCACCGCTGTGAAATGGATTCCGGGCTCATCGCTTCGCGATGCCCCGGAATGACGAGAGGAAGAGAATGCTATTCACCGCCGACCACGACGACATCCGCCGTAGCTTGCAAAAATTCATCGCCAACGAGGTCAACCCTCACGTCGATGAATGGGAGAAGGCCGACATCTTCCCGGCGCATGAGCTGTTCAAGAAGATGGGCAGCCTCGGCTTCCTTGGCCTGAACAAGCCGGTCGAGTTCGGCGGCTCGGGCCTCGACTATTCCTACGCGCTGATGATGGCGGAGGAGCTCGGCGCCATCAATTGCGGCGGCGTGCCGATGGCGATCGGTGTGCAGACGGATATGGCGACACCGGCGCTGGCGCGGTTCGGCTCGGACGAGGTGCGGCGCGAATTTCTGGCGCCGTCCATTGCCGGTGATTTCGTGGCCTGCATCGGCGTCTCCGAGCCCGGTGCGGGCTCCGACGTTGCCTCGATCAAGACCAATGCGCGCTCCGACGGCGACGACTACGTCATCAATGGCGGCAAGATGTGGATCACCAATGGCACCCAGGCCGACTGGATCTGCCTGCTCGCCAACACCGGCGATGGACCCGTTCACCGCAACAAATCCCTGATCTGCGTGCCCATGAAGAGCAAGGGCGTCACGATCGCACGCAAGCTCGACAAGATGGGCATGCGCTCGTCCGACACCGCGCAAATCTTCTTCGACAATGTGCGGGTGCCCAAGCGCAACCGGATCGGCGAGGAAGGCAACGGCTTCACCTACCAGATGATCCAGTTCCAGGAGGAGCGGCTCTGGGGCGCGGCAGCCTGCCTGAAAGCGCACGAATACATCATCAACGAAACCATCGACTACACCCGCAACCGCAAGGCCTTCGGCCAGAGCATTCTTGACAACCAGGTCGTGCACTTCAAGCTTGCGGAGATGCAGACCGAGGTCGAGCTGCTGCGTGCGCTGATCTATCGTGCGGGCGAAGCGCTGGTGGCGGGAGAGGATGTGACGAAGCTCGCGACCATGGCCAAGCTGAAGGCCGGCCGGCTCGGGCGCGAGCTCACCGATGCCTGCCTGCAATATTGGGGCGGCATGGGCTTCACCAACGAAACGCCCGTCAGCCGGGCCTATCGCGACAGCCGCCTGACCTCGATCGGCGGCGGTGCTGACGAGGTCATGCTGATGGTATTGTGCAAGATGATGGGTACGCTGCCCGGCAGCAAAGGAAAGAATTGATGATCACGCTTTATCATTGCGACGCCGCGCGCTCGTTCCGCCCGCTCTGGATGCTGGAGGAGATGGGCCTGCCCTACGAATTGAAGATGCTGCCGTTCCCGCCGCGCGTCTTCGCCAAGGAATATCTCGCGATCAATCCGCTCGGCACCATCCCATTCATGGTCGACGGCGAGACCAAGATGACGGAGTCCTCAGGCATCTGCCATTATCTCGGCACCAGATACGCGCCGACACCGCTGATGGTCGATGTCGAGGACCCCGCCTACGGCGCGTTCCTGAACTGGATGTATTTCAGCGATGCCACGTTAACCTTCCCGCAAACGCTGGTGCTCCGATACACCCAGCTCGAGCCGGAGGAGCGGCGCAACCCTCAGGTCGCGGGCGACTACGCAAAATGGTTCCTGGGACGCCTGCGTGCCGTCGAGGCAGCGACGGCAAGTGCCGAAACATTGTGCGCCGGCCGTTTCACCGCCGCCGACATCGTGATCGGCTACGCGCTCCGCCTCGCGGAAAATATCGGTCTTGCCAAGGACTTTGGGCCAAATGTCGCAGCGTATTGGGCGCGTTTGCAACAGCGCGACGGTTTTAAGCGCGCAGTTGCAGCAGAACGTAAGGCCGGAGTTGAGCAGAACATCGCGCCGCGGGTCCGAGCGTAGGTTCCAAAACTCGTTTCGCGTATCGGAATGACAGCGCTATCCCTTCGTGACAGCGCTGGAATTTCGTCTAAGGTGGCCTCGTCCGCAGCGGCCTAAAGAGCCGCGCGAGGAGGACCGCCATGGAAGGCCACGAAGTTAAAGACAGCGGTCGCGAATCCGACCACCTGATGCTGATCACGCCGGAGCGCGTGTTCTACGCAGGCCTGCTCGGCCGGCCGCGCAAGCGCACCCCCGGCTGCTGCCATGTCTATGTTGCGGTGAAGGGCAGCCTGCATCTGACGCTCGACGACATGCACACCTCGTCCGAGCTGGTCGTGACCCTCCCGAACCAGCGCCACACCATTGCCGCCGACTACCGCACTGTGATCAGCGTGACGCTCGAGCCGGAAAGCATGCCGGATGGAACGCTGGAAGCCCTTGCCGAACGCCTGACCGGGCCGGACAAGATTTTCTACGCCCGCAAGATCCTCGCGGCCTACGCCATGCTGCGTGAGCGTCGCTATGGCAACATCACCAATGCCGAATTCGACGAGATGTGCTTTGGCGAGGCATTGCCGCGCCGCACGCTCGACCCGCGTGTGACACGCGCGGTGGCGCGCATCGGCCGCTTCTCCGGCGAGCCCGTGACGGCGGATAGTTGCGCTGCGGAAGCCGGCCTCTCGGCGTCGCGCTTCCTGCACCTGTTCAAGGAGGAGACTGGCATCTCCTTCCGTTCCTTCCGGGCCTGGAAGCGTGCCCGCCATCTGCTGCACTTCGCCAATCAGGACCTCAACCTCGCTCATCTCGCGCAGGACATCGGCTATCCCGATTCCACGCATTTCAGCCATTCGATCCGCCGCTTCTACGGCCTGAAGCCACGCGCGATCTTCGTGGGCTCGCGGGACCTTGCGATCTATCGCAGTGGCGAAACGACGGTGAAGGAGCTTGCGAAAGCAAGCTAGGCGGCTCGAAAAGCTTCGTTTTTCGCTAGCTTCTCCGCGCAAGAAGAAGGATGTCGCGCGTCACATGATCGCAGCGTTGAATTCTCAACCTGCGAGACATCCAAGGCATGAGCGACAAGGCCGTCATCACCTGCGCGCTGAATGGCGTGCTCACCGATCCCAAGCAGCACAACGTGCCGGTCACGCCCGAGCAGATGGCGCGCGAGGCCAGGGCCGCGTTCGATGCCGGCGCCAGCGTCATGCACATCCATCTGCGTCAGCAGGCGCCGAACAAGGGGCACCTGCCGTCCTGGGAGGTGGCCGTCAGCAGGGAGATCCAGCAGGCGATCCGTGAAGCCTGTCCCGGCGTGATCATCAACCACACCTCGGGCGTCTCCGGCCCGAATTATTCCGGCGCGCTGGATTGCATCCGCGAAACCAAACCCGAGATTGCCGCCTGCAACGCCGGCTCGCTCAACTATCTCAAGGTCAAGGCCGACAACACCTGGGCCTGGCCGCCGATGATGTTCGATAACGCGGTCGAGAAGGTGAAGGACTATCTCGACGTTATGAACGCCGTCGGCACCATCCCCGAGTTCGAATGTTTTGACGTCGGCATCGTCCGCTGCGTCGGCATGTACACCCAAGTCGGCATGTACAAGGGGCCGCTGGAGTACAATTTCGTCATGGGCGTCGCCTCCGGCATGCCCGCCGATCCCGAACTGCTGCCGATCCTGATCAAGCTGAAGCGCCCCGAGGCGCATTGGCAGGTCACCGCGATCGGCCGCGAGGAAATATGGCCGCTGCACCAGCGCTGCGCCGATCTCGGCGGTCACCTGCGGACCGGCCTCGAAGACACCTTCTATCTCGCCGACGGCAAGAAGGTGACGTCGAACGGCCAGCTCATCGAAGCCGTCGCCGCCTGTGCAAGGCGCGCCGGCCGCGAGATCGCGAGCCCGGCGGAAGCGCGGAAGATTTTTGGGACGAATCGGTAAGGTATCGCCTCAACCGTCATTGCGAGCGAAGCGAAGCAATCCAGAATCTTCCCGCGGAGACAGTCTGGATTGCTTCGTCGCTTCGCTCCTCGCAATGACGAGCGGAAAGAGTTCATGTCCATCATCGAAAACACCATCTCCACCGGTGGCGCGGCCTATCAGGCCAATCGCGACGGCATGCTCGGTCTCATCGACCGCATGCGCGCGCTGGAAGAGCGCACCCGCGCCGCTTCGGCTGCCGCAAAGGATCGCTTCCACAAGCGCGGCCAGCTCCTGCCGCGCGAGCGTGTCGCGCTGGTGCTCGACCCCGGTGCGCCCTTCATCGAGCTCTCCACGCTCGCCGGCTACATGTTCGACGTGCCTGACGCCAACAAGAGCGTGCCGGGTGGTGGTGTCGTCGCCGGCATCGGCTTCGTGTCGGGCGTGCGCTGCATGGTCAGCGCCAGTGATGCCGGTATCGATGCCGGCGCGCTGCAGCCCTATGGCCTCGACAAGACGCTCCGCGTGCAGGAGCTCGCACTGGAGAACAAGCTGCCTTACGTGCAACTCGTCGAAAGCGCCGGCGCAAACCTGTTGCGCTATCGCGTCGAGGACTTTGTCCGCGGCGGCAACATCTTTCGTAACCTCGCGCGGCTGTCGGCGGCGGGCCTCCCTGTCGTCACGGTGACGCACGGCTCCTCCACCGCTGGAGGCGCCTACCAGACCGGCCTTTCCGACTATATCGTGATGGTGCGCGGCCGCACCCGCGCCTTCCTCGCGGGGCCGCCGCTGCTGAAGGCCGCGACCGGCGAGATCGCGACCGAGGAAGAACTCGGCGGCGCCGAGATGCATACGTCAATCTCCGGCCTTGGCGACTATCTCGCCGAGGACGATCGCGATGGCTTGCGCATCGCGCGCGAGATCATGGCAGCGCTGGAGTGGGACCGGCCGGGCCGGGCGAGCGCCGACTACAAGCCGCCGCGCTACGACCAGGACGAACTGCTCGGCATCATGCCGATGGACCACAAGCGCCCCGTCGACATGAAGCAGGTGATCGCGCGTATCATCGACGATTCCGATTTCACCGAGATGGCGCCGAATTACGGCCCCGCCACCGTCTGCGGCCATGCCCGCATCGAGGGCGAGGCGATCGGCATCATCACCAACAACGGTCCGCTCGATCCGGCCGGCGCCAACAAGGCGACCCATTTCATCCAGGCCTGCTGCCAAACCCGCACGCCGATCCTCTATCTGAACAACACCACCGGCTACATGGTGGGCAAGGCCTATGAAGAAGCCGGCATGATCAAGCATGGATCGAAGATGATCCAGGCCGTGACCTCGGCGACGGTGCCGCAGATCACGATCTATTGCGGCGCCTCCTTTGGCGCCGGCAATTACGGCA
>NZ_PPPT01000079.1 GCF_006483445.1 Bradyrhizobium guangdongense | reverse complement strand
GGTTCCCAAGGGAACCCGGCGGCCCGCTCGCGATTTTATGCCGCAGGCCTTCGGTGTTGAACCGGAGTTGGAGTGGTTGCGTCCGAAGGTGTAATGCAGCCTCAAATAGCTCGTTCGGAATGGGCTGCCCAACAAACGTGTGCGACGCACAATGAAAGGGCTGCCGGTTCACAATATTTGGCCTTCCTGTCACGTCGCTGTGACATATATTAGGGAATAACCGACAAGAGGCCCAAGAGCCTCCAAGCAACGCGATTTAACTGGGATTTCAGGCCAGAAGAGCCTGAGGCTGAGGACGATCATGAAGCGTGGAATTGCCGTTCTGGTTTCGGTCACCGCTCTCGCGGGCATCGCCTATTTCACCGCGAACAAGTGGGCCATCAAGCACGAGACCATCACCTTCTACGACGCGTCGCGCGACAACCGTCCGGTGCCCGTGCACATCGCGATCCGCCGCGACCGCGAATTCCAGGCCGATGCCGGGCTGATCACGCTGCCGGTCGCCGTCCTCAATCACGGCAACACCGTCAAGAACACCGAGTACGGTTTTCTTTCCACCGTGTTCGCCATGCGCGGCTATCTCGTGATGAGCCCGCAGCATGATTTGCCGACCGATCCTCCGATGGTGACCAAGCCCGGCGAAATCTATGTCGGCCGCCTGCCGCAGCTTTTGCGCGGCGTCGCCAACATCCACCTCGCCATCGCCGAGATGAAGAAGATTCAGCCCAACGCCGACTATGCGCGCGTGACCATGGTCGGCCACTCCATGGGCGGCGACATCTCGATGTATTTCGCAAAGCAGTATCCGGACGAGATCAAGAAGGTCGTGACGCTGGATAATCTCCGCGTGCCCTTCATGACCGCCGGCAAGTTCAAGATTCTTTCGTTCCGCTCCAACGATCCGCAGTTCAAGACCGATGCCGGCGTGATCCCTGACGGTGAGGAGTGCGAGAAGGCGGGCATCACGGTCGTGAAGACCGACTTCCAGCACAACGACATGCGCGACACCGGTCCAGACGACGCAAAGTCTTCGATCCAGACGATGCTCGACAAGTTCCTGAGCGACACCGATAGCGACGTGGCGCCGGTGGATACGCTGAAGAACACGCCGAAGATTTTGGAGCCCGGTCCGGTTGCGCTGATGGGAGGCGCCAAGGGCTGACCTGAGGCGCTGACATAGTCATAATCTAAGTCCAAAGCCTCCGCCGGCTCCGCCTGCGGAGGCTTTGTGCATTGACCGTGCGGGACGTGGTATCCACATTAGTGGCTGATCAGGCGACGGGCAGGGATGGCGAACGAACCGACCAGACCGCGCAGCGGCGACGCCGCTTCGGTGCAAGGCGAGGCATCCGGCACGCTGCCGCAGGCCAAGACCTCGACCGCGGACGACATCGCGGCCTTTGTCGCCAGGGCGCGCGCGATGTCGCCGCATGCGCCCGGCGCGAAGGGCCGGATGATTTTTGCGCTCGATGCGACCATGAGCCGGCAGCCGACCTGGGACATGGCCTGCGCGCTGCAGGCCGACATGTTCCGCGAGGCGGCTTCCCTCGGCAGCCTCGATATCAGGCTGGTCTATTATCGCGGCTTCAACGAATGCCGCGCTTCGTCCTGGATCTCCGACAGCAGCAAGCTTGCCGGCCTGATGAGCAAGATCGATTGCCGCGGCGGTAACACCCAGATCGGCAAGGTGCTGAGCGAAGCGCGGCGCGAGGCGGCGACTTCGGGCGTGCGCGCCGTCGTCTTTGTCGGCGACGCCATGGAGGAGAAGGTCGACGAGCTCTGCGCCCGGGCCGGCGAGCTCGGCATGCTCAAGGTCCCGGTCTTCATGTTTCAGGAGGGCCACGATGCCGTGGCCGAGCAGGCGTTTCGCGAGATCGCAAGGCTGACCGGCGGTGCCTGGTGCCGGTTCGATCCCGGTGCCGCAGCGCAGCTGCGCGAACTCTTGCGCGCGGCCGCGGCCTATGCCGCCGGCGGCCGCGAGGCGCTGCTCAAGCTGGCTAAGACGGCGAGCGGTGCCGCCCTGTTGATCGGACAGATGAAGTAGTGCGGACCTGACGTCGGCCGCATGCTTTTTGCGACAGGCGGGACTATATTCAGGCCATGCCGACCCTGATCGCTGGCGCTGTCGCCGTTGTCACGCTTTATCTGCTGCTCCAGATGTTCCGTTCCGCCAATCCGGCGGTGCTGGCGCGCACGATCAAGATCGTCGGCGGCGTGGTGGCGCTGGCGGTTGCCGCCTTCACCGGGTTGAAGGGCGAGCTCGCGGTCGCGATCCCGCTCGGCATTTTTGGCGCGGGCCTGCTCGGCTGGTCGCCGTTCAACACTACGGGCTTTGGCAATATCGGAGGGCTGTTCGGCGGTGGCGCATCGCGGGCGCCCGGACAGACCTCGCGGGTCCGCTCGCAGTTCATCGACATGCAGCTCGACCACGATTCCGGCCGGCTCGCCGGTCAGATCGTCGCCGGTCCCAACGCGGGCCGGATGCTCGACGAGTTCGATCTCGCCGAGCTCGTGGCGATGTGCCCTGCGTTCGACGCCGAGAGCGTGGCCTTACTTGAAAGCTATCTGGACCGCCGGTTTCCCGCTTGGCGTCAGAACGCGCAGGGCAATGCGGCAGGGGGGCAGCGCCGCGCGCCGCCGAGCAGCAAAATGACGGCGGAGGAGGCCTATCAGATCCTTGGCCTGCAGCCGGGGGCGGGCCGTGACGACATCAGCCGGGCCCACAAGTCCCTGATGAAGAAACTGCATCCCGACCAGGGGGGCTCGACGTATCTCGCTGCCCGGGTAAACGAGGCCAAGGATACTCTGCTTCGCACGCATAACGGCTAACTCCGGCACCACGCTACAAACACTTTTGTGCCCGCGTGATCCCCTGTTCGTCCGTCTGCCGTCGCCCCGAAGCGCCCGCCAATTGTCGGCGTGGTCGATCCCTTAGGGAAAGTTTTAACCGTAAATTCTTGACGAGAGGTTTTTAACGCCGATCGGCGGGTGCGAAAACGACGATGCCCGCACGAGGCGGGCATCGGGATCGGTTCGATCGGGAAAAAGCTTTAGTTGCGGACCGTGATGCAGGAGATGTCGGCGCGCTTCAGGGTGCGGCAGACGGCTTCCGCCTGGTCACGCTCGAGCCCTGCGAAGCGGGCCCGGAACAGCTTGCGATTGTCCCTGGCAACGACCGGCTCGGTGAACGGATCGGCCTTGCTGAGCAGGCCGCGGGCCGAGCTGCGTGCGGCCTCGATGCGCTGCTGGGCCTCGCCCTCGCTCTCGAGCGCGCCAACCTGAACGATCCAGCCGCTGTGGGTGACGACCGGCTTGGTCGTCGCGCTCATCTGGATCGGCTGCGGGGCCGGATCGGCCGAGGCAAGGCGCGGGGCGGGCGCGGGTGCCGCGGCGGTTGCTGCCGGCAGGACGCCCAAAATGCCGTGTCCGGTGCCGTGTCCGGTCGGCTGCTGCGGCAGCTCGGCACGGGCGACTTCCGGCCTTACGGTCTCGGTCTTGCTGATCTCGGACTTACTGATTTCAGATCTCGCAACGTCGGCGCGGGCGACGACCGCGCCCGAGGTCTCTGCGACTTCGGCGCGGGCGGCGGAGATCGTGCTGGTGATCGGCGGCGCGGGCGTGGCGGAGGCGACCTTGACGGCGCCGGCCTTGACCTGAACCGTCTTCACCTTGACCGGCTTCATCGGCTCGGACGAGCCGGGAATGATCGACAGCGGCTGGCTCGCGATCACGCCATTTGTGAGCGGAGCGGGCTCCACCCTGGCCTCGATTGCTTTCGGCTCGGGCTTGGGCTGGGCCGGGGGCATCGCGGCGGTGGCGGCGGCCAGCGCCGACATACGGGAGGCGGGAGCAGCGCGCGGCGCGGCCGGCTCAGGCGCTTGCGATGCGGACGCGTCAGCGACTTCGACCGGCGCCTCGGATGCGTTGCGTTCGCTGATCGCGGCAACGGTGCGGGACGTCGCGGCCTTGTCGAGGTTCTCGGCCAGCAGATTGCGCATGATCGCGTCGCGCGAGCCGCCGCTGCGGCCGCCGAGCACGACGCCGACCAGATGGCGGTTGCCGCGGCGGATCGAGCTCACGAGATTGAAGCCGGACGCGCGGGTGTAGCCGGTCTTGATGCCGTCCACGCCCTCGACATTGCCGAGCAGGTGATTGTGGTTGCGGATCGACTGCCCGCGCCAATTGAACGTGGCTGTCGCGAAATAGCGATAGTAGCGCGGGAAACGGTCCTGGATCGCGCGGCCGAGCGTGGCCTGGTCACGCGCGGTGGTGACCTGCTCGTCGTTGGGAAGGCCGTTGGCGTTGCGGTAAACCGTCTTCGACATGCCGAGCGCGCGCGCCTTGCGCGTCATCATCGCGGCGAAGTCGTCCTCGTCGCCGGCGATCGCTTCGGCGATCACCACGGCCGCGTCATTGGCGGAGCGGGTGACGAGACCCTTGATCGCATCCTCGACGCGGATGGTCTGACCGACACGCAGGTTCAGCTTGGTCGGGTCCTGCTCGGCCGCGTGCTTCGAGACGGGCATCTCGGTGTCGAGCTTCATCTTGCCGGCTTCCAGGCGCTCGAACAGCAGATAGAGCGTCATGATCTTGGTCAGCGAAGCCGGATGACGGATCGCATCGGGGCTCGTCGCCTGCAGCGTGGCGCCGGAATTGCCGTCGACGATGATCGACGCGAATTTCGAGCTGGAAACGTCGGACACATCGCGCTGCACGCGATGGTGCGCGTAATGGCGATGACGATAGCGCCGTGCCTCGGCAGCTTCCGTCGTGAAGATGACTGCTGTGGTGACCGTAAGAAGCCCGAAAACCCCAACCCGCGCCCAGCGCGAGGAAGACAAGTTTTTACGAAGCATGAAACCCCGTCCCCGTTTCTGACTTGATCACCGGTCCGTGAGGCGAAATTGTGCCCTTCTGGCCCGGTATCACTACCTGCCTGGACCATCGCTTCGCGGACGCTTGTGCGAGGCTGTGAGGGCCCAAGCCGCTGTTCTGGCTAAGGTGATGTTCTCAAACGGCTTTTGGCCGCTTGTCGGAAGCTGAACACGTCCAAGGAATCAAGGTAGGGGGAGCGGGTTTCCAAAAGCTTAAAGAACCCTTGCATAAATCCCCGGGAATCACCGCAAGTTGCGCCTTTTCTTGTGCGTCGCACAAGATTCTTGACAAATATTGTGCGCTGCACTATGTGTAAGCGGACGTCAGGGAGCCGGGCTTCCCGACGATAGCCAGGGAAAAGGGATTCCATGATGTTCAAGGTTGAAGACTTCCAGAACTACGGCAAAGAGCATTTCGAGCAGGTCGTTGCCTCCGCGACCTCGGTGCAGCATGGCCTGCAGGCGATCGCCAGCGCCTATGGCGACTTCACCAAGAAGTCGTTCGAGGACACCAAGTCTTTCGTTGAGAAGCTTTCCGGCGTGAAGTCGCTGGACAAGGCTGTGGAAGCGCAGACCGAATTCGCCCGCTCCAGCTACGAGACCTTCGTTGCCGAGTCGCAGAAGATCGCCGGCCTCTACAGCGACCTCGCCAAGACCGCGTTCAAGCCGGTCGAGACCATCGTGGCGAAGTTCAACCCCACCGCGCAGTAAGCCTTTCGACAAGTCCTGGAATCAAAAAGCCCGGCTGGTTTCAGCCGGGCTTTTTCGTTGGGTGTTTGCCTTCGGGTTAGCGTGCGAGCCGCAGCTTGCTCAGCGCCGTGCCGATCGTGTTGAACGTCGTCACGATCTGGCTCGAGCTCGTGAGCATGAAGAACTTGTCGGAGCTGCTCGCGCAGTTCTGCAGCACGGTTGACGTCGGATCGGCGGGCGAGCCGGTGTTCACCTGGATCGTGTAGATCGTGTACATGTTCTGGCCCTTGGAATCCTTGGCCGCTTTCAAATTGCTGCACATCAGCGCCTGCCGGGCGTCGATCGGATTGCCCGAGGCCTGCGAGCTGCCATTGCCGTATTCGGGCCAGCGGTCCTCGGTATTCAAGCCGTCGGACAGCAGAATGATGACCCGGTTGTAGGTCACGTTGGCGTCCTCGGCCGGCGTATTGAGCGGGCCGCCGACCAGCAGCGATTGCCAGGCCCAGGCCAGACCAACCGCCTGGTTGGTGCCGCCCGTCGGCTGCATCGCGTTGACGGTGCTCTTGAGCGTGGTCCAGTCGTAGCTCAGCGGAAGGACCGCGCCGAGCGTGGTGGATGCACTGCTGCTGCAATAGGCCGTGCTGTTTTCGAAGTACTCGTTGGCGGGGAACAGCGTCGTGACGTCGGATGACGTCGGCAGCACGCCGGTCGCATCATTGGGCTGGGTGCGGTCGGCGACGCAGCCGGTCCAGTTGCTGATCGGATTGGTCGACGCCAGGCGGTAGTCGTTGAGAACGGTCGGCGTCGTGTTGGTCGAGGTATATTTGTTGTTGGTCCAGCCGACGACCGCGCTGACGCGGGGCTGGCTGGTGTTGTGTGTCGTGTCGTTCGGTCCGGGCTGGGTCCAGTTGTGGACGTAGAGATTGCCGGTGCACGATTTGCTGCTGCCGCTGCCCGAGCAACTGCATCCCGAGATCGCATTGTTCCAGGCGTCCTTCGGGCAGGCGCAACTCCCGGATCCCGAGCAGAACACGCCGGTGCCGGCGGCTTCGCTGGTCCAGCAACCGTTGTAGAGCGCATGCGAGTTCGCATCCACGCTCGGGCAGATGTAGCCCGAATAGCTGCCGCTCGAGGGAATCGTCGAGGTGCTGGACGTGCTGGTGGGGCCCGTCGTGCAGTAGAAGCCGCCACTGCTGTTCGAGAACGGGCACTTCGCGCCGGGACCGTAGGCGTGCCAGTTGATCGGGAGCGACGCCTGATAGCTGCCATTGTCCGGCTGCGTCGTCGGCGGATTCAGCCAGTCGGTCCAGTCGAGATAGCTTTGTGTGTAGTTGCTCGCACCGAGATTGACGACCTTCGCAAAGGGAATGACGGAGATGTAGACGTCGCCATTGGTCTTGCTGAGCGCGCTGAGCTGGTCGATCAGGCCGCCGGTTCCTGCCACGGCGTTGCGCAGCGCGGTGATCTTGCCGTCCGACGCCATCGAGCCGGTGTTGTCGAGCGCCAGCGCAACGCGCATCTTGACGTTGCCCCAGGTGGTCGTCGACGTCGCGTTGAAATTGAGGGTCGGGAAGCCCGCGATCTGCATGAAGTCGGACTTGATGTTGCCCGAACCGTTCAGCACGATGGTCGCCGGCGTGCTGCCGCTCGCAGCCGTATAGATTGGCGTGACCGAGACGCCCTGCGCCTCGGTGTCGGTAAAGAGGCCCGTGAAATAGGCCGTCGCCTTGGCGTTGATCTCGGAGGTCGAGATCGTCCCCGCGGTCAGGTCCTTCGACAGCATCAGGACGGTGGAGTCGAGGGCGGCCTGCATCGACGAGCGCGCGCGAACCGCGCGGCTATAGTCGACCGCCGCGCCCATGAAGCTCAGGATCGGCACCAGGACGATCGCGAAGATGACGGCAATGTTGCCCTGATCGGCCTTGACGAAGCGGGCGAACGGCCGGCCAATTCGATCAATGACAGGCAGGCGAAACATGACGATCCCCGGAATTCGTGGTTTTGCCTGATTTGGAGGCGGAGCCTTGAAGACTGGGTAAATTGCTCCGTGCAAAACCGGGGGTATGCCGTGCGAAACCGCCGCAACTCCGTTAACGCCGGGTTCCTGGTAACCAAGCGCTGAACGGCCGCATCTAATTTTTTGTCAAAATGGCCGGAATTGACTAACCTCCAACCGGATCGCTTGGCCCGGGAATCGTACGGACGCGGCCGCATCGGACGAACCGGCGCGCGCTTGCGGCGGGCCGGGGTCGAGCCCATATTCGCAGGGCTGACCGGGCCCGGCCCGGAACGGCCGGGAGCGGCGATCCGCAAGACGGCGCGTCGCGCGGGACCCGGCAGGGGCCGCGCGCCAAGCCGCTATCTGCTTCCGTGGGGATTTTAGACGCCTGAGCCATGTCGCAACTAACTTTCAGCCTCGATCCTTCCGCGTCAGCCGCCGTCTGTGACGCTCCCCGCATGAGCAACGACGAGAATCGTCCGGGTAACACCACGGGCCCGACCACGTCGGTCATCACCAAGGTGAAGCCCAAGACGAAGCGGCCCAATCTGTACCGGGTGCTGATCCTCAACGACGACTACACGCCGATGGAGTTCGTCGTTCATGTCCTGGAAAAATTCTTCCAGAAGGACGTCGAGGCCGCGACCAAGATCATGCTGCATGTCCACCATCACGGTATCGGGGAGTGCGGCGTGTTCACTTACGAGATTGCCGAGACGAAGGTCACACAGGTGATGGATTTTGCGCGCAAGCACCAGCACCCCCTGCAGTGTGTGATGGAAAAGAAGTAACCCGTGCCGGGCGGCCGCTTGCCGCGTGCGGTTTCCGACATCCTGCGTGGTTTTGACGTGGCGTGCCCATCGTGGCCGGCGAACTACGGGGTTTTGATCGCCGGCGCTCATACCTGCCCAAATCGGAACGGGTTTTGCATTGAAAATACCGTAGGCGCGTAAGCTCTGAGTCGCGGAACCGGTCTTTCGCCGCGGTTTTGTATAACTATATTTGTCGAAGGTTGTTGTTGCCTGACCGGGTGATGGCGATCATGATGGTGGGGGCCATAGAGGACGCGAATGCCGACTTTTTCCCAAAGCCTTGAACAATCCCTGCATCGTGCGCTGGCGATCGCTAACGAGCGTCATCACCAATACGCGACGCTCGAACACCTTCTCTTGTCGCTGATCGATGACTCCGATGCGGCCGCCGTCATGCGCGCCTGCAGTGTCGACCTCGACAAGTTGCGCACCAGTCTGGTGAACTATCTCGAAACCGAATTCGAAAACCTGGTGACCGACGGCGCAGACGACGCCAAGCCGACCGCCGGCTTCCAGCGCGTCATCCAGCGCGCGGTGATCCACGTGCAATCCTCCGGTCGCGAAGAGGTGACCGGCGCCAACGTGCTGATCGCGATCTTCGCCGAGCGCGAGAGCCACGCCGCGTACTTCCTGCAGGAGCAGGACATGACGCGTTATGATGCGGTCAACTACATCAGCCACGGCATCGCCAAGCGGCCGGGCGTCTCCGAGGCGCGGCCCGTGCGCGGCGTCGACGAGGAGACCGAGACCAAGGGCAATGACGACGCCAAGAAGAAGGGCGAGGCGCTCGATACCTATTGCGTCAACCTCAACAAGAAGGCGCGCGACGGCAAGATCGATCCGGTGATCGGACGCAACTCCGAGATCAACCGCGCGATCCAGGTGCTGTGCCGCCGGCAGAAGAACAACCCGCTGTTCGTCGGTGAAGCCGGCGTCGGCAAGACCGCCATTGCGGAGGGCCTCGCCAAGCGCATCGTCGACAGCGAGGTGCCGGAGGTGCTGGCGGCTGCCACGGTGTTCTCGCTGGACATGGGCACGCTGCTCGCCGGCACGCGCTACCGTGGCGATTTCGAGGAGCGCCTCAAGCAAGTGCTGAAGGAGTTGGAGGCGCATCCCAACGCCATCCTGTTCATCGACGAGATCCACACCGTGATCGGAGCGGGTGCGACGTCGGGCGGCGCGATGGACGCCTCGAACCTGCTGAAGCCAGCGCTCGCCTCGGGCACCATCCGCTGCATGGGTTCGACGACCTACAAGGAATATCGCCAGCACTTCGAGAAGGACCGCGCGCTGGTGCGGCGCTTCCAGAAGATCGACATCAACGAGCCGACCGTCGAGGACGCGATTGCGATCCTCAAGGGCCTCAAGCCGTATTTCGAGGACTACCATCGGCTGAAATACACCAATGAGGCGATCGAGGCCGCGGTCCAGCTCTCCTCGCGCTACATCCACGACCGCAAGCTGCCGGACAAGGCGATCGACGTGATCGACGAGTCGGGCGCGGCGCAGATGCTGGTCGCCGAGAACAAGCGCAAGAAGACCATCGGCATCAAGGAGATCGAGACCACGATCGCGACGATGGCGCGGATCCCGCCGAAGAGCGTGTCGAAGGATGACGCCGAGGTGCTCAAGCATCTCGAGCAGACCCTGAAGCGCGTGGTGTTCGGCCAGGACAAGGCGATCGAATCGCTGTCGGCCTCGATCAAGCTGGCACGCGCCGGCTTGCGCGAACCGGAGAAGCCGATCGGCTGCTATTTGTTCTCGGGTCCGACCGGTGTCGGCAAGACCGAGGTCGCCAAGCAATTGGCCGCCTCGCTCGGCGTCGAGCTCCTGCGCTTCGATATGTCCGAATACATGGAGCGGCACACCGTGTCGCGGCTGATCGGCGCGCCTCCCGGCTATGTCGGCTTCGACCAGGGCGGCCTCTTGACCGACGGCGTCGACCAGCATCCGCATTGCGTGGTGCTGCTCGACGAAATCGAGAAGGCGCATCCCGATCTCTACAACGTGCTGCTCCAGATCATGGACCACGGCCGGCTCACCGACCACAACGGCAAGCAGGTCAATTTCCGCAACGTGATCCTGATCATGACCACGAATGCCGGCGCTGCCGATCTCGCGCGGCAGGCCTTCGGCTTCACCCGCCAGAAGCGGGAAGGCGACGACCACGAGGCGATCAACCGGCAGTTCGCGCCGGAATTCCGCAACCGTCTCGACGCCATCGTCTCCTTCGCGCATCTCAATGCCGACGTCATCGGCATGGTGGTGGAGAAGTTCGTGCTGCAGCTCGAGGCGCAGCTCGGCGACCGTGACGTCACCATCGAGCTCTCCGACGAGGCCAAGGCCTGGCTGATCCAGCACGGCTATGACGAGCAGATGGGTGCGCGCCCGATGGCCCGCGTGATCCAGGAGCACATCAAGAAGCCGCTGGCCGACGAGGTGCTGTTCGGCAAGCTCAAGGGTGGCGGCCACGTCCGCGTCGTCCTGGTCAAGGACGAGGCCGACGAGAGCAAGGACAAGATCGGCTTCGAATACGTCGAGGGACCGGTCACGCCGAAGCAGGAAAAGCTGCCCGGCGCCCGCAAGCGGCCGCCCTCCGGCAAGTCCAAGCCGGGCGGTCCCGGTGGCGGTTCCAAGGGGCCGACGTCCAAGGGGCCGCTGGTCAAGGTCTGATCAGGCACCACAGAATGAGAAAAGGCCGGCTGAAACGCCGGCCTTTTCTTGTTGGCTTGCGTGGAACGCTGACGCTGTGCGTCAGGTTCCGGTCTCGGGCGCGCGCGGCGGCCGCGGCTTCTTCGCAGCCGGCGGCGGCCGGTGGACCGGCGCCAGGGGCTGCATGGTTACGATGACGGGATTCGGCTTGTGATCGGTTGCAGCACCGGTCACGGCATCGACGCCCATGCCGACGAGGCCGCCGGCAACGATATTTCCGGCGAAGCCGGCAGCGCCCGTGACGGGGACTTCCTTGGTGAGCTGCACCGTCTGCGATTCAAAACCTTCCTTCTGGAAGGTGATGGAAATGTCGGCGTTGCGCTTGGCGACGATGGAGCATGCCGTCATGCAGGTGGTCGGCGCCTCGAGACCACTGATCTCGGCTGCAACGCCTGAAGGTGTCGATGAAATGCTGATGTTCTCAGTCGTTCCGCGCGTGACAGATGCGCAGCCGCTCAGCATGACGCCGAGCGCCAAAATTCCCACAATACGCATGAAACAAAATCTCCCCAGCCCGGGTGCAATCAAGCGCAACCGGTGCGCGAAGGCAAGGGAGCGTGACGCTCAATAGTTAAGCCACGCCAGGGTTGTGTGCTGCATAGCGTTTTCAAGCGAAGTGGATACCGGTTCGCGGCGGGAAAACGCGTCAAAGCAAGAATTAGAGTCCCGTTCCGATTTCATCGGAACGGGACTCTAGTCGCCCTTCATGCGCTGGCCGTCGTGGATGCGCACATGTTCTGCACCACGGGCGCCGGCGGAGGAGAGCCTCAGCATGCTCAACATGGCACCGCAAACGGCAAAGCCGACGGCCGTGAGTAGCGCGATCCTGGTGCCATCGATGGCGTAGCGGCCGAGCAGGAGCGCGACCAGTGCGGCGCCAGTGGTCTGCCCCAGGAGGCGCGCCGTGCCCAGCATGCCGCTGGCACCGCCGGAGCGTTCGCGGGGTGCAGCCGCGATCATGGTACGGTTGTTCGGGGTCTGGAACAGGCCGAAGCCGAGCCCGGCGAGCGCCATCCGCCAGACCACGTCGGCGTGGGCCGGACTGGCCGGCAGCATGGCGAGCGAGGCCAGCCCGCCCGCGAACAACAGCAGGCCGATGCCGCCCAAAAGGCCGGCCGGATAATGCTCGACCAGCCGTCCGGCGAGCGGCGCCGCAAAGGCCACCGCGATCGGCCAGGGCGTGATCAGCAGGCCCATCTCGACGGCCGAGTAGCCAAAGCGGTGTTGCAGGAAGAAGGGGATCGCGACGAAGGCCAGCATCTGCGCGCAGAACGAGGCGATCGAGGTTGCGATCGACAGGCCGAAGATCGGAATCCGCAGCAGGTCGATCGGCAGCAGCGGCACGGCGATATGCGTCTCGCGATAGATCAGCAGTGCGCCGGCCGCGACCGCGACGCTGAACTCGATCAAGCAAATCAGCAGCGGCTCGCCATGCCCGACACTGTCGATCGCAAAAATGCCGACGCCGAAGGTGATGGCGCTCAAGCCAGCGCTTTGCCAGTCGAACGGGTGCTCCGCCAGACGCGTGTGCGGCAGGCAATTCCAACCAAGGGCCAGCGCCGCGATTCCGAGCGGAACATTGATCGCGAACAGAAAAGGCCAGTTCGCAACCGAAAGGATTGCGGAAGCCAGCGTCGGCCCGATCGCGGCCGACACTGCGACGACCAGCGCATTGCGGCCGATGCCGCGTCCGAGCAGGGCGTGCGGATAGGTGAATCGCACCAGCGCGGTATTGACGCTCATGATGCCGGCGGCGCCAAAGCCCTGGAGGATGCGCGCCAGCGTCAACTCCAGCAGCGTGTGCGAGAGCGCACAAAAGGCCGAGGCGAGGGTGAAGAGCAGCAGGCCGGCGAGATAGACGCGGCGATAGCCGACGATCTCGCCCATCGAAGCCAGCGGCAGCAGCGAGATGGTGATGGCAAGCTGGTAGCCGTTGACGATCCAGATCGAGAAGGCGGGGCTCGCATTCAGATCGGCTGCGATGGTCGGCAGCGCCACGTTGGCGATCGCACCGTCGACCACCGACATGGTGATGCCGAGCGCGATGGTGAGGATGGCCCATTGCCGCTGCGGCAGCGGCAGGCCATCGGCATGTTCGATCGTATTCGTCGACATCGTGAACGGCGCTCGACTCGCGGATAGGTGCGCAATGTCGAACGATAACGGCTGCTTCGCAACTTGGTTCGGCCGCCATGGCGCGGGGGCGGCGAGGGTCTATTTCGGCTTCCGAGGCTGCTGGATCGCCTTGAGATAGTTCACGACCGCCTCGGCGTCCTCGCGGTTGAAGCGGAAGGTCGGCATGAAGCGGTGGATGCTGCTGTAGCCGTCCTGCAGCCTCTGCAGGAAATCGGGGTCGTAGAGCTTGTCCTCGCCCAGGGTCCGGAACGGTGGCGACGATCTGTTCGGGCTGTCGCCCTTCGCGCCCACGGCGTGGCAGCGCGCGCACATCGTCTGCAACATCGCCTGGCCGTGCTGCTGCTCGGCATCGAGCGCATGGCTCGTGCTGCTCAACGATACGACGGCGCTGGCGAGCACGACGAGGCGCATGATCGTTCCCTTCACCATCGCGCGGTCGCCTTGCCGAAGACGTAGAGCGCGATCAGCCCGGCCGTCACCGCGGTCGAATAGATGATGATGTTGCGATCCCAATCGATCCGCTTCCGCTCGGCCCGGTTGAGGGAGAGGGCCGTGAACAGGGCTTTCATGGCAAATCGGCGCATTGGCATCCTCGAGGGCGGCAGGGTGCCATCGCCGGAACCAAGCGGGCTTGATGCACGTCAACCGGAGGAGCGCTCGCGATCCATAACCGGTGGGATATGCCGTTTCGGATCTCGAAGCCTTGCTGGTTTCGGCTTGACGGACCTATTCCTCGATGGTTATACGTCGATCCATAACTTACGGGTTATGGATTTGGGGATGCCGACCACCCACGACGTATTGTTCAGGACGCTGGCCGATCCGACGCGGCGGGCCATCTTCGAGCGTCTCTGTCGCGACGGCGAGCAGACGGTCGGGGCGCTCACCGCGCGCGCGGGGATCTCGCAGCCGGCCGTCTCAAAGCACCTTGGCGTTCTCAAGCAGGCGGGCCTCGTGCGCGACCGTCATGAAGGCCGCCAGACCCATTACAGCGCCCAACTCGGGGCGCTCGGCCCGCTGATCGACTGGACCCGCCAGATGGCCGGGTTCTGGGAGCGGCGGTTCGACGATCTCGAAGATCTGCTCAAGAGGATGGACCAATGAACAAGACCGAAACCCGCGCCGTCGTCGTCGAGCGCGAGATCGCGCATCCGCCGGAAAAGCTCTGGCGTGCGCTGACGCAGCCGCATCTGATCGAGGAGTGGCTGATGAAGAACGACTTCAAGCCGCAGGTGGGGCATCGCTTCAACCTGCGCGGCGAGTGGGGCGGCGTGCTTGATTGCGAGGTGCTGACCATCGAGCCGCAGAAGACGCTGTCCTACACCTGGAATTTCTCGCACGAGGACGCGGCATTCGACTTGCGCAGCGTCGTGACGTTCACGCTGACGCCGACGGCAAACGGGACGCATCTGCGCATGGAGCAGGTTGGTTTCCGTCCCGACCAGAAGCAGGCTTTTGGCGGCGCGCATGCCGGCTGGAAACAGTTTTTCGAAAAGCTGGATCAGGTCCTGGCGCGAGCAGAGTGATGCGCGCGGCGTCGTCGATCGTTTTCGTCTCAAGGGAGGGGTTCTTGAACAAGTGGATGCGCCAGATTCATCGCTGGCTGTCGATTGCCTTCACGATGGCCGTGATCGGCAATGTGATCGCCATGGTCAGGCAGGAGCAGGCCGTCTGGATCGGACTTCTTGCGCTGTTCCCGCTGATCCTCCTGATGCTGACGGGGCTCTATCTGTTCGCGCGGCCCTATGCCGTCAGATGGCGCGCCGAGTAGCGCCCCGGCAGAACGGAGTGAAATGTGGCAGCAGGCAAGGCGCCAAACAGGCCGGCGAAGCGGACAAAGCCGATCCTTCTCGCAGGCGGCAATCCTCAGATCGCGAAAGCCGATGGCGATGCTGCGGTGCAGGCCTACATCGCGGCCATGCCCGGCTGGAAACGCGACGTCGGGCGCAGTCTCGACGCGCTGATCGTGCGCACCGTTCCCGGCGTGCGCAAGGCCGTGAAATGGAATTCGCCCTTCTATGGCATCGCTGACGAAGGCTGGTTCCTCAGCTTTCACTGCTTCACGAAGTACGTCAAAGTGGCATTCTTCCGTGGCACGTCGCTGCGTCCCGTCCCGCCTGGCGAGTCCAGGAGCAAGGACACGCGCTATCTCGATATCCATGAGGATGACCAGTTCGACGAAGCTCAGTTCGTCGCCTGGGTAACGCAAGCCAGCCGATTGCCCGGCGAACGAATGTGAGCGGAACGAAGTGAAGAAAGCGATGACAAGAGTGAAGAAAAGCACCGCGAAGGAAACAACGGGAGAAGCTACTCCCTCCAAACACATCGACGCGCGGATCAAGGAGCTCGGCGATTGGCGCGGCGAGATGCTGGCGCGGATTCGCGGCATCATCAAGGAGGCCGATCCCGATGTCGTCGAGGAGTGGAAGTGGCGCGGCGTCCCGGTCTGGGAGCATGACGGCATCATCTGCACCGGCGAGACCTACAAGGCCGTCGTCAAGATGACCTTTGCCAAGGGCGCCTCGCTGGACGACCCGTCCGGTCTCTTCAACTCCAGCCTCGAGGGCAACACGCGGCGTGCCATCGACATCCACGAGGGCGACAAGGTCAACGAGAAAGCGCTGAAGGCGCTGATCAAGGGCGCGGTGGCGCTCAACGTGTCGTCGCGCGCGAAGAAAAAGAACGCCTAATGCGGCAACTGGCTCTGCCGGAAGTCGCGCGGCGACAGGCCAAAATGCTCGCGGAAAACGCGGCCGAAATGCGAGAGGTCGTTAAAACCCCAGGCAAAGGCGATCTCGCCCACATGGCGGTGCGCGAGCACGGGCGAGGCGAGGTCGCGCTTGCACTGCGCGAGGCGCTCGGCGAGCACGTAGCGCTGGAATGAGATGTGCTCGTCGGCGAGGAGATCGTTGACATAGCGCGCCGAGATGCCGAGTGCCGCCGCCGTATCCGCCAGCGAGAGCTCCGGATCGGACAGGCGCGCGCGAATATGCGCCTTCAACCGGTAGAGCAGGGCGGAGCGATGGGTCGATGACGGCAGCGAGATCTTGCCGAGCCGGTCGCTCAGCGCCATCGCGACGAGGTCGACCGCCTGTTCGGACAGCGCCACCGCATGGCTCGCTTCGATCTGGTCCGCGCTCTGGCAGACGCGATAGACGAAATCATAGGCGATCCGCTGCAGTGGCGTCTCCGGCCCGAAGGTGATCGCGGTCATGGCTTCGGTGCCGCCGAGCCGGCGTTGCAGCATGTCGCGCGGCACCTTGAAGATCGTTTGCGTGAAGGAATCCTCGAACTTCAGCTCATAGGGGCGCGTGGTGTCGTAGAGCGCGAATTCGCCGGGATGGATCACGGTTTCGCGGCCGTCCTGCACGACGCCGCCGATGCCGCGATTGCCGAGCGCAACGAGCACGTAGTCCTGATCCGAGCGCGCGATGCGCGACGGCGTGCGGTAGACGTGCTGGCGGTCGGAACTGACATCGGAGCAGACGGCGCGGCCGAGCGAGGCCTGCGTTACCGTGCCGTGAAAGGCGCTGCCGAGGTCGGACTTGCAGTCGAGCCCGACGAACACGTCGCAGACGATGTCCTGCCAGAGCGACAGCCGGCGATAGCCGGGGCTGCCGTCTGTGGTGAACTGGACTGGCATGCGTGAGCCTCCCTGACACATCCCGCGAACTGTCTTGCGCTGATCCTGGTCGCGCGAGGCAATTTCCGTACCGCCTCGTCCCTCGGTCTCAGTCGACTTTTTGTTCCGCGGCGGTCGAGCCGAACCGTCCCGCTTGGCCCAATAGACTGCATCGGACGTGGTCAGAATTCAATGGAGGCGGGAATGGGCATCGAACATCCGAAGTACAAGGTGGCCGTGGTGCAGGCAGCTCCTGCCTGGCTCGACCTCGACGCGTCGATCGACAAGTCGATCGCGCTGATCGAGGAGGCTGCCCAGAAAGGCGCCAAGCTGATCGCCTTTCCCGAGGCTTTCATTCCGGGTTACCCTTGGCACATCTGGATGGATTCGCCGGCCTGGGCGATCGGCCGCGGCTTTGTGCAGCGCTATTTTGACAATTCGCTCGCCTATGACAGCCCGCAGGCCGAACGGCTGCGCGCGGCGGTTCGCAAGGCAAAACTCACCGCCGTGATCGGACTGTCCGAGCGCGATGGCGGCAGTCTCTATCTGGCGCAATGGCTGATCGGGCCCGATGGCGAGACCATTGCCAAGCGCCGCAAACTGCGGCCGACTCACGCCGAGCGCACGGTGTACGGCGAGGGCGACGGCAGCGACCTTGCGGTCCACAACCGTCCCGACATCGGGCGGCTCGGTGCGCTCTGCTGCTGGGAGCATCTGCAGCCGCTGTCGAAATACGCGATGTACGCGCAGAACGAACAGGTGCATGTCGCGGCTTGGCCGAGCTTTTCGCTCTACGATCCCTTTGCGGTGGCGCTCGGTGCCGAGGTGAACAACGCGGCCTCGCGCGTCTATGCAGTCGAAGGCTCCTGCTTCGTGCTGGCGCCTTGCGCAACGGTTTCGCAGGCCATGATCGATGAGCTCTGCGACCGGCCGGACAAGCACGCCCTGTTGCACGTCGGCGGCGGTTTTGCCGCGATCTATGGTCCTGACGGCAGCCAGATCGGCGACAAACTCGCACCCGACCAGGAAGGCCTGTTGATCGCGGAGATCGATCTCGGCGCCATTGGTGTCGCCAAGAACGCGGCCGATCCCGCCGGGCATTATTCGCGGCCCGACGTGACGCGGCTCCTGCTCAACAAGAAACCGTACAAGCGCGTCGAGCAGTTCTCGCCACCGGCCGAGGCGCTCGAACTCACTGATATCGCAGCGGCGGCTAGCTGAAGCGCGGAGGACACGATCATGGAATCCGCGATCCCTCCGCATCTGGAGACGAAGCGCTCGCGCCACAAGCGCGTGCCTGATGACTACCAGCCGCCATATCCGTCCTTCGTGGCGCGCTACAAGCCCGCCGTCAGCCGCGTCGTGATGGCCTATTTCGGCGTGCAGTACCGCGGTGCGACGCCAACGGCGGCCACTGACGCGCTGACGCGGATTGCGACGCGGTTCGCGGCGGCAAACGGTCCCTCGCATTGGGACCGCGCGCAATATATCGACCACGCCGGCTATGCGAACGTCGTGTCGGTTGCCTACTGGGACGATGTCGCGCGCTTCGATGCATGGTTCGGCCCAGCGCGTGAGGACTGGACCGGCAAGGCAGGCGAGGGCATCGGCACCTTCATCGAGGTGCTGCGCCCCTCGGTCGAGCGCCACGAGACGCTGTTCTCCTCGCTCGGCCGGCCCGAAGGCGTTGCCGTGATTGCGGATGGCATGAGCGGCGACGTGCAGGAGCACGCCTATTGGGGCGGCATGCGGGACCGCATTCCGCTGTCGCAAACCAACGAGATGGCTCCTGCCGGCAAGGCGGAGCTGGTGCGTGACGGGGCGCGGCTGCGGGTGAAGGCCAATGACAATCTCTGCCTGATCCGCTCGGGCCAGGACTGGAGCGATACGGAAGCGTCCGAACGAAAGCTCTATCTGGAGGACGTCGAGCCAGTGCTGCGCGAAGGCATGGACTTTCTGCGCGACGATGGCGTCGGCATCGGCTGCTACGCCAACCGCTACATGCAGGTGCTCGGCGCCGATGGCCGGCCGACCGAAAAGTCCTACGGCCAGAGCTGGTGGAAAAGCCTTGCCGCTCTCGAGCGCTGGGCGGAATCGCATCCGACCCACGTCAAGATTTTTGGCGCCGCGATGAAGTATCTCTCGACGCTCGGGCCGTCAGCAAAGCTGCGGCTCTATCACGAAGTCACGGTGGCAGCTAGCGATGAGCAGTTCTTCGAATATCTCAACTGCCATCCGAAGACGGGCATGTTGACGGCGGTCGAGATGGCGAGCGCCTGACTTACGCCACCAGCGCGGCGTAGCGGTCGAGCAACTCAGGATGCGCGGCGCAGATGTGATGCGCGCCGGCATCCCTGAGCTCGGCCTCACTGCCGTAACCATAGAGCACACCGATCGCGGTCATGCCGTTCTTGCGCGCACCGACCACGTCATGGCTGCGGTCGCCGATCATGACGGCAGAGCGCGGGTCCACCTTTTCTTCAGCGAGCGCGTAAGCCAGCAAATCGCCCTTGTCGACGCGGGTGCCGTCGAGCTCGGAGCCGAACACGCGCGCGAAATGGCGGCGCAAGCCGAAATGGTCGATGATGCGCTCGGCAAAAACCCGGGGCTTGCTGGTGGCGACGAACATGCGCGGACTTGTCGCCGCCAGCGCCGCTAATGTGTCCTCAATCCCGCCATAGGCCTCGTTCTCGAACAGGCCGACATCGCCAAAGCGCTCGCGGTAGAGCAGCAGCGCGCGGTCGGCGAGCTCGTCGGTTCCCGTCAGCCGCTTCAGGCTGGCATGGAGCGGCGGGCCGATGCACCAAGTCAGCTCGTCCTCGGTCGGGACGGGCTGGTCGAGTTTCTCGAGGGCATATTGGATCGAGCGGGTGATCCCGGGTTTTGGATCGGTCAGCGTGCCGTCGAGATCAAAATAGATTGTATGCATCCGGCCCCGGCTCGCGTTGATTATCCCGGTCGTTGCTAGTTGCCTTGCTGCCCGGTTTCAAGGCCGATTTATGTGATGTCAGGGATATCTAGGATAAGGCTGGTCTGGTGCCTCGCGGCGCTCACCGTGCCTGCGTGCGCGCTGGCCCAGGAGCAGCCGACCCGCGGCGCGCGCCCGAGCGTCGAGGAGCTGGCGACGCCACCGGACACGGCGCGCGAGACCGACACCCGTGAGTCGATCTGCCTGATGATCGAGGCCGCTGCAAAAGCCTCGAACCTGCCGCTCGAGTTCTTTGCCCGCGTGATCTGGCAGGAGAGTCGCTTTCAGACCGACGCGATCGGCCCGGTCACCCGCAGCGGCCAGCGCGCGCAGGGCATCGCGCAGTTCATGCCTGGTACCGCCAGCGAGCGCGGGCTGCTCGACCCCTTCAATCCCGTGCAGGCGCTGCCCAAATCGGCCGAGTTTCTGGATGAGCTGCGCAACCTGTTCGGCAATCTCGGCCTTGCGGCGGCCGCGTATAACGCCGGGCCACGGCGGGTGCAGGACTGGCTCGCGGGCACCGGCGGGATACCGCAGGAGACGCGGAACTACGTCGTCGCCATTACCGGCTCGACGGTCGAGGATTGGGCCGCGACGGGGAAGGGCGGCAAGGCCCCGCCGGGTGCGCCGCCGACGAGTTGTCGCGATCTGATGGCGCTCCTCAAGCGCGCGCCCAATCCCTTCATCGCCGAGCTCGAGCAGCATGTGCAGCTTGCCGCTGCAAAGCTCTGGGGTGTGCAGCTCGCTGCCGGTTTCGACCGCAACAAGGCGCTCACGATGTACTCTCGCGCCATCAAGCGTCTCAGCGATATCATCGGCGACCGTGATCCGAGCCTGCTCAGTTCAGTGATGCGCAGCCGCGGCACGCGCGCCTTCTACCAGGTGCGCATCGGCGCCGACACGCGGGGCGAGGCCGACGACCTCTGCGGCCGAATTCGCAAGGCGGGCGGGGCGTGCTTTGTTCTGAAGAACCGGGGTGTGAGCGGGTAACCACCGTCGTCATTCCGGGGCGCGCCCACGAACTCGGGTTTACCCGAGTTCGTCTTATTTGGTGTCCAAGTCGGCAATAGCCGACTTGAATGCGCGAGCCCGGAATCCATCGTTCGGCAAACGCTGCGGCCCAATGGATTCCGGGC
>NZ_PPPT01000078.1 GCF_006483445.1 Bradyrhizobium guangdongense | reverse complement strand
CACAAGGGGAGAAGGAAAAAGGACCGAGCCAAAAGTGACAGCGCACCCCAACGACCCCAGCCTCCGCTCCTTCATCGACGTTCCTCCCACCTCCGACTTCCCGATCCAGAATCTGCCCTACGGCGTGTTCTCGACCGCGGCCAATCCGACGCCGCGCGTCGGCATTGCCATCGGCGACTACGTACTCGATCTCTGGGAGCTCGAGCAGGATTCGCGGCTCGATGTCGGCCCGCTCGGCGTGTTCTCCGGCGCCTCGCTCAATCCGTTCATGGCGCTCGGTCCAAAAGTCTGGACGAAGACGCGCGCGCGGATCAGCGAGTTGCTGCGCCATGATCATCCCGAGCTGCGCGACAATGAGGAGCTGCGCAAACAGGCGCTGGTGCCGATGCGCGATGTGCGGCTGCATCTGCCGATTGCGGTCTCCGGCTATACTGACTTCTATTCGTCCAAGGAGCACGCCACCAATGTCGGCGTCATGTTTCGCGGCAAGGATAACGCGCTGCAGCCGAACTGGCTCTGGATGCCGATCGGCTATAACGGCCGCGCCTCCACCGTGGTCGTGTCAGGCACCAAGGTGAAGCGGCCGCGCGGGCAGTTGAAGCCGCCGACGGCTGACGTGCCGAGCTTCGCGCCCTGCAAGCGGCTCGATTTCGAGCTGGAGATGGGCGTCGTGGTCGGTCAGGCCTCGCCCATGGGAGGCATGCTGACCGAGCAACAGGCCGAGGAGATGATCTTCGGTTTCGTGCTGCTCAACGACTGGAGCGCGCGCGACATCCAGCAATGGGAATATGTGCCGCTCGGGCCGTTCCTCGCCAAGGCGTTTGCGACATCGATCAGCCCGTGGATCGTCACCCGCGAAGCGCTGGAGCCGTTCCGTCTGCAGGGACCGGCGCAGGAGCCGGCGCCGCTTGCCTATCTCAGGCAAGGCAAGCCGCAGAATTATAACGTCGAGCTCGACGTCGCCTTGCGCGCGTCCGGCGCGAATGCGCCCGCCAGCATCAGCCGCACCAATTTCAAGTACATGTACTGGTCGTCGGTGCAGCAATTGATGCACCACGCCTCCAGTGGCTGCGCCATGAATGTCGGCGATCTCCTCGGCAGCGGCACGATCTCAGGTCCCGAAAAAGATCAGCGCGGCAGCCTGCTGGAGATCAGCTGGAACGGCACCGAGCCGGTCGAGCTACCCGGCGGCGCCAAGCGCTCGTTCCTCGAAGACGGTGACAGCCTGATCATGCGCGGCTGGTGCCAGGGCGACGGCTACCGCGTCGGTTTTGGAGAGGTCGAAGGGACGATTTTGCCGGCGGAGTGAGCTCCCGCCATCCGCACTCTGCTCGACCTCCCCTTGAAAAGGGGAGGTCGGTTTGCGCGGCAGCGCAAACCGGGTGGGGATCTACTCTCTCCGCGAACGCCGGCGCTCGGGGCGAGACCCCCATCCCGCCTTCCCCCTTTCAGGGGGAAGGAGCCTAACAGCCGGGAGCAAGCTTCACCGCGCCTCCGGCGGCACCTCGCGCACGCGCGCGCAATGCGCTGCGACGTCCTCGACGCTGTACTTCAGATGCACCCGCTTGTCCGACGGCACGTGCTTGGTCACGCACACGCCGAGCCGCCACTCCTTCGTAGGCCGGATCGGCCGCCGCTCAAAGCCGCCGCCGCAATTCGGGCAGACGTTGGAGAGCTTGGTCTCGACGCAGTCCGCACAGAACGTGCATTCATAGGAGCAGATCCGCGCATTCGTTGCATCGGGCGGCAGGTCGCAATCGCAATATTCGCAGTTCGGCCGGAGTTGCAGTGCCATCTCGGAAGTCCCTATTGAAAGCAATATGATCGCAGATCGCGCTCCTGGCGCGAACGGCGTATTTCCCTCGATTTCAGCCAGCCCGCAATTCCTTCAGGGGCAGTCGCGTGCTCTCCTTCAACCGGTCGAGCACGATCGAGGAGCGCACATGCGCGACGCTCTGGTGCGGCATCAGGATGTCGTTGACCAGATTCGAAAGGCCCTTGAGGTCGCGCAGCACCGCCTTCAGCACATAGTCGGCGTCGCCCGTCAGCGAATAGGCCTCCTGGATCTCGTCGATGCGGCCGACCAGCGTCCGAAAGCGCTTTGAGTTGTCCGGCGAGTGCGTGGCGAGCGTCACCTGGATGAAGGCGATCACGCCAAAGCCCAATGCCTCGCTGGAGAGGTCGGCGTGATAGCCCGCGATCACCTTCTCCTCCTCCAGCCGCATCCGGCGCCGCGAGCATTGCGAGGCCGACAGCCCCGCGACGTCGGCGAGTTCCTGGTTGGTGAGGCGACCGTCGTCCTGCAGCGCGCGCAGAATCTTGAGGTCGAAGGGGTCAACCGAAATCATGCGTAAAAATCCAGTTTCATGCACGGATCGTGCATAACCTAGCCCAAGGGCGGCCCGTTTGCACGCTCATTGCGCGGCCGATGAAGGATAGTTCATCCCAGCAATCTGGGAGATATTGCCGATGGGACCGTTTCCGCACGACGCGCCGCCAGCCACTGTCAGCGCCGACAATCCGATGGGCACCGACGGGTTCGAGTTCGTCGAATATGCGCACCCGAACCCGGAAGAACTGCACGCGCTGTTCAAGCTGATGGGCTTTGCGCCGGTCGCGCGGCACAAGAGCAAGAAGATCACGGTCTATCGCCAGGGCGACATCAACTACCTCGTCAACGAAGAGCCCGGCACGCACGGTTTCGATTTCGTCGCCCAGCACGGCCCTTGCGCGCCGTCGATGGCGTTCCGCGTGGTCGATGCCAAGGCGGCTTATGATCGCGCGATCGCGCTCGGCGCCGAGCCGGCAGATGTGTCACCCGCGCAGAAGACGCTCGATGTCCCCGCGATCAAGGGCATCGGCGGCAGTCTCCTGTATTTCGTCGATCGCTACGGCGCGAAGGGCTCGGCCTACGATGCCGAGTTCGACTGGCTGGGTGCGCGCGATCCGCGCCCCGTCGGCGCCGGCCTGTTCTATCTCGACCATCTCACCCACAACGTCCATCGCGGCCGCATGGATGTCTGGGCCGGCTTCTACGAAAAATTGTTCAACTTCCGCCAGATACGCTTCTTCGACATCGAGGGCCGTGCCTCGGGCCTGTTCTCGCGCGCACTGACCAGCCCCGACGGCAAGATCCGCATTCCCATCAACGAGGACGCTGGCGATTCCGGCCAGATCGAGGAATATCTGAAGACCTATCGCGGCGAGGGCATCCAGCACATCGCCTGCGGCTGCCGCGACATCCATCGCACCATCGAAGGCCTGCGCGACGCCGGACTTCCCTTCATGCCGTCACCGCCCGAGACCTATTTCGAGAAGGTCGATGCGCGATTGCCCGGGCACGGCGAGGACCTAGCGCGTCTCAAGAAGAACGGCATCCTGATCGACGGCGAAGGCGTGGTCGACGGCGGCCAGACAAAAGTGCTGCTGCAGCTCTTCTCGGCGAACGCGATCGGCCCGATCTTCTTCGAGTTCATCCAGCGCAAGGGCGATGACGGCTTTGGCGAGGGCAATTTCAAAGCCCTGTTCGAATCGATCGAGGAAGACCAGATCCGGCGCGGGGTGCTGAAGGTCGGTAACGCGGCGTAGTTTGCGGATACTAACTGCGCTGTCGTGTCACAACAGGTGTCGTCCCGGACAAGCGCGCCTTAAGCGCGCGCCGATCCGGGACCCATACCCCCAGGGCGCAGTTGTTGTGCGAGCTGGTAACCCCGAGTCTTCGCCAAACCACTCCCTGTGGCTATGGGTCCCGGATCGGCGCTCCGCTTCGCTCGCTTGTCCGGGACGACGACGGAGTGTGACGCTGCAGCGGAGACCTATCTCCCCGCCCAAGCCTTTGTCACCGCGGCGATCTCCGCCCCCTCCGGCTCGCGAATCGTCGACACCGTGCGCGAGAAGCGTGGCGCGGGGGCCGGCTGCTTGACGCCGTGGCGCTCGACGAAAACTTTTCGCGCGACCATGTGCGGATGCTGCGTTGCCTCCGACATCGTCAGCACCGGCGCGAAGCAGATGTCGGTGCCTTCCATGATCTTGCACCAGTCCTCGCGCGTCTTGCTCTTGAAGACCGCCTTCAGCTTCTCCTTCAGCGCCGGCCAGGCCTTGCGGTCCATTTGCGCGTCGAAATCGGCATCTAGCAGCCCGGCATGCTGGCGCAACAGTGCATAGAACTGCGGCTCGATCGAGCCGATCGAGATGAAGTGTCCGCAGGCGCATTCGTAGACGCCGTAGAAATGCGCGCCGCCGTCCAGAAAGTTCTGGTCGCGGCCTTCGCTCCAGCGGCCCATCGCGGTCATGTCGAAGAAGAACGACATCAGCGATGCCGCGCCGTCGCACATCGCGGTGTCAACAACCTGGCCCTTGCCGGACCTTTGCGCCTCGAGCAGCGCGGCGAGCACGCCGACAACGAGATAGAGCGCGCCGCCGCCGAAATCGCCGACGAGGTTGAGCGGCGGCACTGGCGCGTCCTTGGTGCCGATCGCCGCGAGTGCGCCGGTGATGGAGATGTAGTTGATGTCGTGGCCGGCGGCATTCGCGAGCGGGCCCTCCTGGCCCCAGCCGGTCATGCGGCCATAGACCAGCTTTGGATTCTTCGCGAGCACGACATCGGGCCCGAGCCCGAGCCGCTCCATCACGCCGGGACGAAAGCCCTCGATCAGCGCATCGGCGTTCGCGAGCAGGTCGAGCGCTTGCGCGATCGCTGCCTTGTCCTTGAGATCGAGCTCGATCACCTTGCGGCCGCGGCCCGCCACCGACTTCATGCTCTTCTTCGCGCCGACGCGGTCGAGCGTCACGACATCGGCGCCCATGTCTGCGAGCAGCATGCAGGCGAACGGGCCAGGACCAATGCCGGCGAACTCGACGATGCGAAAGCCCGTGAGCGGGCCGGATGCGCGAACGGAGGCTTCCTGGGCGGGTTTATCGAGCACGGTTCTTGTTTCCTCGCGAGTTAATTGCGCGATTAACTTTTCCCGCCTTAGCTCTCGTGAGGCAAGCGCTTTCGCGTCGCACACGGCAAATAAAAACGGCGCGCATTTCTGCGCGCCGCGGAATTTTTGTGTTGAGTCGCTAACTATCCCGCCGCAGTCACCGCGCGTCCTGCCATCACCTTGATGAGGTTGGCGCGGTAATCGGACGAGCCGTGGAGATCCGACAGCAGCCCGCTCGACGGAATCGAGACGCTGTCCACCGCCGACGCCGACCAGTTCGCCTTCAAGGCATTCTCCAGTGCCGCAACCCGCATCACGCCGCTCTGTGACGCGCCGGTCACCGCAACGCGGACATCGCCCGACTTGGTCTTGGCGACGAACACGCCGGTCAGCGCGAAGCGCGAGGCCGGATGCGGGAATTTTGCGTAGCCCGCCTTGGCCGGAACCGGGAACGACACGGCGGTGATGATCTCGCCGTCTTCGAGCGCCGTCGTGAACAGGCCCTTGAAGTAGTCGTCCGCACCGATGGTGCGCTTGTTGGTCTTGATCGTCGCGCCCAACGCCAGCGTCGCGGCCGGATAGTCCGCAGCCGGGTCGTTGTTGGCGAGCGAGCCGCCGATCGTGCCGCGATAACGCACGGCTGGATCGCCGATCAGCGAGGCCAGATAGGCGAGCGCAGGGATCGCCTGTTTCGCGGCCGCGCTGGTCGCGACGTCATAGTGCGGCGTGGCGGCCTTGATGGTCAGCGTGTCGCCGGCAGCCTCGACGCCGATCAGCTCCTTGATCTTGGCAAGGTCGATCACGTCTGAGGGGCTGGCGAGGCGCTGCTTCATGACCGGCAGCAGCGTCTGGCCGCCGGAGAGATACTTGGCCTCGCTCCCCTTGCCGAACAGGGAAGCGGCCTCGTCCACGGAGGAGGCGCGATGATAGGTGGTCTGATACATCTTCGTTGCTCCTCTCAAGCCGAATGGATCGTGCGCCACACCCGGTCGGGGGTTGCGGGCATTTCCAGATTGTTCTTGCCGATCGCGTCCGTGATCGCGTTGATCACGGCAGCGGAAGCGCCGATCGCGCCGGCCTCGCCGCAACCCTTGATGCCCAGGGGATTGCCCGGGCAGAGCGTCGTGGTGTGGCTGAGCTTGAACGACGGCAAATCGTCGGCGCGCGGCATGGTGTAATCCATGAACGACGCCGTGATCGGCTGAGCGTTGCTGTCATAGACCGCGTGCTCCAGCAGCGCCTGCCCGATACCCTGGGCGAGCCCGCCATGGACCTGTCCCTCCACGATCATCGGGTTGATCAGCCGGCCAAAATCGTCGGCTGCGACGAAGTTGACGAAGCTGGTCTTGCCGGTGCCGGGATCGACCTCGAGCTCGCAGATGTAAGCGCCGGCCGGGAAGGTGAAGTTGGTCGGGTCGTAGAAGGCGCTTTCCTTCAGGCCCGGCTCCATCCCGTCAGGCAGATTGTGCGCGGTGTAGGCCGCGAGCGCGACCATCGGCAAGGCGATCGCCTTGTCGGTGCCCGTCACCTTGAACTCGCCGTTCTCGATGACGATGTCGGCCTCGGAAGCCTCCAGCGCATGCGCTGCGATCTTCTTGGCCTTGGCCTCCATCTTCTCCATGGCTTTGAGGATCGCGGTGAGACCGACGGCCGCCGAACGCGAGCCGTAGGTGCCCATGCCGAACTGCACCTTGTCGGTGTCGCCATGGACGATCGAGACCTGGCTGATCGGAACCCCCAGGCGTTCGGCGACGAGCTGACAGAACGTCGTCTCGTGGCCCTGGCCGTGGCTGTGCGAACCCGTGAGGATCTCGATGGTGCCGACCGGGTTGACGCGCACTTCGGCCGATTCCCACAGGCCGACGCCGGCACCTAAGCTGCCGACCGCCTTCGACGGCGCGATGCCGCAGGCCTCGATGTAGCAGGACACGCCGATGCCGCGCAGCTTGCCGGCCGCCTTCGCCTGCGCCTTGCGGCCGGCGAAGCCGGCGTAATCGATCGCCTTCATCGCCGCGTCGAGGGAAGCGTTAAAGTCGCCGACGTCGTAGGCCATGATGACGGGCGTCTGGTACGGGAACTGGGTGATGAAGTTCGCCTTGCGCAGCGCCGCCGGATCGACCTTCAACTGCCGCGCCGCCGTCTCCATCATGCGTTCGAGCAGGTAGCTCGCCTCGGGCCGACCGGCGCCGCGATAGGCGTCGACCGGCGTGGTGTTGGTGTAGACGCCGATCACCTCGGCATGGATCGCCGGGATGACGTACTGGCCCGACAGCAGCGTCGCGTAGAGATAGGTCGGCACCGCCGAGGAGAACAGCGACATGTAGGCGCCGAAATTGGCGTAGGTCTTCACCTTCAAGCCGACGATCTTGTTGCTGGCGTCGAACGCCATCTCGGCATGGGTGACGTGGTCGCGGCCATGCGCGTCGGTGAGGAAGGCTTCGGTGCGGTCGCCGGTCCACTTCACCGGACGGCCGGTCTTCTTGGAGGCCCACAGCGCCACCATCTCTTCGGGGTAGATGTAGATCTTGGAGCCGAAGCCGCCGCCGACGTCGGGCGCGATCACGCGCAGCTTGTGCTCGGGGGCGATGTTGTAGAACGCCGACAGCACGAGGCGGGCGACATGCGGGTTCTGCGACGTCGTGTAGAGCGTGTAGTGCTCTTCCGCGGTGTCGTAATCGGCAATCGCCGAGCGCGGCTCCATCGGATTGGGCGCGAGGCGGTTGTTGGTGAGGTCGAGCTTCACCACATTCGCCGCCTTCGCGAACGCGGCGCTGGTCGCGGCTTCGTCGCCGATCACCCAGTCATAGACCTGGTTACCGGGCGCTTCGGGGTGAAGCTGCGGCGCGCCGGCCTTGATCGCCGACGTGACGTCGGCGACAGCCGGAAGCTCTTCATAATTGACGACCACGGCCTCGGCCGCGTCGCGCGCCAGATTCTTGGTCTCGGCGATCACGACCGCGACGGCCTGGCCGACGAAGCGCACCGTCTCCGGCGCCATCGCGGGCCATGCGCCCATCTTCATCGGGCTGCCGTCCTTTGACGTGATGGCCCAGCCGCAGATCAGGTTGCCGACCTTGTCGTCGACGATCTCCTTGCCGGTGAGCACCGCGACCACGCCAGGGATCTTCAGCGCGGCGGAGGAATCGATCCCCTTCACCTTGGCGTGCGCATGCGGGCTGCGGATGAAATGGGCATAGGTCATGCCCGGCAGTTTGATGTCGTCAACGTACCGGCCCTTGCCGGTAATGAAACGCTTGTCTTCCTTGCGCACGACGCTTGCGCCAATGCCTTCAACACCCATGTCCTGTCCTCCCGACGGGAATTAGTAAAACCGCGCCTTCGGTCGAAGGCAGCAGTGGTTGTTTGATTGAGGCGAGCGGCTACTCGGCCGCCTGCGAGACCTTCATGCGGCCGGCCGCATCCAGCACCGCCTTGACGATGTTGTGGTAGCCGGTGCAGCGGCAGATATTGCCTTCGAGCTCGTGGCGAACGGTCGCCTCGTCGAGCTGGCCGCCATAGCGATGCACGATGTCGACGGCCGACATGATCATGCCCGGCGTGCAGAAGCCGCACTGCAGGCCGTGATTGTCGCGGAACGCTGCCTGCATCGGATGCAGTTCGTCGCCCTTGGCGAGGCCTTCGATCGTGGTGATGCTGGAGCCGTTGGCTTGGCCTGCGAGCACGGTGCAGGATTTCACCGCGCGGCCGTCGATATGCACGACGCAGGCGCCGCACTGGCTGGTGTCGCAGCCGACATGGGTGCCGGTGAGGTTGAGATTGTCCCGCAGGAGATTTGACAGAAGCGTGCGGTCTTCGACATCGACCGAGACCGCCTTGCCGTTCACCGTCAGTTTGACCGTAGACACGTGAATACCCTCCCGAATGTTTGTCGTTATTCCAATTAGAAACAGCGCAACGGAACTTTGCAACTGGCATTTTGGTCGCCGTGCTGCCGAAGGTGGCGTCACGGAAAAGTCATCGAAGCGCTGATGAAGCCGCGAATGGACAGCATTCGTCGTTGTCGCGGCCAGAGGATGGCGCGAACCTCATGAAGTCAGCGGAATGAAACAGGTGTCTCGTCTGCGGCGGTGCTGTGGCTCGCGTTGATGCGAGACCTTCCCTCCTCGACGTCAGCCCTGCCGCGCGTCGTCTCTCCCTCAAGAAGCGTTCGTTGTTGCCGTGAAGTGGACCACGGCGTCGCCTGTTTGTAATCGCGATCTTGGTAGTAGGGGTTTGTCGGCTAAGTCATTGATTTTCTTCGTGGCGATTGCCGCCTGGGGTCCGTTCGGGCAATCTTGCCGCACTGCGTGCGCCTAGTACTTCCTGGCGATTGTCTGGTGCAGAGAACGGCTCTACCGACCGTACAAACACAACCAGCGGAGGGTGGAAGCCATGCAGATGATCGACAGCCAGCGCATTCCGGCATCGAAGGCGAAGGTGTGGGCCGCGCTCAACGATCCCGAGATTCTCAGGCGCTGCATTCCCGGCTGCCAGTCGCTCGAGATGGCGTCGCCGACCGAGATGACCGCAACCGTCGTGCTCAAGGTCGGCCCCGTGAAGGCGACCTTCAACGGCAAGGTGACGCTGACCGATATCGACGCACCCAACTCCTATCGCATCATCGGCGAAGGCGCCGGCGGCGTCGCGGGTTTTGCCAAGGGCGGTGCAAAAGTGCGGCTCGAGGAAGAGGCGCCCGACATCACCATCCTGCATTACGAGACCGAAGCGCAGATCGGCGGCAAGCTCGCGCAGCTCGGTTCGCGCCTGATCGATTCGACGTCGAAGAAACTCGCCGCGAATTTTTTCGAGAATTTTGCCGGCGTCGTCGCGCCGGCATCGTGACGCGGACGCAATCGCGGAACCTGTAGGGTGGGCAAAGCGAACACCGCCGCTCGCAGAGCGGCGGCGGCAGCGTGCCCACCATTTGTTCATCCACGATTGCGGGAGAAGAGGTGGGCACGCCATCGGACGCGCATTCGCGCGACCCGGCGGCTTTGCCCACCCTACGGCCGAGTCGCGTGGACCAAATCATCGCGCGCAACGCGGCGCGCGTCGATCGCACGACTTAAGTCGCAACCGCGCGACAAGATTCAAGCTGCGACAACGACATGCGATCGAAGATCGACAATGATTTGCACTACTACCTTCCGCCCATACCAAGCGCGCAAACACGATGCTTTGATTTTCACACGATGCACGCAGTCGAACTCGCGCATCGAAAAGCACAAAGCGCATCAGCGTCCAACGCGGCGCGGACAACAACATCGCGGAGGGAATGAATGACCTTAGGCACCAAGGGATTTTTGGCCGGCATTTCGATGATCGCAATGCTCGCTGCTGTGACATCCGGCGTTCGCGCCAATGATTCGCTGGTGAAGGCGCAGGCCGATGCCAATCAGTGGGCCGTCGCCGGCCATGATTACGGCAACACGCGCTTCTCCACGCTGAACCAGATCAACACCGAGAACGCCGGCAAGC
The DNA here is from genome assembly GCF_006483445.1 of Bradyrhizobium guangdongense. GTDB lineage: Bacteria > Pseudomonadota > Alphaproteobacteria > Rhizobiales > Xanthobacteraceae > Bradyrhizobium > Bradyrhizobium guangdongense_A. The sequence continues at coordinate 33,858 of NZ_PPPT01000078.1, read as the reverse complement.
TCTCGCTCGCCTATTCGTTCTCGCTGGCGTCGCTGCGCTCGAACGAATCCTCGCCGATCGTGATCGGCAACACGCTCTACGTCTCGTCGTCCTGGGGTCCGAAATACGTCTATGCGCTCGATGCCGCCACGGGCGCGCGCAAATGGACCTATGAGCCCGACATTCCCGACGACGTGCTGCAATACGCCTGCTGCGACGTGAACAATCGCGGCGTCTCCTATGCCGACGGCAAGATCTTCGTCGGCCGCCTCGACGGCAAGCTGACGGCGCTCGATGCCGCGACCGGCAAGTCCCTGTGGACCGCCAAGGTCGTCGACTACAAGCAGGGCTCGGTGATCACGTCACCGCCGCTGGTGGTGCGCGACAAGGTCATCACCGGCTTTGGCGGCGGCGAGTATGGCGTGCGCGGCGCGCTGCTCGCCTTCGACATCAACACCGGCAAGCAGCTTTGGCAGACCTACACCGTGCCGACGCCGGATGAGCCCGGCGGCGACACCTGGAAGGGCGATTCCGCGAAGAACGGCGGCGGCGCGGCCTGGCTGGTCGGCTCTTACGATGCCAAGACCGACACGGTCTATTGGGGCACCAGCAATCCCGGTCCGTGGAACACCGCGGTGCGTTCGACCGGCGACGGCAATTTTGGCAAGCTGACCAACCTCTACACCGCCTCGACGATCGCGCTCGATCCGAACACCGGCAAGATCAAGTGGCATATCCAGACCACGCCGGCCGACGCCTGGGACTATGACGGCGTCAACGAAGCCGTGCTGGCTGACCTGAAGATCGGCGGCAACACGGTGCCGACGCTGATGAAGGCGGATCGCAACGGCTTCTTCTTCGTCGCCAACCGCGAAACGGGCAAGGTGCTGTCGGCGGAGAAGTACGTCTACTCCAACTGGGCGAAGAGCTTTGACATCGCCACCATGCGCGCCGTCGAGGACCCCGACAAGCGTCCGGGCCCGGGTCACCCCGCCAAGGACATCTGTCCGAACCTGATCGGCGGCAAGAACTGGCAGCCGATGTCGTTCAACCCGCAAACCGGCCTGGTCTACATTCCGTCCAACAATGTCTGCATGGACTGGTCGGTCTCCGACGTCTCCTACAAGCGCGGCGTGTTCTATCTCGGTGCCGAATTCCCGACCAAGGAAGGTCCGGGCGGCTTCCTCGGCGAGCTCGTGGCGTGGGATCCCGTGAACCAGAAGAAGGTCTGGTCGATCAAGGAAGACCTGCCGTTCAACGGCGGCACGCTCACCACCGGCGGCGGTCTTGTGTTCGCCGGTAACATCCGTGGCGACTTCCGCGCCATCGATGCCAAGTCTGGAAAAGTTCTCTGGACCAAGAACCTCGGGTCGGGCATTGGCGCCGGTCCCGTGACCTACATGGTCGACGGCAAGCAATACGTCGCCATCGTCGTCGGCCGGACCGCTGCACTCCCGGCGTTCCTGGGTGACGTGGGTAAGAAGATGACCGCCGCAGCGCCTGAGGGCGGCTCGCTCTTCGTGTTCTCCGTCCAGTGACCACTCGCGCGCGTATCTGACGACGGGTACGCGCGCGTTCTTTCCAAAGCGTGACTGCGGCCAAGCCTTGTGGATCAAGCCTTGTGGATCAAGCCTTGTGGATCAAGCCTTGTGGATCAGGCCTTGTGGATCGAGCTTTCTGCCGCAGCCCACGCCAAGCCGAATGACGGGAGATGACAATGCGTCCGGGCCATTCTGGTAGTCTTGCAATCCTTGCGCTCGCGGTGTCTTCAGCGCTCTTCGTTTCAGCGACAACCGCTGGCGCCGACGAGGTGCAGCCGTTCCGTCTTTGCGCCGATCCGACCAATCTTCCGTTCTCCAGCGACAATCCCGCGCAGCCGGGCTTCTATGTCGAGATCGGTCAGGCACTCGCCAGGGCGCTGGGCCAGCCGATCGTCTACGACTGGTACAAATCCTATTTCGGCAAGCGCACCGTGCGCGTCACGCTGCTCGGCAAGCAGTGCGATGCCATGATCGGCCTGCCGCGCTCCGACGATTTCATGGGTCCATCCGTGATCTTCTCGAGCACCTTTGCCAGGCAAGGTTACGCGCTGGTCACCGCGAAAGACCGCGCCGTCAACGGCATCGACGATCTCCGCGGCAAGCGCGTTGCCGTGCAGTTCGCCTCGACGCCGCAAAATCTGCTGGCGGCGCGCGACGAGATCCGGAAGGTGACGGTGCTGTCGCCCGAGGAAGGCATGAAGGCGCTCGAAGAGGGCACGGCCGACGTCGCCTTCATCTGGGGCCCGGTCGCCGGCTGGCTGAACAAGACCGCCTATCAGGATCGCTACCGCATCCAGCTCACGGAAGGCGAAGGCCTGACCTGGGATGCGGCGATCGGCTTCGCCAGGACATCGACCGAGTTGCGTGACCGCGTCGATGCCGTGCTGCCGCAGCTCGCGCCCGTGATCGCCGATCTCGCCGCCAAATACGGCCTGCCGGGCGGCCAGCCCGTTCGCTTCGGCGCGGCGCATGCGGCGCTGTCAGGCGTGACGACGGGGAACGGAACCGCCGTGGCGCAGGTCGCGAACGTCGTGGCGACCGAGACCAAGGGCGATGCGTTGCCGAAGAATGCCGAGGCGGTCAATTCCGGCAAGGAAATCTTCAACGGCACCTGCGCGCATTGCCACGGCCCCGACGCCGTGCAGAGCGAAAAGAAGATCGACCTCCGCCTGTTGCGTCATCGCTACGGCGACGACATGCACACGACCTACCTCAAGACCGTGCATGAGGGTCGTCCGGCCAAGGGCATGCCCTCCTGGAAGGAGGTCTTTACCGACGACCAGCTGGAGAGCGTCTACGCCTTCCTGATGACCGTCCAGGTCGAATCGAACGACTGATGCGGTCATGACCGGACGGATGCGGGAAGATGTAGGAGAGCGTTTTCAAGCGAAGTGGGCACCGGTTCGCGTAGAGAAAACGCGTCAAAATGAGAATCTAGAGCCCCGTTCCGATTTCATCGGAACGGAAAAGGCGATAGCGTCGGTTCCGCATCGCCCCGGTGCCGGTGAAGCCCGTTCCGCGCGCAGGGTGGACGCAGCGGGTGAGTTCCTGGAAGGCGCCATGACCAGCTTCCTGATCATCGACGATCATCCGCTGTTTCGCGAGGCGCTCGGCAACGCCGTCCGCATGGCATTGCCCGAGGCGCAGATCTTCGAGGCGATGTCGATCGAGGATGCGCTGCATATCCTCGCCGCCGAACAGGGCATCGACCTCGCGCTGCTCGATCTTTCGCTGCCCGACGCCGAGGGCTTCTCCGGCTTCCTTCGCCTGCGCGAGACCTATCCGCGCCTGCCGGTTGCGATCGTCTCGAGCGAGGAGGACCAGCACGTGGTCCGCGAGGCCTTGGCGCTGGGTGCGGCCGGCTACCTGCCAAAATCCACCTCCAAGCGCGAGCTCGCGCAATCGATCGAGGGCGTGCTGAGCGGATCGGTCTCGGTGCCGAAAGATTTTGTGGCGACGCCCGAGCGGCGCAAGGCCGCGAGCGCCAAGGCGATGGAGGTCAAGCTGCGCGACCTGACGCCGCAACAATTGCGCGTGCTGGATCTGCTGCGCCGTGGCTATCCGAACCGGCAGATCGCGCAGGAGCTGCAGCTCGCCGAATCCACGGTGAAGGCGCACATCACCGAGATCCTGCGCAAGCTCGGCCTGTTCAGCCGCAACAAGGCGGTGATCGAGATCGGCAAGATCGAGCTGCCCGATCCCAGGACCAAGGCCTCGGTACGGGCCGACCGCGGCCGGCCGCAATGATCATTCCCCGTTCTTGATCTGAATCAAGCCGGTCGCGTGCGGCTCGGACATGCTATATTTTTCCGCATCGAAACCCGGCAACGATTGGGACTACCCGAACGTGACGCGATTTCTGATTGTCGAAGATCATCCTTTGTTTGGCGAAGCCCTGGAAGGCGCGCTCCAGAAGGAGATGCCCGGGACCGACGTCCTGCAGGCGACCTCGATCGACGGGGCACTCTCCCTCCTGTCGTCGACCGAGGCCGTCGACCTGATCCTTCTCGATCTCGTGATGCCGGGCACCACCGGCCTGTCCGGCCTCATCCGTATCCGCAAGGCGTTTCCGCGCATCCCCGTCGTCATCATTTCAGGCTACCAGGATCCGCAAATCATCAGCACGGCGCTGTCGCTCGGCGTTTCCGGCTATCTGCTCAAATCCGCCTCGAAGCAGGAGCTTGCGCAGTCGATCCGTGAGGTTCTCGCTGGGTCCATCTGCCTGCCGCAGGCCTATCGCGCGCTGGCGCGTCCGCTGCGGTCGGCAGGCCCACCCCAGGAGTTCTTGAAGCGCCTGCACGATCTCACGCCGCAGCAATTGCGCGTGCTCGAGATGCTCAAGCGCGGCCTGCAGAACAAGCAGATCGCCTATGAGCTCAAGATCTCCGAGACCACCGTGAAGGTCCACGTGTCGGACATCCTGCGCAAGCTGAACGTGCTCAGCCGCACCAAGGCGATCGTGGAGATGGCAAAGATCGATTTCACCACACTCGCCAGCCAGGCCGACGCCAAGCGCGAACAGCCGGAGTCGTAGGCGGGCCGAGTGAAGTATCGATCCCAATCACACCTTCGCTTCTATCAGAGCATTTGAATACCGACCTTTCCTGAGGCGATTGGCGTCCACCTGAGCGGAAGCGCGAGCGGGCTTGATCGGAATCAACGATCCCCAGGAATGGCACGCTAATGCTTTCGCCGGCTCCCGCCCGGAGTTGATCGTGTTGCAAACGAAAGGATCATGGCCGTGCGATATCTTTCGCTTACCGTCGGCCTCATCGGAATGCTGATCGGCGGCAGTGCATCAGCACAATCCGTAAGCCTGACGGGCACCTATCAGTGTGTCCAGAAGTGCCGCGACGATATGCTGGCTTATGTCACGCAAAACGGGCCCACGCTCAATCTCCTGACGGAAGCCGGCGTGCCTTCGCGTGCTTGGCCGGATTGGTTCGCGCCGGCGACCCGCATCTGGGTCGATATCTACGACAGTGGTGCGGTCTATACGCCGGACGGCGTGACGATTCAGTTCGACAACGGGACGATCTGGCAGCGCTACACGCCTCCTCCGGTCCCGCTCCGCCGACGCGGCTGAACGGATGTTCTCGCTTGCTGACGCACAAGGAAAAAGGGCCGTCGAGGCGGGGTTCGACGGCCCTTTTTGTTCGGTGTGGCGGGACGTAGGGGGGACTTTCGTTTCACCACACCGCCCAAACCTTGCGTTACCCTAGACCCGGCGGATCCCTCATTTCGCGCCTCGCGGATCTCGGAAGCTTGGCCAGCTCAATCGCGAGCAACTGAAGCAATATGTTGCGCTTGTCCGGGTGCGCTTCCGTCTTCAACAGGCCTTGGAAGTGACGGATGTTCTGCGTCGTGACGAAGTGCTCGGTCGTATCGGTCATCTGCACCTCGCTCCACGTCGCCCCTTTGCGGAATCGAACCTAACTGGGCTCGAACAAGTCAGGAACTCGGGTGATTGCGAGCTAGTATCTCTACGAGGTGCGGCCCATCCCCGAAAAAGACAGGCGGTAATCCGCAACCAGTCCTCTGCTTGATCCCTGTCAATCCGGTGCGAGCCGGCGCTGCTATCTGTCGCGCTGGCTGCCGGCCCCAGAGGAGACGCGTGTGCCTGGCGAAACTGTCATCCATGTCGTGGAAGACGACCGGCCAATGCGAGAGTCTCTGGTCGAGTTGCTCCAGGATGCGGGCTACACCGTCCACGCCTATGCCAGAGCCGAGGAGTTGCTCTCGCGGGGTAGTGACCTGGAGCCGGGCTGTATTGTGAGCGATGTCCGCATGCCCGGAATGGACGGTCTCACGCTGCTTCGCCGTCTCCGGATCGCCGGCTTGGCTTTGCCGTTCATGCTGATCACCAGTCACGGCGATGTCTCAATGGCCGTTGCGGCCATGAAGTTGGGCGCCGTCGACTTTCTGGAGAAACCGTTCGAGGCCGATACGTTGTTGACCGCGATCGATTCCGCGTTGCGTCCGCGATCCAGCGATACCGGTGCGATTGATGTCGAAGTGGCCCGGCAAACTCTGCAGAAATTGACGTCGCGAGAGATCGAAGTATTCGAGGGCCTCGTTGCCGGCAAATCCAACAAGGAGATTGCCGCCGCGCTCGGCATTAGCCCTCGCACGGTGGAATTCCATCGCGCGCACATCATGGACAAGACCGGCACCAAGGGCTTGCCTGATCTCGTCCGCCTCTGGCTGGCCGGCAACGTTCCACAAGCGACGAGATGACCCAAAGCGCTGCCCTGGACGATACGGAAGGAGGGCGCAATGACGACATTGCAGCGCCCGAAGCGCCCGGCGCCGACGTCGGACTCATCAACCTCGAGCCCACATCGCGGCAGTACCGAACCGCGGCGGCCGCCGTTGCGGCTCTTGCGATCGCTGTCGCAACCGTCGCTCCGATCGCCGCAACGCCGCTCCCGCAATTCGCGGCATTCATTCCGTTCCTGAATGCCACGATTCTCGTGACCGATCTGATCACGGCGATTCTGCTGTTTGGTCAGTTCTCGATCTCGCGACGGCGGGGACTTCTCGTGCTGTCGGGAGGATATCTCTTCACGGCGCTCATCGTCATTCCTCACGCGCTCACCTTTCCCGGCGCATTCTCGGAGACGGGCCTTTTCGGCGCCGGCGTCCAGACCACGGCCTGGCTGTACATCTTCTGGCATTTCGGCTTCCCGATGGCGGTCGCGACGTACACTTGGTCAAAGGACGAGACGCACGGAGTTCAAGGCTCGATCTGGCCGGCGATCGCAGCGTGTGTAATCTTGACCGTCGCCCTCGTGCTGGTCCTCGTATGGCTCGCGATCGCGGGCGATCCGTTCCTGCCGCGCCTCTTCACGAGCGCATCGGGTCTCACGCCGCTGGGTCGCTTTGCGCCGACGTTCGACCTCTTGATATGCACATTTGCACTTTTCTTCTTATGGTCGCGCCGAAGGTCCGTGCTCGATCTCTGGCTGATGGTCGTGATCTGTGCCCTGATCGGCGAACTGGCACTCACGGTGGTTCGCTTCAGTCTTGGCTTCTATGTCAGTCGTCTCCTGTCGCTTGCGACGTCGACGATCGTCCTTGTGATATTGCTGGCAGAGACCGCGGGACTGTACACGCGCCTTGCCCGCGCGAACCAGATGTTGCGGCGCGAGCGCGACAACAAGTTGATGAACCTCGAAGCGATCGTGGCCTCGATCTCGCACGAAGTGAAACAGCCGCTGGCGACTATCGTGATGAGAGGGAGCACCGCGTTGCGGTTTCTTGGCCATGGGCAGCCAGATATCGAAAAGGCCCGGTCTGCGCTGAACAACATCGTCAACGAAGGTCATCGCGCGAGCCAGATATTCGACAATATTCGCGACCTGTTCAGACCGCCCCAGCGGGAGTTCAGGCCGGTCGACGCGAACGAATTGGCATCGCGCGTTCTGGACATCATGCACGGCGAATTGGTGGAGCATCGTATTGAGACACGGGTCGAACTGATGCCGGGTCTACCGCGTGTTTGGGGACATCCGGGTCAACTGCAAGAGGTCCTGCTCAACCTGGTTCGCAACGCGATCGAGGCCATGGACGTCATGCAAGGCAGGCAAAGGGTTCTGCAATTGACGACCGAGAAGCGGCCGCACGACGGCGTCAGCATCAAGGTATTCGACACCGGACCCGGCATCGATCCGGAAAAGCTCGACACGATCTTCGATGCCTTCGTCACCACCAAATCTCATGGGATGGGGTTAGGGTTGGCCATCTGTCGGATGATCATCGAGCGTCATGAAGGACAGTTGCTGGCCTCCTCGCGTGAAGGCGGCGCGCTGTTTGAGATCATTTTGCCGGTCGGGTCGCCTCCAAACGCTGCGCCGCATTGACAGCGAACCCCGGAGCGAAGCTCCCGGTTCAGGAGCACCTCACCTCGTAAATCTACCAGCTCGCAATCAACCGAGGTACGTGGCGGAACTCGGGGTGCTAGGTCTCTCTTATACTTGAAGTTCTTGTCGGCTGGCATGCGGGGCGGTTGTTCGGCCACCAAGCCGAAATATCTGGGCCGCCGAACCTCGTTCGGCGGTCCGCTTTAAGTCCCCGATGGTGGAAATTCCGATGTTCTTGCGTCCGCATGCAACCGATCTCAGAGGAGTTGAGGTGCAGAATGCTTGCTGGAGCTGACAATCTTGCCTCGGGGAATGGCCGTGCGAGCGCCGAATCTCTGGCGGCTGCGAAGCGGCTTCAGGCCATCGGCGACGTCGCACGTTCGCTTGACGCTGCAAGCATCAAGAGCCGCGAGGACGCGATCCGCGCCCTTTGCGTCCTGGAGCTGGCCAACAAGTGCATCCGCATCGTCCTGCGCGAGAGCCAGGGCAACATGCCGAGGAATGCATTGATCGAGCAATCAGACCGCCTGATTGCGCTGATCGATACTGCGCGAACCGAGCTGGGGAAACTGGACAGGAATTTGGTCGCGGTCCCCGGAGCGATAGCCGCGGATTGAATTGCCGGCAGCGATCGCCGATCAGTCTTCCCAGTCCTTCCACGCCACATTGTTGGTCGCGAGATAGCGGGCGACAGCGACGCCGATCGTCGGGAAGAAGTAGTGCTCGCCTAGCTGCGTGTACAGGCCGAACCGCTTCAGCTTGTCCTTCACGGGGTCCTTGAGTTCGGCAAAACAAAGCTCGATGCCTTGTGCGCTCAGCGTCTGGTCCAGCTCAGCCACCACGTCGCAGGCGGTGACGTCCACGCTCGTCACCGGCTCCGCGGCCACGACCAGCCAGCGCACCGGTGTCGGCGAAGTCGCGACCGCATCCATCACGCGCTCCCGGAAGAACTCGGCATTGGCAAAGAACAGCGGCGCATCCCAGCGGAACAGCACCAGTCCGGGAATCCGGCGCGCGTCCGGATAGCGCGTGATGTCGTGATAGCCTTTGACGCCCTGGGCGCGCCCCAGGATGGCGGAGTGGGGGCGCCAGCCGTCCCACAGGAATTCGATGATCGCAAGCGCGATCGCAAGGCCGATTCCCGGGATCACGCCGAACACGGCAACGCCGACGAAGCAGACGATCGACAGCCAGAACTCCCAGCGCTGGATGCGATAGATGCGCTTGAGATCGGTTATTTCGATGAGGCCGATTGCGGACGCGATGACGACGGCTGCCAGTGCGGCGGTGGGCAGATGTTGCAGCAGGTTTGGCGCGACCAGCAGAAGCAGGGCGATGGCGAGCGCGCCGACGACGCTGGTGAGTTGGGTGCGCGCGCCGGCGGCTTCCGCAACAGGCGTGCGCGAGCTGCTGCTGCTGATCGGAAAGCCCTGGAAAAAGCCCGTAGCCAGGTTGGCCGCGCCAAGTCCGACCATCTCCTGATTGGGATCGACCCGGGTCCCCAGCCGCGCAGCGTAGGATCGTGACAGCACGCTGGTGTCGGCAAACGAGACCATTGCGATTGCGCAACCGCCGAGCACCACCGGAACAATGTCGTCGGTGGTGATCCATGGAATTGCGAAGGCCGGCAGCCCCTGAGGCAGCGGACCCAGCACCTTGACGCCGTGGAGCGTGCCGAGATCGAGCACGCCGACGACGATCGTCGCCGCTACGACGGCGATCAGGATACCCGGCAGTCTGCTGTTCCTGAGAAACAGGATGATCGCCAGCGTCGCGGCCCCGATCGCGAACGCGACCCAGTTGATTTGTCCCGCAAGGATCGCCTTGACGGTCGCCCACAAGCTCCGCAACGGGCCTTCGCCCTCGATGGAGAAGCCGAAGAGTTTTGGCAACTGGCTGATCAGGACCGTCAGCGCGATTCCGTTCATGTAGCCGTAGCGGATCGGTTTCGCGAGAAGCTCGGTCACGAAGCCGAGGCGCGCGATGCCCGCCAGGATGCACGCCAGCCCTGACACGATCGCCATCATGCCGGCGAGCGTCACGGCCCGCACGGGATCGCCGTGCGCCAGCGGGGTGATGACGCCGAGGAGGATTCCCGCCAGTGCGGAGTCCGGGCCCAGGACGAGAATGCGGCTCGGGCCGAACAACGCGTAGGCCAGCAGCGGCACGATCGTCGCGTAGAGGCCATAGATGCCGGGCAGGCCCGATGCGACCGCGTAGGCGATGCCGACGGGGACCAGCATCGTCGCCAGCACGACGCCGGCGAAGACGTCGTGCGGGAGCCAGGCGGCTTCATATCGACGGAGCGTGTCGAGTCCGGGCAACCGGTGCTTCATGGGTCGTCACTCCCCGCCCTTGTCGAGGAAGTTGGCCGCGTGCATCATTTTGGCATGATAAGGCTGTTACGGCCGCGGAATGCTGAATAATGGCTGCGTTTTGCGCTGTTGGACGGCTCAACGGGCCGTCGCTCGCTCAATACGCGATGATGGCATCATGCCATTGATTTGCTTGAGGTGTCAAGCCGAAATTCGGATAAATAAAAATTTTTGCGATGCCGCCGTTTCTACTGTGCATGGGGTTGTTTTTCGCCCTTTTTTCGGCGAGCCACCCCTACGTCAGCAAAAACGACAGCAGCGCCCGCATTTCGGCCGGTTTGATCGGTTTTTTCAGCACTTCGAGCCCGTAGAGGCTGGCTTCCTTGGCGGCCTTCTCGGAATAGTCGGCGGTGATGATCATGGCCGGCACGTCCAGCTTCAATTGTTGCCGGATCTGGTCGACGGCCGACAGGCCGCTCTCGCCATGGTCGAGGTGGAGATCGGCGATGATCGCATCGGGCGCGCCGCCGAGCTCGGAGAGGCGCTGGGCCGCTTCCGCGCCGGAGCGCGTCGGGGCGACGTCGCAGCCCCATCCCTCCAGCAGCGCCGCCATCGCCGCCGAGCCGGAGGCATCGTTCTCGATCAGCAGGATCTTTGCGCCTTCGAGGCCGCCATAGTGCAGCGTGGCGAGCTTGACCTCGTGGACCTCGTCGCCGACCTCGGCGCGGTCGGCCAGCTCCAGCTCCAGCACGAAGGTCGAGCCGCGGCCGATCTGCGAATACAGCCGGACCTCGTGGCCGAGCACGGTTGCAAAGCGGCGGACGATCGAGAGGCCGAGCCCGAAGCCGGCCTGGTCGATGGAATTGGCCTCGCCGCGCTGGAATTCGCGAAAGATCGCCTCCTGCTGCGCCGGCGCGATGCCAGGCCCCGTGTCCGTCACCTGGATCAGCACGCGGTTGCCGCGCTGCCTGATGCCCATGACGACCCCGCCGGAGCGGGTATAGCGGATCGCGTTGGCAAGCAGGTTCTGCAGGATCCGCCGCAGCATCATCGCATCGGAGGAGACCGCGAGCGGGGAGGGGCGGATGCGCAGCGACAATCCCTGCCGCATGGCGATCGGCTCGAACTCGGCGCGCAATTGCTGGAACAGCGGCGCGATGAGAAGCGGCCGCACGTCCGGGTGCAGCGCGCCGGCATCGAGCTTTGCGATCTCGAGCAGCGAGCGCAGCAGGTCTTCCAGCGTCAGCAGCGAGCGGTCGACCTGGTCGATCAACAGGCCGGCCTCCTGCGATTCCATCATCTCTGATAGCGCCGAGAGCGTCAGCCGCGCCGCGTTCAGCGGTTGTAGCAGGTCGTGCGTCACCGAGATCAGCACCGACGATTTCAGCGAGCTTGCGGCCTCCGCCTGCTGCTTGGCGCGGGTGAGGCCTTCATTGGCGCGTTCGACCGAGTGCAGCGCGTCGCGCAATTGCTGCGTGCGGTCGCGCACCTGGTGATCGAGCGCGATCGCGGTCTCGAACAGCGAGAAGGCGTTGAGCTGCTGGTCCATCGAGCGCTCGACGCGGGACATCAGCGCGGCGTTGATCTTCTTCAGCTTGGCGGCTTCGCGCCGGAGCTGCTCGACCGTCTCCGGATCCTGCCAGACCTCGCTCACGCCGGCCGCCTGCCGATCGCGACGCCGGTAAAGGTCTGGTTCACATGCATCGAGCCGAACTGTTCGCCATAGGTGTGGAAACCGACGACGCGGTTCTGCCGGTACAGTTCCGACATGTCGCGCGCGAGCTGGTGCTGCTCGGCGTCGAGCCGGCGCAGCAGGCATTCGAACCCGATATAGAGAGAGACATCGCCGATCTGGTCCTCGGTCTCGGCAAAGAGATCGCGAGTCGCGCCGACCAGGCTGCGCGAGGTCGCGGCGGTGAGCACCATGCCCTCGTCGATGGCGCAGAAGAAGTGCAGGGAGCCGTCCGGCTCGACGCGCTGGATCGAGCGCGCATAATAGGAGCCGCCGACGCGCACCAGCACCGGATGGGAGGCGAAGGAGAACGGGTCGAGCTTGGCGTCGATGATGCCGACCATGCGCGAATATTCTTCCGCCGCCGGCTCGGCATTCAGCTCCTTGACCGTGCGGTTTTCGATGTCGGCCTCGGTGACCACCATCTTCTGCGAGCGCGGTTCGAAGTTGTCGCATTTGAAGACGCGGAACGGCAGCGCGGTGTTGAGCAGGATCAGCAGCGCCGCATTGGTGTGCGCTTTGCCGTCGAAGAACACAAACGTCTTCTCGAAGCGTAGGCCGTCGCCGGCCGAGCCGCCGACGACGGGAATGTCGTCGAGCGAGGCATAGAGCGCGGACATCACCGCTTCCTCGCGCCGGCACAGGCCGTCGATCAGCACGAGGCCGAAGGAATTGCCGCCGTCGACCTCGGAGGTGGTCCGCAGCTCCTGCCGCAGCTCGGCGCCGACCCTGCGGCCGTCCTCGACGCGGAAATTCTGCAAGTTCAGGATCGGGCGGACCGCGGCGCTGAAGTCCCGGCGGCTGAAGGCGAGCGCCACGACGCTGTTCTCATCCCAGCCGTCCGGGGCAAGCTCGCCCGCCGTGGTGCAGCCGCAGACCACGGTATCGGTGAAGCGCGCGGCGGTCTCGGCGATGAAACGATCGGGGTCATAGTGCGGAGAGACGAACACCAGCACGAGCGCCGTCTCGTCGGAGGCGAGCTGCTCGGCGAGGTCAGCGACGGCCGCTTCCACGGTCGAGGCTTTCGACTTCGCAACCGCAACGCCCGATGTACTGCCAAACCGAAGATCGGCCTGCCCCACGCGGTAACTCCCTCTGGATGACCTCGGTCTCGCGCCAAGTGCCGGAAAGAGTAGGGCCTTTCCGGCACTGCCGCAACAATGGGCGGGTTTGGCGGCAATCGTTCGGGAACCCGGATTGCGGACCTGCCGAATTTACCGCCCCTTATTGATTCTGCCCTAATTTTCCGCACCGGTCTGGGCGAGCCACGGCTTCCCGGACCTTTGGGGGTTACCGCAAGGCAAGGGTGGGGGCTGGAATGGCCGGTCGTATCGCGTCGAAATCCAAGGGCACGCTCATTCCGACCCTGCGGTTCCGCGCCAAAATCATCCTCGGCTTTGCCGTGGTGCTCGTCATCTCCGCAGGCAGCATGGCCTTCTCCTATTTCGGCTTCGAGCGCGTCTCGACCGGGGTCGGCGCCTATCGCGCCAGCGTCTCGGAGGCCGACTTCGCCCGCAACATCGACCGTGAGCTACTGGCCTACCGCTCGGCCGCGCGCTACTTCGTCGTCACCGGCAAGGAAGACGACGGCAAGGCGGCGCTCGAGGCTGAGGCCAGCCTGAAGGCCGCGATCGACCAGGCGATCAAGAACACCAAGCAGCCGGCACGGCTGGAGAGCCTCAACAAGCTCGCCAAGGAGTTTTCCAACTTCTCCGCGACCTTCGCAAAGATCCTGCAAGCCAAGCGCGACAGCGCGCTTTTGGTGCAGAACCAGCTTTCGCGCAACGCCAACCTCTTGAAGTACAAGCTCGACGACATCGGCAACAATGCTTCCGAGTCGGAGGCGCAGGCGATCGAGTTCGGCACCAAGCAGGTCAACGCGCAATTCCAGACCGCGAGTGCGGCGGCCAGCAATTTCATCCTCAACTCCGACCAGGCGACCGCAGCAAGCGCGGTGGCGCGACTGAAATTCGTCGAGAACTCGCTCGGCGCGGTCTATTCGATGGACGAGAAGATCATCGCCGGCCTGAAGGAAGCCAAGGCGCTACTCGCGGCCTATCGCGATGCACTCGAAAAGCTCGTCGCCAACGCAAAGCTGGTCGACGAGCTCCTGACCGAAATGAGCGGGTCGGCCGGAGCGATCATGCAGGGCGCGACCGCCATGAAGGCCGACCTCGTCGCCGAGCAGCAGCGGCTCGAAACCGAATCGGGCGCCACCATCGGCAAGACCGAACAGATGATTTTGATGCTCGCGGGCGGCGGCACGCTGCTCGGCATCATCCTCGCCTTCGTGCTCGGCACCGGCATGTCGCGGCCGATGATCGCGATGTGCAAGGCGATGCGCGAGCTCGCCTCGGGCAATTTCGACGTCGTGCTGCCGGGCCTGGGCCGCAAGGACGAGATCGGAGAGATGGCCGGCGCGGTCGAGGAGTTTAAGGTGCAGGCCGTGGCGAAAGCCGAGCGCGATGCGGCTGCGAGCGAAGCGCAGAACAAGGAGCAAGCCGCCGCCCGCCGCAGCGAGCTGATTCGGTTTGCCGACGATTTTGAAAGCGCCGTGGGCGCCATCGTCTCCAACGTCTCGGCCTCCGCCGTGCAGCTCGAATCGGCTGCCTCCACGCTGACCCGCACCGCCGAGACGACCCAGACCTTGTCGAACCAGGTCGCCGGCGTGTCCGAACAGGCCTCCAGCAACATGCAGTCCGTCGCAACCGCGACCGAAGAACTTTCGGCCTCGGTCGAGGAAATCGGCCGCCAGGTCCGCGACTCCAGCCGTATCGCGGAAGGTGCCGTGGCCCAGGCCAGGGAAACCGACGCCCGCATCGGAAAATTGTCGCACGCCGCACAGCAGATCGGCGACGTCGTCAAGCTGATCACCGCGATCGCGGAGCAGACCAACCTCTTGGCGCTGAACGCCACCATCGAGGCCGCCCGCGCCGGCGATGCCGGCCGCGGCTTTGCGGTCGTCGCAAGCGAAGTAAAATCGCTGGCGAGCCAGACTGCGAAGGCCACCGACGAGATTTCTTCGCACATTGCGGGGATGCAGGGCGCCACCGCCGAGTCGGTTGCTGCGATCAAGGAGATCGGCGCGACCATCGGTCAGATATCGACGATTGCGACCTCGATCGCGAGCGCGGTCGAAGAGCAGGGCTCCGCCACGCAGGAAATCGCCCGCAGCGTCCAGAACGTAGCCCAGGGTACCCAGACCGCCGCCACCGACATCGGCCAGGTCAACCGCGGCGCGGCCGAGACCGGCTCCGCCTCGGGAGAGGTGCTCAATTCGGCCAAGACGCTGTCGAACGAAAGCACCCGCCTCCGCGCCGAGCTCGACCGCTTCATGGCGAATATCCGGGCGGCGTAGCCCCAATGTCGTCCTGGCGAAAGCCAGGACCCATTACCCCAGGGCGTAGTCGCGGCACGCGCTGGTAGCCCCGAGTCTTCGCCAAACTTTTCCCTGTGGTAATGGGTCCTGGATCAGCGCTCCGCTGCGCTTCGCTTGTCCAGGACGACCTCGGAGAGCTTGGCGCGCCCGTACTTTCCCTGCCTGCGCGTCACCCCACCGCAAGTTGCCCGTCCGCCGCATTTACCGCGGTTTATCCTTTACGCTCTACTTTCCCTTGATCGAGTCTGGGAGGGGCTGCTCCCGGGGTGCGGCTGATTTTCCGCGAATGGAAAAAGGGGTGGGGTATGACCGTCAAGTCCAAGCCGAACCGTGCGAAGCTTCCGACGCTGCGGTTCAGGGCCAAAATCATCCTCGGCTTCGCCGCGGTGCTGGTCATCCTCGGTGCCAGCATGGCTTTCTGCTATCTCGGTTTCGAGCGGGTCGCGAACGCCGTCGCCTCGTACCGGACCAGCGTCTCCGAAGCCGACCTGGCGCGCTCGGTCGATCGCGAGCTGATCTCCTACCAGGCCCTGGCGCGGGCCTACACCCTGACCGGCGCGGCCGAGGATGAGACCGCCGCCAAGGCCGCGGAAGCAAACCTGAAGACCGCCATCGAAAAATCCATGGCGGCCACGACTGCGCCGGCGCGGCGCGAGCAGATTGCCGGGCTGCAGAAGGAATTCGATGCCTTCACGAAGGTCTTCGGCGACATCATCACCCTGACCCGCGAGAACACCAGGATCGCCACCGACGAGCTCAACGGCGTCGGCAACAAGATCCGCTTCAAGTTCGACGACCTCGCCGACACCGCCGCATTGGCCGGCCTGTCGTCGGTCCAGACCACGGCCAAGGACATCACCACGCAATATCTCTCGGTTTCGACCTCGGTCAGCGCCTTCATTGCAAAACCCGAGCCGAAATCCTCCGACGGCATCGTCGCGCGCGTCAAATTCCTGGAGACCCTGCTGGTCTCGATCTATGCCAACGACCAGAAGATCACCCAGCGGGTCACCGAGATCGGCGACCTCCTGAAGCAGTATCGCGCCTCCTTCTCCAAGCTGGCCGAGAACGTGAAGGTCGTCGTCAAGCTGAACGGCGAGATGTCCAAATCGGCCGCCGCGATCCTCAAGCAGTCCGGCGGATTGCGGTCCGATCTGACGGCCGATCAAGCGCGCATCGAGAGCGAGACCAATGCCACGATCGGGGAGATCGAACGCCTCATCCTGATGCTGGCGCTGGGCGGCCTCGCCATCGGCACCGTCTGGGCGTTGGTGCTGGGCAACGGCATCTCGCGGCCGATGATCGCGATGTGCAAGGCGATGCGCGAGCTCGCCTCGGGCAATTTCGATGTCGTGTTGCCAGGTCTCGGGCGCAAGGACGAGATCGGCGAGATGGCCGGCGCGGTCGAGGAGTTCAAGGTGCAAGCCGTCGCCAAGGCCGAGCGCGACGCCGCCGCCAGTGAAGCCCAGAACAGGGAGCAGGCCGCGGCCCGCCGCAGCGAGCTGATCCGCTTCGCCGACGATTTTGAAAGCGCCGTCGGCGCCATCGTCTCCAACGTCTCGGCCTCGGCCGTGCAGCTTGAATCCGCTGCCTCCACGCTGACGCGCACTGCCGAGACCACGCAGACCCTGTCGAGCCAGGTCGCCGGCGTCTCCGAGCAGGCGTCCTCCAACATGCAGTCGGTCGCCACCGCGACCGAAGAAATGTCCGCCTCGGTCGAGGAGATCGGCCGTCAGGTTCGCGACTCCAGCCGCATCGCCGAGGGCGCGGTGACCCAGGCAAAGGAAACCGACGCCCGCATCGGAAAGCTGTCGCATGCCGCGCAGCAGATCGGCGACGTCGTCAAGCTGATCACGGCGATCGCCGAGCAGACCAATCTCCTCGCGCTCAACGCCACCATCGAGGCGGCGCGCGCCGGCGACGCCGGCCGCGGCTTCGCGGTGGTCGCAAGCGAAGTGAAGTCCTTGGCGAGCCAGACCGCGAAGGCGACCGACGAGATTTCTTCGCACATTTCGGGGATGCAGGGTGCAACGGCCGAGTCGGTCGCTGCGATCAAGGAGATCGGCGCCACCATCGGCCAGATCTCGAGCATTGCGACCTCGATCGCAAGCGCCGTGGAAGAGCAGAGCGCCGCCACGCAGGAGATCGCCCGCAGCGTCCAGAACGTCGCGCAGGGCACGCAGACGGCCGCCACCGACATCGGGCAGGTCAACCGCGGCGCGGCTGAAACCGGCTCGGCTTCCGAAGAGGTGCTGCATTCGGCGAAGACCCTGTCGAGCGAAAGCACCCGCCTGCGCGCCGAGCTCGATCGCTTCATGGCGAATATCAGGGCGGCGTAGCGTCACTCGCTATCGCCAAGTCTTCAGATGTCGTCCTGGCGAAAGCCAGGACCCATTACCCCAGGGAGAAGCTGTGGCGCGAGCCGGTAACCCCGAGTCTTCGCCAAACCACTCCTTGGGGTAATGGGTCCTGGATCGGCGCTCGCTACGTTCGCTTGTCCAGGACGACATGAGAGTTTGCGGAGCAGGGTTGCTCCCACGCTAACTATCTAGAACTCCATCCAAAACCCGCGGTTCCAACAGCAGCTCCCCCAGGAACTCCGCCTCTCGCGGCGCGTTGTCGCGTGTGGCAGGAAACCATGCCGCAACCCCAATGACGAAATCGACCTCGGCCACATCTGCGCCGGGGTTGGGTGCATTGCTCAGATGCAACGAAGCGATGGAATTGCAGCAGACATCAGCGCTGAAGATTACTCCCGCGACCTCAATGGCCGCGGCGCGCGATCGTGTCGTCGAGACCAGCATTCCCGCGCGCCTCGATGCGCTGACGTGGAGCGGCTTCCACACCCGCGTTGTGCTCGCGCTCGGCATCACCTGGATTCTGGACGGGCTTGAAGTGACGCTCGCCGGTGCGCTCTCGGGTGCACTGAAGCAGAGCCCGACCTTGCAATTCTCCAATCTCGATCTCGGCATCGCCAATTCCGCCTATCTCGCCGGTGCGGTGCTCGGCGCGCTCGGCTTCGGCTGGCTCACCGATCGCATCGGCCGCAAGAAATTGTTCTTCATCACGCTCGCGGTCTATCTCACCGCGACAGCCGCGACCGCGCTGTCCTGGAATGTCGCGAGCTATGCGCTGTTTCGCTTTCTCACCGGTGCCGGCATCGGCGGCGAATATACCGCGATCAACTCGACCATTCAGGAGCTGGTACCGGCGCGCTATCGCGGCTGGACCGATCTCGTGATCAACGGCAGCTTTTGGATCGGCGCCGCCATGGGCGCCGTTGCCGCCATCGTGCTGCTCGATCCCGCGCTGTTCGGCCCGGATCACGGCTGGCGGCTCGCCTACCTCATCGGCGCCACCATCGGGCTCGTGGTGCTGTTGATGCGGATGTGGATTCCGGAGAGCCCGCGCTGGCTGATGATCCATGGCCGCCCGGAGCAGGCGCACGCGATCGTCGACGATATCGAGCGCGCGGCGATCGGGTACCAGCAGTCCGGAGAAAATTTCGCGAAGATCCGCTTGAGGATGCGCGACCACACGCCGATCCGCGAGGTCGCACACACTCTGTTCTCGGTCTATCGCGAGCGCGCGCTGGTCGGCCTCGTGCTGATGAGCGCGCAGGCCTTCTTCTACAACGCGATCTTCTTCACCTTCGCGCTGATCTTGACCGACTTCTACGGCATCAGCGCCGATCACGTCGGCTGGTACATCCTGCCCTTTGCGGCCGGAAACTTCCTCGGGCCGCTGCTGCTCGGCCGCCT
Organism: Bradyrhizobium guangdongense; assembly: GCF_006483445.1. Taxonomy (GTDB): domain Bacteria; phylum Pseudomonadota; class Alphaproteobacteria; order Rhizobiales; family Xanthobacteraceae; genus Bradyrhizobium; species Bradyrhizobium guangdongense_A. The sequence continues at coordinate 14,789 of NZ_PPPT01000078.1, read as the reverse complement.
GTTCGACACGCTCGGCCGGCGCACCATGATCGCGTTCACCTATGGCGTCTCGGGCGCGCTGCTCGCGCTGTCCGGCTATCTGTTCTCGATCGGCGCGCTGAGCGCGCAGGGGCAGACCATCGCCTGGATGATCATCTTCTTCTTTGCGTCACCGGCAGCAAGCGCTGCCTATCTCACCGTCAGCGAAACCTTTCCCCTGGAGGTGCGGGCGCTTGCGATTGCGGTGTTCTATGCAATCGGCACCGGCATCGGTGGCGTCGTCGGTCCCGCCCTGTTCGGCGCACTGATCGACACCGGCTCGCGCACCAGCGTGTTTGCCGGCTACCTCCTCGGTTCGGTGCTGATGATCGCGGCCGCACTGGTGGCGTGGCGCTATGCCGTCGCCGCCGAGCGAAAATCGCTCGAACATGTCGCACGGCCGCTCGCTTTCATGGAGTAGGATATGACATCGGAACTGGCGGAAATGCCGAGGGATGACGAAATGGCGATGAGGGACGAGACGCCTGAAACGGTGCCGGTGCCCCACGCCCTGGTCCCGCATCTCAGCGAGACAGCCATCCTGCTCGACATCGACGGCACGCTGCTCGAACTGATGCCGACGCCGCGCGAGGTCTGGGTGCCGCCGGGCCTCTCCGAGACGCTCAATCGCCTCGTCGAGCAGACGTCCGGCGCGCTGGCGCTGGTCTCAGGCCGTTCGCTCAACGACATCGACTTGATCTTTGCGCCGGATCAGTATCCCGCCGTCGGCGGCCACGGCGCCGAGATGCGGCTCGCGCAGGACAGCGAAGCGGTGGCGAGCCACGCGCCGCCGATGGACAAGGAGCTGAAGCGGCGGCTGGCGGCGATCGCAAAGCTCTCCCCCGGCATTCTGCTCGAGGACAAGGGATATTCGCTGGCGCTGCACTACCGTCTCGCGCCGCATGCGGAGAAGGCGATCTACGCCGCAGTGTCGCTGATCCGCGCCGATCTGCCCAACGCGCCGATCGAAGTGTTGCCCGGCAAGTTCGTCTGCGAGATCAAGCATTCCGGATTCACCAAGGCGAGCGGCGTGCGCGAATTGATGACGCATGAACCGTTCAGGGGGCGCCGCCCGCTCTTCATCGGCGACGACGTCACCGATGAGAGCGTGTTCGCGATCATGCCCGACTTGAACGGTCTCGCCTTCTCGGTCGGCCGTCGCGCCCGCGGCGTCAACGGCCATTTCGATGCGCCGAGCGACGTGCGCGAGTTCCTCGCGAATCTCGTCGACCAAAGCGCAAGGTAAAAGCAAGGCAGCGCCACCGCGTGGCCATATTGCGTGCGGAACCATTTTCCGCGCGCAAAATTCTTGCGGCGCAATGTTCGCGCAAAAAACTGTCTTTGCGTACAATTTTCGTTTTTGCACACAAAAACAGGTTCCAACGCCCACGCCTGATTTTGGTTTCAATTCGTTGAAACGATGAACAGGAACCATATTGATGAACGTCAGTTAAACGTGACGGAATAACAGGAGGGGACGACCTGTGAGTCTCGTCGTCGTTTCGAACCGCGTTGCACGCGGAAAACCGAATGAACCCATGACGGGCGGCCTTGCGGCCGCTCTTCTTCCCGTGGTGGAACATTCCGGAGCGATCTGGGTGGGTTCGTCGGGCCGCGTGCGCGACGGTCACCAGAAGGAACCCTTCGCCGAAATCGAATCGCTCGGTGCCGGCGCGCTGGCGACGCTGGACCTGCCGGCGGCGCATTACGGCGGCTATTACGAGGGCTTTGCCAATTCGGCGCTGTGGCCGGCGCTGCATTCGCGCAGCGATCTGATCCGCGTCTCGCAAGGCGACTATCGCAGCTATCGCGAGGTCAATGCCTTCATGGCGCGCGCGCTGCTGCGCTTCCGCAAGAACAAGACCGCGTTCTGGGTGCAGGACTATCACTTCCTGGCGCTCGGCGCGGAGCTGCGCGATCTCGGCGTCGACGATCCGATCGGCTTCTTCCTTCACACGCCGTGGCCGGTGACCGCGGTGATGCAAGGCGTGCCGAATCATCGCGAGCTGATCGAGGCGATGCTGGCCTATGATCTCATCGGTTTCCAGACCGAGGAGGATCGCCAGAATTTCCTCGGCTATGTCGGCCAGGAGTTCGCCCTGACGGTCGAGGACGGCATCGTCGTCTCGCGTCATGGCCGTACGCAATGTCAGGTTTTCCCGATCGGCATCGATGCGGAAAAATTCGCGCAGTATGCGGCAAAGTCGGTCTCGCATCCCGACGTGTCGCGGTTGCGCAAGAGCCTCAACGGCGAAAAGCTCGCGATCGGCGTCGACCGGCTCGACTATTCCAAGGGCCTCGTCAACCGCATCAGCGCGTTCGATCGTCTGTGGACCGAGCAGCCGCAGCTTGCGCGGAGCATTTCGCTGCTGCAGATCGCCAACCCCTCGCGCGGTGCGATCGAGGCCTATGGCAATCTGCAGAACGAGGTCGCGCGTCTCGTGACCGACGTCAACGGTCGCCATGGCGAGGTGGATTGGACGCCGATCCGCTACCTCAACAAGGGTTTTAGCCAGGCCGTGCTCGCGGGCCTCTATCGCACCGCGCAGGTTGGCGTGGTGACGCCGCTGCATGACGGCATGAACCTGGTCGCCAAGGAGTATGTCGCCGCGCAAAACCCGGCTGACCCGGGCGTGCTGGTGCTGTCGAAATTTGCGGGCGCCGCCAACGAGCTCGACACGGCGCTGCTCGTCAATCCGCACGACATCGACGGCATGGCGCGCGCGATCTCGATTGCGATCTCGATGCCGCTGACCGAGCGCAAGATGCGCTGGGAAGCGATGATGAAGAAGCTGCGCGGCCACACCATTCAGCAATGGTCCGCCGACTTCGTCGCGACGCTGGAAGCGTGCCGGACCGAGAAGGCCGCCATCGCGCCGCTCGCCGCGCAACCGCCGCAGGCTCTGCGCTGGCTGCGTTCGGCGATCTCAGGCGCAAGGTTGATCTAGCGCTCCGTCAATAACAATACGACACGCCGTCCAGGATCGCGCAGCGCGTCTTGTTGGGCGCGTTGGGATCGTCCAAGGGCACGCTGCCATTGCCCGAGCCGACCATGACACCGGTGCCGACATGCACCGAGGATTTGTTGCCGATGATGACGCTCGGATGCGGTGCTGCGCTCGAGCGCGTGCCGTCGGCCCAGATGATCGACTCGCCCGCCAGCACGCCGCGCCGCCCGTCGTTGCAGGTGACGTCGATGCCCTGGCGCGAGCAGACCTGCGCCGCGGCAGGCGAGATCAGGGCAAAGGTGAGTGCAGCGAGCGAGCCCAGCTTGGCGATGGATCGATGCGTGGTCATGGTGTCCCCCGGTCTCTCGTCACTGGCATTGTGAATCGTCGCGCGAAGGCCGCATCCGGTTCACTCGATGCATCATCCGCCGGCTTTCGGGCTCCACAATTTTCCTGTTGAAATACAATTACTTAAGGAAATTTGACCCGATTCCCCTGCAGTCCCTTGCAAAATCGGCGGCGTCCCTTCAAGAGAGGGCGCTCCGGAGAGATGGCCGAGTGGCTTAAGGCGCACGCTTGGAAAGCGTGTGTGCGGGAAACCGTACCGTGGGTTCGAATCCCACTCTCTCCGCCAGTTCCTCGATTTTTGTAAGCCCAACTGCTGCCCCATGATCGCACGCGGTCCCGAGCGGGTTTCCATCAAGCATCCGCTGAGACCAGTGGCGGCAACCCCCGGCTCTCAGCGATTCACGTCTGCACTGGCTTCGCGGCGGCAGCGGCTTCCCAGCCCGGCTCGACCGGGACCATGTACCAGGTGGTCAGGACGACCTTTGAAAACAGCCAACGACCGTTCTCTCGGACGTACTCATCGTCAAAACGCCCGCCGACCATGATGCTCTTGCCGTTGAGGACTGGGCGCCCGTCGAGGTGGCTGTAACCTTTGCCTCGGTCGCCGTCGATTTCGACGACATGCGCGTGGATGAACTGGCGCGCCCACTTGACCGGAAAATTGATGAAGAAGGATCGTATCGCCTCCCGGCCGGTGACGGATGGCCGGCCGCCATAGGACACGGTGGCATTTTCCGAGAAAAGATCCGCCAGTTCAGCGACCCGGTCTTGATTGACGTATTCGTGGTAGGTGCAACGGAGCGTCCGGATCGCTTCGCGATCGTCATGTTCGGCAAGGCGTATCTCCAGCGCTTGGATCCTTGCTCGCAGGTCCGTATCAGTGTCCGAATTGCTCATGGTCCATCCGTTGTCTTAACGAGGTTGTCTGGCTCTTGGTGCCGATGATCACCGATGATGTCGCGGAGCCGCTCCTCGACACGGATCCGTACTGCCGGATGCGGAAGAATGTAGAAATCGTCATCGCAAATGGCTTGCAGTGTGATCCGTGCAACATCGGCGGCGCTGACTTCGGATGCCTCCATCCCCGCCCTGACGCGCTGGTCGAACGGCGCGCTGTCTGGATTTGCCGAGGCCAGATGCGCGGGCCGATGCCTGTTGGAGTCGGCGATCGCCGTCTTGACCAGCGATGGGCACAAGACGTTGACCTTCAGCTTCGAGCCGGCATTCTCGAGGTCTTTCAAGAGGCACTCGGATAAAGCGACGACCGCGTGCTTGCTTGCGCAATAAACGCCCGACCCCGCCACGGCGGTCAACCCCGCGCCCGAGGACGTGTTGACGATGTGCCCGTCCTGACCCGCTGCAATCATGCGCGGTACGAAGCTTTGAATGCCGTTGGCAACGCCAATGAGATTGACGCCGAGCACCCATTTCCAGTCTTCGGGAGTTGCGGACCAGACCGGGCCCAGCGACGCAACGCCCGCGTTGTTGAAGAGCAGGTGAACATGGCCGAACTCTTCGAATGCGAAGCCGGCAAGATCGTGGACGGCTTCGGAATTGGAAACGTCGCACAGCCTCGTGCGCACGGCGATGGTGCCTGATATCAGACCCTTCGTGCCTGCCAGGCCTTCGGTATCGACGTCGGCTAGAACGAGTTTCATTCCGCGCCCGGCACAAGCGATGGCCAATTCGCGACCGATGCCGCTCCCGGCGCCGGTAATGACGGCGACCCTTCCCTCGAACTGCTTCATGCCGCGGTGATCCCGCCGTCTACCGTAAGGACCGAACCCGTGATGTAGCTCGAGGCCGGGGACGCCAGCAGCAGGCTGACGCCGGCGATCTCGGGCGGCATCGCAATCCGCTTCATCGGAACCATGGCTTCAAGCGGCTTGGTTGCGGCCTCGTCCATCAGGCGGCCGCCGCCGAGCGCCGTACGGAAGAAGCCGGGTGCGATCGCGTTGACCTGAATGTCGAACGGAGCCAATTCGAGAGCCGCCTGCCTGACGAGATTCACCACCGCCGCTTTCGAAGCTGCATAGGAATATCCCGTCGCCCAGGCTCCGCGCAGTCCTCCCACGGACGCGGTGACCACGATCCGGCCCCGTCGCTGTGCTTTCATGTGCCGGGCCGCAGCCTGCATCGTCGTGAATACGCCGGTCTGGTTGGTGGCGAGAACCTCGTCCCATGCGGCGAGATCGATGTTCTCGATGTGGCCCTTTGGCGACACAATTCCCGGTCCGGCGCTGATTCCGGCATTGGCGAACACGACGTCGAGCTTGCCTTTGCGCGCGACGACGTCGTCGACGAGCCTGCGGATGGCATCGGGATTCGCCACATCGACCGCTGCAATCTCCGCTGCCGGAACCACCTCCCGGCCGACCCGCTTCAACTCCTTTTCGTTCCGATCCACCAGGACGACGTCGGCTCCGTTGGCCACCATCACCTCGGCAATGGCCAGACCAAGGCCACTCGCGCCTCCGGTCACGATGGTGACAAGCCCCTTAACGTTGAAGAGATGCTCGGCTGTCAATGACATGCGCTTGTTTGTCCTTCATAGGCCGGATTGGGACGGCGCCAGATTCGAGGGCTTCGACGAATGGCGATACGAAGCCTCAACGACCGAGGCGTGGCTCTCATCCAGCTATTCAACGACGCCCGGGCGCTGCCGCGCTCCCCGGTCCGATGGGGCGTCACCCTGGCTGTTACAAGCGCAGTTCATAGCCGACATTGTCGCAATCGCGACAATTAGTGCAGAAAATACCCCTAGCGTCGGGCCGAAGAGCGGGATCGGGCGGACGAACCAGCCGTAGGCAAACGAATTGACCGCCGCAAGGGAAACGGAGCGGCTATGACTGCCGAAACAACGCATGTTCTGATCGCGGCTTCAGACGGGGAGCAAGATGGCATCGGGCGGCTGTTCGCGAAGATCGGCTGGCGTCTGCTGCCGTTCCTGATGCTGTGCTACGTCGTAGCCTTCCTCGACCGCATCAACATTGGCTTCGCGCAGCTCCAGATGAAGCAGACGCTGCCGTTCAGTGATGCCACCTATGGCATCGGCGCAGGCATCTTCTTCCTCGGCTACATGGTTTTCGAAGTCCCCAGCAACCTCTTGCTGGAGCGAATTGGCGTCCGCAAGACGATGCTGCGGATCATGTTTGCCTGGGGCGTTGTGGCCGCGGCGATGGCTTTCGTCCAGACGCCCCTTCAGTTCTACGTGGCACGGGTCCTGCTTGGCGTCTTCGAGGCTGGATTTCTCCCTGGCGTAATTCTCTATCTGACCTATTGGTATCCCTCCGCGAAGCGTGGCCAGGTGATGGCAACGTTCATGGCGGCGACGGCGATTGCGCCGCTTCTGGCCGGTCCCCTCTGTGGCGCGACGCTCAAATATCTCGATGGCTTCAACGGGCTCCATGGCTGGCAGTGGCTGTTCATTTCGCAGGGAATCCCGGCCTGCCTTCTCGGCATCGCTGCCTATTTCTACCTTCAGGACAAGCCGGCGGATGCGTCCTGGCTGACAGCGGCAGAGAAGTCTGCGCTACGGCTTCAGCATGAACAGGATCATCCGGATGTCGAGACCGCCTCGCATAGCGGGTTCTGGCAGATGACGAAGGATCCCAAGATCTATGGTCTGATACTTGTCGATATTTTTCTGCTTGGCGCAAACTACACGATGGTGTTCTCGATCCCGTCGATGATCAAGGGCTGGGGCATTTCGGATCTGTTTCAGGTCGGCCTGCTGTCGAGCTTGCCGCACCTCGCAGGCGTGATCGGCACGGTCCTGGTCGGCCGGCATTCCGACAGGCATCGCGAGCGGCGGTGGCACTATGCCTCATGCGTTGCCGTGGCCGCCCTGGGGCTGCTGCTCATGACCCTGGCGCAAGGCAATATCGTATTTGCAGTACTGGGCCTTACGATCGCCGGTGTCGGATTCGTCTCTGCCGTTCCGCTGTTCGTCACGACATGTACCGAATATCTGTCGAAGGCGAGCATTGCCGGAGGCGTCGCGCTTATCGCCGGTCTTGCCAATCTCGGACCGGTTGCGGCCCCGCCCGTCACCGGGTTCATGACTGCTGCCACGGGCAATCCGGTCTACAGCCTGTATCTGATCATGGCCCTTTATCTGCTGTCGGGCACCGCTTTGCTGGTCACCCTGCGCGGGGCTTCGCCACGCTGCCGGTGAATGGGTCCACAGCAAGACGACCGGGCAAAGGAGAGGGCAACTTGATGATTATCGTCGTGGGATCTGTGGACGGGCGCAGCGAAAGCCTCGACCGCCTCGTGAAGATCAGCCTCGAGCACGTGCATCGGTCCCGCGGGGAGGATGGCTGTATTGAGCACGTCGTGCAGATCGATTGCGAAGATCCACTCCGCGTGCGGTTTTTCGAGCGCTGGCGCGACGCCGCTGCGCTCAAGGCCCACTTCGCCCGATCGGAATCGCGGGTGTTCGCGCAAGAGGTCGCCAGGCTGTGCGCAAAGCCGCCGGTCATGACGATCTACGAGGCCGAGGAGAAGGCGTTCTAGAGCGTTCCTGCGCAGTCAATCGCGTTGCCGGCGGGCCCAAAGAACAGTCGCAGGCCGCCGCGTTGCCGGGCACATGTCCCCAGTGTTGCGTCCCGGTCTCGGGGGGTGCAAAGTCCAGAGCCTGTGCCGGCGCGGGCCAAGGGCAGGGGGCGAAGGGTCGCTTGCCGAAGCCGGCATCGCGAGCCTCAGGTGGGTCCCCCCTTTCCTTTTTTGCGGGCTACGAATGAATAAGGCGGTCCTGAAGGCTGTTCTGCGGAAGAACAAATGGTTCGCCGGCCTTTCCCCGTCGCTGGCTGATAGCATCATTCGCCTGGGCCGAGTTCGAAACGTTGATAACTCCCTGATCTATTCGGCGAGCGATAGCCGGGACGGGTTGGTTGCCCTCATTTCGGGCCAAGTCCGCTTGACCAGCTTTTCCCTGTCTGGAAATCCTTCTTTCCTTCTCATCACCTCGCCTGGGTCCTGGATTGGCGTCACTTCGGCCCTTGACGGGCGTCCCTATGGCTACGACGCATTCGCCATAGGCAAGAGCGTGGTCTTTCACTTGAGCCAGGAGCGGCTCGATGCGCTCATCAACGAGAGCAACGAGTACTATTCGGCCTTTGTCCGAATGGTCTGCGATCACTTGCGCGTTTCGATTCAGAACCTGATCGTTCTTCGCAATCGCCGTCCGCTTCACCGGCTCGCGCAGGAACTATGGAGGCTCGCAGAGCGCCACGGCCGCCCGACCAAGAAGGGGGTGGTCATCGATCTGCGCCTGTCCCAGGAGGACTTGGCCGTGATGATCGGCGTCGGCCGCCAAACGATCAACCGGTTGCTCAAAAGTCTCGAGCAGGACGGAATTGCGACGGCAAAGTACACGTCTGTTACAATCCATAACCTGGCGGCGATCGAGCGTCTCAGCTTGAGCGAGGCTGTCGATAGCTGACGGCGTCCATCTTGCGGAGCCGGACTCGACGGCCCGCAGCCCGGGGGCTTGGGCTTACGTCTACGTCGCTCTCTCGGCCAGCCGGACTGTCTTCCTGCTCTTGACGGATTCGCGCGCGGCGTCCGCAATCATCAGCGCGATCAGCCCATCCTCGCCGCTTGGCGACACCGGCTTTCCGCTGGTGACGGCCTCGATGAATGCCGCGATCTCGTTGGCGTAAGCGTCCAGGTAACGCGTCATGAAGAAATCGTGCAGCGGAGGCCTGGTGTAGCCGTCCTTGTTGGCGATCTCGATCGAGACGGGGCGCTGGTTCTCGGCCGCGACCATTCCCTCGGATCCGTGGACCTCGATCCGCTGGTCATAGCCGTAGGTCGCGCGGCGCGAGTTGGAGATCAGGCATTGCCTGCCCGATGCGGTCTCCAGGATGATGCTCGCGCTGTCGAAGTCTCCGAGCTCGCCGATGGTCTTGTCGACCAGCACGGAGGCGTGAGCGCTGACGAACAAGGGTTCTTCCTTCAGAAGAAACCGCGCCATGTCGAAATCGTGAATGGTCATGTCGCGGAAGATGCCGCCGGAACGGCCGATATAGTCGTGGGGCGGCGGACCGGGATCGCGGGACGTGATCGAGATCATTTCGACGTTGCCGATCGCGCCGTCATCGATCGCCTTGCGCAAAGCCGAGAAGTGCGGATCAAAGCGGCGGTTGAAGCCGACCATCAGCTTGGCGCTGGCTTGCTTGACCACGGACAGGCATTGCGTCACCCGCGCAACGTCGAGATCGATCGGCTTTTCGCAAAAGATGGCCTTGCCCCGTCGGGCAAAGCGTTCGATGAGGTCGGCATGGGTATCCGTCGGCGTACAGATCACGACGGCATCGATATCCGTCGACTGTTCGATGGCGTCGATGGTGCGGACGTCAGCCTCGTAAGCGGTTGCTAGATCGCGCGCAGCCGCAGGCGCGGCATCGGCCACTGCGACAAGGCTCGCGCCCCTGTTTGAACCGATCGCCTTCGCGTGCACTTTTCCGATGCGGCCGGCGCCGAGCAAACCAAACCTGACGGTCATCGAACCTCTCTTTCGTAAGTCGCCTCACCGCGCACTCCCTGCCGCGGCGAGCTCGGCCGAACCGACCGAGAGAATGGAATTGATATTCCGATTGACCGCAATATGAAATCGGTATTCATCAAGAATAAGTGGGAGGAATGCGCGTGCGCGACGGTGTCGATTCTTTCGACCGTCCCGATCTGGCGATGGAAGCCGGTCACGACAGCGCGAGGTAAACCGGAGCGGAAGGCCAATGCCGATGAAGAGGACCCGGCTCACCATGTCGCAAGCGCTCGTCAAGGCGCTTGCCGCTCAGAAAGCGGAACTCGGTGGCCGTGAGGTGCCGTTGTTCGCCGGCGTCTGGGCGATTTTCGGCCACGGCAACGTTGCCGGTTTTGGTGAAGCGCTCCACGCCGCCAAGGATACGCTCCCGACATTTCGAGCCCACAATGAGCAGGCGATGGCCCATGCGGCGATCGCCTTCGCAAAGGCCTCGCGCCGGCGACGCATGATGGCCTGCACGAGTTCGATCGGCCCCGGCGCCACCAACATGGTGACGGCGGCGGCGCTCGCGCATGTCAACCGTCTGCCGGTGCTGTTCCTGCCCGGAGACGTTTTCGCGTCGCGGCGGCCGGATCCCGTGCTGCAGCAGGTCGAGGACTTTGACGACGGCACGATATCGGCGAACGATTGCTTCCGGCCGGTCTCACGCTATTTCGATCGCATCACGCGGCCGGAACAGATCATGCCGGCGCTCACGAATGCGCTGGCCGTATTGACGGATCCGGCGCGCTGCGGCCCCGTCACGCTCGCGCTCTGCCAGGACGTGCAGGCCGAAGCTTATGACTATCCCGACAGTTTTTTTGAGCCGCAGGTGTGGAGGCCACGCCGGACGAGGCCCGATCACGGCGAGCTCTCGGCGGCGGCGGCGTTGCTGCGTGCGGCGAAGAAGCCGCTCGTGATTGCGGGTGGCGGCGTCCTCTATTCCGAGGCGGAGGAGCGGCTGCGGCGGTTCTGCGAGAAACACGGCATTCCCTTCGCCGAAACGCAGGCTGGCAAGAGCACGCTGCCTGCGACGCATCCGCTCAGCATGGGGTCGATCGGCGTCACCGGAACGGCCGCGGCCAACCGCGCCGCGGGGGAGGCCGACGTCATCCTCGCCATAGGCACGCGCCTGCAGGATTTCACCACCGGCTCATGGTCGCTGTTCCCAGCCGATTGCCGGATCATCGCCCTCAATGTGCAGGCCTTCGACGCGACGAAGCGCGGCAGCCAGCCGCTTGTCGCCGATGCGCGCGAAGGTCTCGATGCCCTCGACGACGCCCTCCGCGAATGGCAGCCGCCGCGCGAATGGGGCGTGCAGGCAAAGGCGGAGCGCGAAAGCTGGCTGGCGACTGCGAGCAAATACACCGCGCTCGGCAACGACAGCCTTCCGTCGGATGCGCAGGTTATCGGTGCCGTGCAGCGCACGACGCAACCGTCCGACGTGATCGTGCATGCAGCCGGCGGCTTGCCTGGCGAGCTCCATAAACTCTGGCTCGCCGGTGCCACGGGCGGTTATCACGCCGAGTACGGCTATTCCACCATGGGCTACGAGATCGCGGGCGGGCTCGGCGTCAAGATGGCCGATCCTGCGCGCGAGGTGATCGTGATGCTCGGCGACGGCTCGTATCTGATGCTGAACTCCGAGATCGCGACGTCGGTGATGCTGGGGCTCAAGCTCACGATCGTCGTGCTGGACAACAGGGGCTTTGGCTGCATCGACCGTCTGCAACGCAGCACCGGAAGCCCGTCGTTCAACAATCTGCTCGCCACGGTGCGGCATGAAACTCTCCCGGCGATCGATTTCGCTGTTCACGCCGGCTCGCTCGGTGCAATTTCCGGGAAAGTCGGCAATCTCGGCGAGCTCGAGGCGGCCCTGTTGAAGGCGCGGCAGAACGATCGCACCACCGTGATCGTCATCGATACCGATCCGTCGAGGTCGACCGATGCTGGTGGTCATTGGTGGGATGTTGCGGTGCCCGAGGTCTCGGTGCGGGCAGAGGTGCGGGCCGCGCGTGACCGCTATTTGGAAGGCCGGAGCGCGCAGAGCGACTGGAACTGACGTGACGCCGGCAAACGGCAGCGGAGGAAGGCTCAACAGCATGTCGATTCGTATCGGCGCCAATCCCATCGGGTGGTCCAACGACGATTTACAAAGTATCGGCGGCGATACGCCGTTGGAGGTCTGCCTTGCCGAGGCCAGGGAAGCCGGCTTCGTCGGGATGGAGTTGGGGCACAAGTTTCCCCGTGAACCCCAGGCATTGAAGGCCGCGCTCGCTCCGTTCGCCATGGCCTGCATCTCCGGCTGGTACTCGGCGGAACTGCTCAAGCGCGATGCCGACGAGGAGATGCGGCAACTGCGGCCGCATCTCGATCTCCTCAAAGCCATGGGTTCGAACGTTCTGGTGTTCTGCGAGACCTCGAACGCGATTCACAGCGACCGTTCAAGACGTCTGTCCGAACGGCCGCGCCTTGGTGCAGGAGATTGGGCCGAATGGGGTCGGCGCGTCACCGAGGTGGCCGACCGCACGATCGCCGAAGGCGTGCGGCTGGTCTACCATCATCATATGGGGACGATCGTCGAGAGCAGCGATGACATCGATGCCTTGATGGCCGCGACCGGGCCGTCCGTCCATTTGTTGCTGGACACGGGCCACGCCACATGGGCGGGCGCCGATCCAGCCGCGCTCGCGCGCAAATATCGCGCGCGGATCAGTCACGTTCATGCCAAGGATGTTCGCGCACGCATCGCGGACAAGGCCCGCGCAAAGGACTGGAGCTTTCTCGATGCGGTGCTGGGGGAGGGCGACGAACTCGGAGTCTACACCGTTCCGGGCGACGGCTCGGTCGACTACGTCGCGGTCTTCCGGGAACTCGAGGGCTATTCCGGCTGGGTCGTGGTCGAGGCCGAGCAGGATCCCAGAAAGGCCAATCCGCTCGCTTACGCCAAAAAGGGTGTCGCACATCTCAGGGCTTCGCTCCGGGAGGCGGGGCTCTCCTAGTTCGACCATTGTGATCCGGCCGGGAAGCTATCCGCCGATTGTCACCGGCATATTCGGTCGGTCCAACAGTGCTGCGGTCGCCGCGCGCCTCGACGGCGAAGCATTTGCTCGGCCAACTGCATGACCATTCGCTCGACGCATCGATTGGGATTACGCCGGCGAAGCGACCTCGCGTGACTCGACATGTCGAAAACACTTGGTTTTTCAATGTGGAATGACTGACGCCGCTTCACCCAGCCCTTTCGGCACGCGATCATGGGCCGACACGCGGGGAACGCTCGAGAAACGAAGCGACACACTCGTGCAGCGCCGGGAAACATGCTGTGGGCGTTCAGGCTTGTTGTCTCCCCGTTCGATCCCGGATCAGTCCCTAGACCAATTGAAGGGCTGTCACATTTCTGTCTAATGACGTGAGAGCGATTCTTTCGAAGGATATCCATCCGGCGAGGCAAGCGGCCGTTCTGCTGATTGAGCAATGAAACGACTGGCGCGAAACGCAGAATTGGGTGCAATCGCAGCGGCGGCGCTTGCTGCGGCACTTATTTTTCTCCTGCCTTCAGCCGGCGTCAGCCTGTTTCCTGACCGGGCCTCCCTGGCACAGCGCTTACATCCCTTGCCCACCGCCGATGCCGGCGGGATCTTCGGGATGAACCGGTTCTTCCGCGATATTCCCGAATTCCGCATCGAGATCGAACCCGAATTCATCCGCTCGATGAACGCGGGCATACCGGCCGAGCAATGCTCGAAGATCCGGTTCAAGAAGGTGCCGTTGAAGCGGCTCGTCATTGACGGCACGGAAGTCGGCGGAAAGACCTGGATCCGCTATCGCGGATTTTGCGCCGACCATTGGAGCTCTAGGCAGAGATCGGTCAAGATCAACATCGAAGGGCAGTCGTTTCACGGCTATCGGACGTTCAATTTGAATGCGCTCGCCGCGGATCCGTCGCTGTTCGATATCTGGGCAACGGATCTGCTGCGTCGTGCGGGCGGCGTCGCACCCAAGATGTCGCTCGCCCGCTTCTACATCAACGGCGAGTATGACGGCGTTCGCGAGCTGCTCGAGAATCTCGATGGCGAACTGCTGGCCGAACATGGGCTGCCGCGCGGAGAGGTCTACCGCGAGATCACATGGGCGTTCCTGGGACATGCGCCCAAGCAGCCCTTCGATGTCGGCTTTCGTCCTTATGCCGACGTCGAGGAACTGAAGGAATCCTGGAAGAAGAACGCGCGAAAAGGCCGGTCATGGCAACAGTTTCTGAGTTATCACAATGCAGTCTTCGATTCCGTCGTTCACGATCGCGAGGATTGGCGCGAAGTCGTGAACTACGACCACTACCTCAATTACTACGCCGTCGTCGCAATCACCGGGACCCAGCATCTCAACAATCACAACATCCCGGTCTACGTGCCCGCCGGCACCACGCGGGCCGTGCCCATTGGTTATGACTTCGGCCTGGCTTATGCCTCCACGCTCGGTGTCAATCATCCTGTCGATCCCGACTTTCAACCGCTGGTCCTGACGCAGAACTGGCTGGGCAGCCTGTTCTGGTCGGACGAGCGAACCCGGTCACTGCTGCACGCGCGAATCGTCGAACTGCTGAAAACGCTCAGGCCGGCGGAGGCCTATGAACGGATCATCGACCGCGGGCGCGACGTGTTTGGCGACGACATTTCACACGGCCTCTACCTGAAGGATTTCGCGTCAAGCGATCACTGGGCGCAGGCCTTCAAGGCGTCAGGCAAAGTCCGGGAGCGCATTTCGTTCCTCTCGGAAAAGTACCTGCGGCCGACCGCGAAGATCAATCCGGACTGGAAGGGCGCGGACGCCTTCCAGTTCCTGATCGACGGTCTCGGCATGTATGACGTTTCGCTTGTCGTGCCGGATCGCGCGTGCTCGGCCGACCAGCCCGGCCAAATCACCGTCGAGGTCAATGGCGGGGC
>NZ_PPPT01000077.1 GCF_006483445.1 Bradyrhizobium guangdongense | reverse complement strand
AGATCGACGGCTTCGAGCGCCGCAAGCACTTCGGCGCGCGCCCGTTCGTCCTGCACCGGACGGCGCTCGCCCTTCAGGCGCTTAACCGACGCATCGCTGTTGAGGCCGACGATCAGCCGGTCGCAGGCCGCCCGCGCGGCCGTGAGCACCTTGACGTGGCCGGGGTGCAAAATGTCGAAGCAGCCATTGGTGAAACCGACACGCAGGCCCTGCTTGCGCCACTCGGTCAACTGTGCGTCGAGTGCATCGGCCGCGATCACGATCTTCTCTTCCGCGGCGAGATATGCGTGCGGCAAAATCTTGCGGCGCAGCTCGGCCGCGCTCACGCTCGCCGTTCCCGGCTTGCTGACGGCGACGGCAGCCGCCGCATTGGCCAGCCGTAGCGCGGTCTCCCAGTCGGCGCCTGCCGCGAGCGAAACCGCCAGCGCGGCCGAAACCGTGTCGCCTGCGCCGGAGACGTCGCGCACCTTCACCGGATGGGCCGGAATGTGGATCGCCGCGCCGCTCCGCGGCACCAGCGTCATGCCGTCCTCGCTCTGCTTCACCAAAATCGCCTCGCAATCGGCGAGCTGCATGACGTCCTGGGCGGCTGCGACGATGCTCTGCGCGCTGTCGGCGCGGCTGCGGGTTGCCTCCGTAAACTCCTTGCGGTTGGGCGTGAGCAGTGTGGCGCCGCGATAGATCGCGAAATTGAGACTTTTGGGGTCGACGATCACGCGCTTGCCGAGTTTTCGCGCCCCGTCGATGGTGTGACGGATCACGCGCGCGGTCAGCACGCCCTTGGCGTAGTCCGAAAGCAGCACGATGTCGGCGCGGACAAGCTGCTGCTCGATCGCATCGATCAGCTTCTGCTCGATCTCCGCCGAGGCCGGCGCGGCCTGCTCCCAGTCGGCGCGCAGCATGTGGGTCGAAAAATGCTCGGAGACGAAGCGCACCTTGCGGGTGGTCGGCCGTGCGGGATCGCACACCAGCACGCTCTCGATATTGGCCTCGTCGGTGAGCGCGGCCTTCAGGCGCGTCGCGGCCTCGTCCGCGCCGACCAGGCCGACGAAGATGCAGCGCGCGCCGAGCGCCGCCACATTGCGCGCGACGTTGCCGGCGCCGCCGATATGGTGCTCGCTGCGCTGCGCCGCGATCACGGGCGCCGGCGCTTCCGGCGAGATCCGCGACACCTTGCCATAGACGAACTCGTCGAGCATGAGGTCGCCGATGCAGAGCACGGTGCGGCTCTTCATGGCTTGCGAGATTGCGTCGAAATCGATCATCGGCGTCGGCATGGTTCTTGAGCCCTCAACGGAAGCGATCGGGCTGATCGAGATAGCCCTTCACATAGGCCGCAACCGCATCCTCCAGCGCCGTGAAGCCGCCATTGTAACCGGCGCGATGCAGGCGATCGACCTCGGCTTCCGTGAAATATTGATAGCTGCCGCGGATCTGCTCGGGCATGTCGACATAGTCGATGTTCGGTTTGCTGCCGAGCGCCGCATAGGCCGAGACGATCAGATCCTTGAAGCTGCGCGCCTTGCCGGTTCCGACGTTGAACAGGCCGGAGACCGAGGGCGTCGCAAGCAGCCACTGGATCACCCGCACGACGTCGTCGACATAGATGAAATCGCGCCGCTGGTCGCCATCGGCGATGCCGTCGCGATGTGACTTGAAGAGCTGCACGACGCGCCCTGCCCGGATGTCGTCGAAGCGGCGGGCGAGCACGCTCATCATCGTGCCCTTGTGATATTCGTTCGGGCCGAACACGTTGAAGAATTTTAGCCCGGCCCATTGCGGCGGCAACTCTTCAGCCTTCGCCGCGCGCTCGGCCACTGCGAGGTCGAACAGATGCTTGCTCCAGCCGTAGAGATTCATCGGCCGCAGTTTTTTCAACGCCGGCAGTGACGCGTCGTCACCGAAGCCAGTCTCGCCATCGCCATAGGTCGCCGCCGACGAGGCGTAGATGAACGGGACCGCGTTCGCCGTGCACCAGTCCAGCAGGCGCATCGAGAGGCGGAAATTGGTCTCGATGACGAGGTCGCCGTCCGTCGCGGTGGTCTCCGAGATCGCGCCGAGATGGATGATCGCGTCGAGCTTGCGCCCGTTCAGCCATGGCAGGAGCTCGGCGGGCGGCACGATGTCGGCGAGCTGGCGCTTGGCGAGGTTCCGCCACTTGCCGTCGTGACCGAGCACATCGCAGACGGCGACGTCAGCGCGGCCCGCATCGTTGAGCGCGGCCACGACATTCGACCCGATAAAACCGGCCCCACCGGTCACCAGCAACATTCCAAAATCCCTGCCTGATTTCACCGGGCCCGAGCGCTACTCAAGGTCCTGCCCTAGCGCATGATCCGTCAAAGTGTAAGCGGTTTTGGACCTCCAGATGTGGCAGCCTTTACCTCCCGCCCGGGAGCGGCTACCGAACCGCCAGCCAAACCGCCCATTTTGCCGCATTAACAGATGAACAAAGATTCGCAACTTCAGGGGGCCCAAGAAGCCATAGATCCGGCCGACACTCGTCCGATCCTCATCATCCCCTACATGTGGATCGGCGATTTCGTCCGGAATCACACCGTGGTGCGGGTTTTGAAGGAGCGCTGGCCGAACCGGCCGGTCGACATGCTCACCACGACCCTGTGCGCCCCGCTGGTCGATTACATGCCCGGTGTCCGCCAAGGCATCGTCTGGGACCTCCCGCGCAGCCGGCTGGCCCTGCGCCGCCAGTTCGGCCTGGCGAAGCTTTTGCGGGCGCAGAACTACGGCACGGCCCTGGTGCTGCCCCGGACCTGGAAGGCCGCCATTGCGCCGACGCTGGCCGGTATCCCCGAGCGGGTCGGCTGGGTCGGCGAGTTCCGGTTCGGCCTGATCAACCGATGGCGCTGGGGCGAGAGCAAGCTGCCCCGCTTCATCGACGAGAATGCCGCCCTCGCCCGGCCCGACGGCGCGCCGCTGCCGCCGGAATGGCCGGTGCCGCAGTTGCGGGTGCCGCCGGAGGACGTCGCCCGCTGGCGGCAGGCGAACGGCATCGGCGCCGCGCCTGCGGTCGCGTTGGGGCCCGGCTCAGTCGGCGCTTCCAAGCGCTGGACCTATTATCCGGAAGCCGCCCGCCAGTTCGCGGAGCTCGGCCTCGACGTCTGGGTCGTCGGCGGCCCCGGCGAGAAGGCCCTGGCGCAGGAGATCGTCGCAGCCGGCGGGCCGCGCGTGCGGGATATGACCAGCACGGATTTGCGCAATGGCGTGATGGCGATGGCCGCAGCCGGCGTCGCCATCTCCAACGACTCAGGCCTGATGCATATCGCGGCCGCCCTGGGCACGCCGACGATGGGCATCTTTGGCCCGACCAGCCCCTATCTCTGGGCCCCGCTCAACGGCCTTGCCGCCACCGTCGTGCAAAACAAGAGCGTGCTGTCCTGCCAGCCCTGCCAAAGCACGGTCTGCCGCATGAACGATCACCGCTGCATGCGCGACATCGCGGCGTCGGACGTTGTCGCGATTGCGCGCCGCGTGCTGCAGGAAACGGCCCCGCGCGCCACGACTTGAGCGGCAGGATGCACCATTTGAGCGGCAATCTGCACTTATCGGGGCTGCTTGCGATGATGGCAATATACACCTGATTTGCCCGACGGGTCAAGCGAAATTCGTAAAATCAGCAAAATTTTCCTCACCGCCCCACGGCTACTGTGCATGGGGTTGTTTTCAACCCATTTTTTGACGCCCCCTCAGATCACCGCACGATAGACCGAAGCGATCGCCGCGGCCTCCGCATCCAGGCTGAACTTTTGCAGCACGCGCGCGCGGCCGCGCTGGCCCATCGCGGTCGCAACCGCCACGTCGCGCATCAATGGCTCCAGCGCCGCCGCCAGCGCATCGGCATCGCCCGTCGGCGTCAGCACGCCGGTGACGCCGTCCTCGACCACGAGCTCGGCCGCACCGGCGCGTGAGGCCACCAGCGCAGCCCCCGCCGCCATCGCCTCGATCAGGGTCAGGCCAAAACCTTCGTTGCGCGAGGTGAAGGCGTAGATCGTCAGCCGCTGGTACCAGCGCTGGACGTCCTCGATCGGCAGCTCGCCGGTGATGACGATGCGCGATTGCAGGCCTGCAGCCTCGATCCGCTTCTTCAGTTCGTTCGCGAACGGGATCTGCTCCGGCGTGACGGCGCCGACGATGACGGCGGTGAAATCCGGATAGCGCGGCAACAAGCGGCACATCGCATCGACAAAAACGTCGCTCCCCTTCTGCGCCCGCACGCGGCCGAAACAGCCGATCGCGTAGCGGCCCGGCAGCGCGGCTTCCGCAAACGCCGCGGCTCGATCAGCAGGCGGCATGTAGACGTCGGTGTCGACGCCATGCGGGATCGTGGTCGATTTCACCTTCAGGAACGACGCCGAGACATCTGACGTCGCGATGATCGCGTCCATCCGCCGGATCAGCCATCGCGTGATCCAGGTGTGGTGGCGCTGCGCCGCCGAGGTGAACACGAGCTTCAGCGGCCAGCCGAGCGCACGCAGTAGCACGCCTGCGATCATCTCGTTGTTGCGCCGCGCGTGCCAGACCAGCGGTGTCGAACGGCGCCAGAGTTTCAGCAGATCGCCGCCGCTCAGGCGCGCAATGCCATCAGGCGCATGCGAGCCGAACCATGCCGCGCGCACCAGCTTTGCCAGACGCGGCGCGACCATGCGGTTGGTCGCGGTCACGCCCGAATAGCGCCTGTGCAGATTTGGCACGATCACCTGGAGATCGCCGGGAGAATTGGGCACGTCGCACTCCGTTTCGCGCAGTTCCTATACGCAACATTAAGCATAGTGACCAGTTCAGCTCGGCCGAAACCCCCTCTTCACCGCACAATCGTTAGCATCCGGCGTTGATCGAAGACGGGTGAGATCATGACTGTGCTTGTCACCGGCGGTGCCGGCTATATCGGAAGTCACACGGTTCTGGCGCTGGCGGAAGCCGGCGAGGACGTCGTCGTGATCGACGATCTCTCGACCGGCTTCTCGACCTACTTGCCGGAAGGCGTGCCGCTGTTCATTGGCGACGCCGGCGACGAGAACCTGGTCGAAGGCGTGATCGCCCAGCACAACATCGAGAGCATCATCCATTTCGCGGGCTCGGTCATCGTGCCGGAGTCGATGCGCGATCCGCTCGGCTACTACCGCAACAACTTCATGACCGCGCGCAACCTGCTCAACGTGGCGGTGAAGCGCGGCATCAACCGTTTCATCTTCTCCTCGACCGCCGCCGTCTACGGCAATCCGGACCAGGTGCCGGTGCCCGAGCACGCGCCGACGCGGCCGCTGTCGCCCTACGGCTCGTCGAAGCTGATGACCGAGATCATGCTGCACGACGTCGCCGCCGCCTACGGCATGCAGTACGTGACCCTGCGCTATTTCAACGTCGCCGGCGCCGATCCGCAGGCCCGCATCGGGCTCGCCACCGTCGGCGCTACGCATCTGCTCAAGATCGCGGTCGAGGCGGCCACCGGCCAGCGCGCCAAGATCGACGTGTTCGGCACCGACTATCCGACCCAGGACGGAAGCTGCATCCGCGACTTCATCCACGTCACGGACCTCTCGCAGGCGCATCGCTCAGCGCTCGCTTACCTGCGCCGCGGCGGCGCCTCGACCACGCTGAACTGCGGCTATGGCCGCGGCTATTCCGTATTGGAAACCATCGACGCCGTGCGCCGGGTCTCCGGCCGCAGCTTCGCCGTGCAATACGCCCCACGCCGGCCCGGCGACATCATGACCATGGTGGCCGACACCGGCCGCATCCGCAGCATGCTGGACTGGCAGCCGCAATATGACGACCTCGAAACCATCGCGGCCCACGCCCTTGCTTGGGAGGAGAAGCTGTTCCGCGAGCGCCATGGCGAGCTCCGGCACGCCGCCTCGGCCTAAAATCCGTTGATATGCAAGCCCTTAATTGGGCTTGAAAAACCCGCTTGGTGCGGGCACAGAGGCCCATCGATCCCTGACGCGCGGGCGAGTCCTACTCGCCGCCCCGTCAATGGACTGCGGATGGCTCAGTTTCCAAAGAAAATCACCGACGATCCCTATGGCGCAGCGATCCTGATTCGCCGCCTGGTCATGGAACAGGGGATCACCTACTGGCGGCGCTACCTCACGGCCTTCGCGCTGATGGCGGTAGCTGCCGGCGTGACCGCGGCTGCGACCTACGTGCTGGGCCAGGTCATCAACCAGGCCTATGTCGACAAGAACGTCGCGGGCATCGCGATGCTGTCGGGCGTCACGGTCATCCTGCTGTTCGTCAAGGGCATGGCGACCTACGGCCACACCGTGATCCTGGCAAAGATCTCCAACGCCATCCTCGCCAACAACCAGCGCCAGCTCTTCGCAAAGCTGATGCGCGAGAGCATCGGCTTCTTCTCCGAGCGGCATTCGTCGGAATTTTTGGCGCGGCTGACGGCCGGCGCAAAGTCCATCACCGACGTGCTCAACATGCTGGTCAACGCCATCGGCCGCGACCTGATGATGCTGGTCAGCATGGTCGCCGTGATGGTGTGGCAGGACCCGCTGATGTCGTTCATCGGCCTCGTCGTGGTGCCGCCGGCGATGCTGGTGCTGCGCAAGCTGGTCAAGCGCATCAAGGGCCTCGCCTACAACCAGTTCACCGGCACCGCCGATATTCTCGAGACCATGCAGGAATCGCTGCAGGGCATCCGCACGGTCAAGGCGTTCACGCTGGAAGAGACGATGCAGAAGCGCATCGACGAGAACATTGCGATCGTCGAGCGCAACGCCAACAAGATGGCGCGCGTCGCCAACCGCTCCAATCCGCTGATGGAGATGCTCGGCGGCTTCGCTGTCGCGGGCTGCCTGCTCTACGGCGGCTACAGCGTGGTCGCGCTCGGCGCCACGCCCGGCCAGTTCTTCTCTTTCATGACCGCGTTCCTGATGGCGACCGAGCCGGCAAAACGGCTGGCGCGGCTCAACATCGACCTCAACAGCCAGCTCGTCGGCGCCCGCATGCTGCTCGAAGTGGTCGACAGCCCCGCGAGCGAGCATTCCGACGACGACAAGCCGGCGCTGAAGCTCACCGACGCGCGCATCGAGCTCAACGACGTCAGCTTTGCCTATCGCGCAGGCGAGACCGTGCTCAACCGCATGAGTTTTGTGGCCGAGCCCGGCAAGGTCACCGCGCTGGTCGGGCCCTCCGGGGGCGGCAAGTCCACGGTGCTCGCGCTGCTGCTGCGCTTCTACGAGGTGACGCAGGGCGACATTTTGATCGACGGCCAGTCGATATCGTCGGTGTCTCGCAAGTCACTACGGGCGCAGACCGCTTATGTCGGCCAGGACGTCTATCTGTTCCGCGACACCATCCGCAGCAACATCGCCTTCGGAAAGCCGGGCGCGACCGAGGAGCAGATCGTCGACGCCGCGAAAGCCGCCTGCGCGCATGATTTCATCATGAGTTTCCCACTCGGCTACGACACGCCGGTCGGCGAGCATGGCACGCAGCTCTCCGGTGGCCAGCGCCAGCGCATCGCGGTCGCCCGCGCGCTGATCAAGAACGCGCCGATCATCCTGCTCGATGAAGCCACCGCGGCGCTCGATTCCGAGTCCGAGAAGCAGGTGCAGGAGGCAATCGAGCATCTCTGCCAGAACCGCACCACCATCGTGATCGCCCATCGCCTGCACACCATCATGCACGCGGATGCGATCCTGGTGGTCGAGGGTGGCGAGATCGTCGAGCGCGGCCGGCACGACGAGCTGTTGCACCGCTCCGGCCGCTACGCCTCCTTCTTCCGCCTGCAACATCACGACGCCGGCACGCTGGCGCCGATCAGTGCCACCGCATAAGGTCATTCACCTCACGAGCAGCGAGACCGCTTCATGAACGCCGCCTCCTACGTCATCCCGCTCCCGCCCCAGGCATCGCTTCCCGTCGTCGGTGAAGGCGGCCGTTATCCGGTGCGCCGCATCTGGTGCGTCGGCCGCAACTATCTCGAGCACATCCGCGAGATGGGCAATGACGAGCGCGCGCCGCCGTTCTTCTTCGCCAAGCATGCCGACATGCTGGTGCCCGACGGCGCCACCATCCCCTATCCGCCGCTGACCAAGGATCTGCATCACGAGGTCGAGCTCATCGTTGCCATGAAGAGCGGCGGCCTGAACATCCCGGCCGACAAGGCGCTCGATCACGTCTACGGCTATGCCGTCGGCATCGACCTCACCCGCCGCGACCTCCAGATTGCCTCGCGCAAGAAGGAGCGTCCCTGGGAGATCGGCAAGTCGTTCGACTATTCGGCACCCTGCTCCGCGGTACAGCCGGCCTCCAAGATCGGTCATCCCTCGAAGGGCAAGATCTGGCTCACCGTCAACGGCAAGGAAGCCCAGAAGGGCGACCTCACCGAACTGATCTGGAACGTGCCCGAGATCATCTGGCAGCTCTCCCAGCAGGTAAAACTCGCCGCCGGCGACATCATCATGACGGGCACGCCGGCCGGCGTCTCGCAGCTCCAGCCGGGCGACCAGCTCGAATGCGGGGTCGACGGTGTCGGCACGCTGAAGGTTGCGATCGGCAAGCCGGAATAGAGCTTCACCGCGCTATGAAAGCAAAAGGCCCCGGCATCGTCCGGGGCCTTTTCGCTTCTACCAGGCCTTCACTGGCCGATTGGCGTGGCTCGCCTGCGGCACGCCGCGATTGAGCGACATGTGGGAGTGCACGCACAGCCAGCCATCAGCGCTCTTCGCGAACACCATCGTCGCCCGCCCCGGCCGCGGAAAGGTGCTTCCGTCGGGATGAAAGCCCGTGCTCGTCCACGGCGCGATCACCGTTGCCATCGTGCCGTCGGGCGACGCCAGGATCGAGGTCTGATCGAGCACGAAGTGGAAGTCGGCCGTCTTCGGCCAGACATTGTCCCACTGCGTCACAACCCATTGGTCGAGGCCGGGGATGACGTCGTTATGCGTGCCGAAGGCCAGCACGTCGGGATGGAAGAGCGGCCGCGCCGAGGCGTAGTCGACCTCGCGGACATAGCCCGCAAAGGTCTCCAGCCACTGACGGAAGAATTGCTCTATCTCGGTAGTCGCGATCGGCAACGGCGCCATGGTGCGACGATCACCGCAGCGCCGACATCACGATCAGGCCGAGGATCAGCACCGTCAGCGAATATTTCAGCGTGTAGTAGACCTTGCGGTTCCACTCCTTGACCTTGCGGCTCTGCAAGTGAACCTCGTAGAGCTTGCCGAATATCCTGTTGAGCACGCCGATATTTTCGCCCTCGACGTTCTGGGTCGCCGAAGCCTTCACGATGTGATGGCTGACCCAGCGGTTCATCGCAGTCATGAAGCCATACTTCATGGGCCGCTCGACGTCGCAGAACAGAATGATGCGGTTGACGTCGGTGGCGTTCTCGGCGCTGTGGATGAAGGTCTCGTCGAACATGAAGGCTTCGCCGTCGCGCCAGACGCATTCGACGCCGTCGACGAGGATGCGGCACTTGTTCGAGTTCGGCGTGACGAGGCCGAGGTGATAGCGCAGCGAGCCCGCGAAGGGGTCGCGGTGCGCGCCCAGCTTGCCGCCCGGCGGCAGCATCGCGAACATCGCGCCATGCACGCTCGGGATCGACCTGAGCAGCTCCACCGTCTTCGGACACAGCGTGTTCGCCGACGGCAGGAAGTCGTCGTACCATTTCAGGTAAAAGCGCTTCCAGCCGCTCTTGAAGAACGAGTAGAAGCCCCAGTCATTGTTCTTGGCAGCCGCGCGGATAAAGCCCTCATCGAACAGACGCACGGCCTCGTCGCGGATCGTCTCCCAATTGTCGCTGAGCGGCTGCAGTTCCGGGAACTGCTTGACCGAGATCACCGGCTCGTTCGGCACGGCCGAGCCCGCATACATCAGCACATTGTAGGGTGCGAGATAGGTGGAGTGATCGCCAAGCTGGCGCGCGAAGCGCAGCCGCTGCTTGCCCCGGAAGTGAACGTAAATCGTCGATGCCACAAGCACATAGAGGATAACAAGTTGCGGCGCAAAAAGCTGTCTCAGCATTTCCCCGGTCCCAGATGACCCAGCCGGAGATGCGTGTACCCCGCCCGGACGCAAGCGGCAAGGCGCCGCGGGCGGGTTCCCGGGTATGGAATCGGGCTGAAGCGGCTCGAATCAGGCCCGCGCGAGCGCTTGCAGTCCCTTGAAGGTCAGGCGCTTGGGGTCCCGGACGCCGGCGAGATACATCCGGCGAATGAAGGCGGCGACAGCGTCACGGTCGCACTCGGTCAACGCCACGACGGCGTCGATCGCGATCTTCTGGGCTTCCATTGGGCTCCCCTCGTTGCGAGCACCCCAGCCGGGACAGCCTAGGGCCCGCCGGTTAATCCGGCGTTAACCGTTTGGGACCATGGCCGATTCAAGCCGGCCGCCGTATACGCAAAACAACGCATTGGCCGCGATGGCGCAGCCGCTCACGCCTTGGCGACGTCGAGAATGGCCTGAACAAATGCGTCTGGCGCCTCCTGCGGGAGGTTGTGCCCGATGCCGCCGTCGACCGTCCGGTGCTCGTACTTGCCGGAGAATTTCTTGGCATAGGCCGCCGGCGGCGGATGCGGTGCGCCGTTGGCGTCGCCCTCCATCGTGATCGTCGGCACCGTGATCACGGGAGCTGCCGCAAGCCGCTTCTCGAACTCGGCATATTTCGCCTCACCCTCCGCCAGCGCAAGCCGCCAGCGATAGTTGTGGATGGTGATGTCGACATGGTCAGGATTGTCGAGCGACGCCGCGCTGCGGTCGAAGGTGGCGTCGTCAAAGTCCCACTTGGGCGATGCGAGCTTCCAGATCAGCTTGGCAAAGTCGTGCCGGTTCTTCGCATAGCCCTCGCGGCCACGCTCGGTCGCGAAATAGTATTGGTACCACCATTGCAGCTCGGCGCTCGGCGGCAATGGCATCGTGCCCGCCTCCTGGCTCGAGATCAGGTAGCCGCTGACGGAGACCATGGCCTTGACGCGCTCCGGCCAGAGTGCCGCGACGATGTTGGCGGTTCGCGCACCCCAATCATAGCCGGCGAGCGTTGCCTGCCTGATGGCGAGCGCATCCATCAACGCAACGATGTCGGCCGCAAGTGCCGCGGGCTCGCCATTGCGTATGGTCTCGCCGGCGAGGAAGCGCGTCGTGCCGTAGCCGCGCAAATGGGGGACGATGACGCGATAGCCGGCCTGCGCCAGCGCCGGTGCGACGTCGAGGAAGCTGTGGATGTCATAGGGCCAGCCATGCAGCAGGATGACCACGGGGCCATCGGCTGGGCCCGCCTCGGCATAGCCGACATCGAGGACGCCGGCGTTGATCTGCTTCAGCGCCGCGAAGGCCGTGTTGGCGCCGGCCTTGATCGCCGCGCGCGCGGGCGACGTCTGCGCAAGGGCAACGCCACTAAGCACCATGGGTCCGGCCGCTAGCGCTACGGCAGCGGATGAGATGAAACGGCGGCGAGTTGGGTCGAAAGGAGCGGACATATCTGTCTCTTCTGTTGGGAAGGCGGACGGTAACGCGCCGCTTGTTCACCGCGGAATTAGGCCCAATCAAGACGGACGCGGACAGCCGCTGTCCGTTAGACACCCTTTCGCATCACGAGCGAATAACAATTCAGCGATCACCGACGTCCTTGGCCAGAATCGCAAACTGCTTCTTCAGGCGCGGCACGGCAAAATCCATGAAGCTGCGCACCTTCGGCACCGACAGGCGCCCCTGCGGGGTGATCACATGCACCGGCATCGGCGGATCCTCGTCGTCGGCAAGCACGATCTCGAGATTGCCCCTCTTGACCTGCTCGGCCACCTGGTACGAGTAGAGCCGCGCAACACCGCGGCCACTGACGGCCGAGGCCACAGCGGCATAAGTGCTGTTGATCACGAGCCGCGGCGTGATCTGCACGGTCCGCGGCACCGATGATTTCCCGGCGGGTGCAAAGGTCCACGAGTTTGGAATATGGGCCATGGCGACGATCTGGTGCTTTGCGAGATCGGCGGGCTCCTCGATGCGCGGATGCTGCTTCAGGTACCGCGGCGCGGCCACCACGAGGCGGCGCACCTCGCCAACCCGCGTCGCGATCATCGCCGAATCCGAGAGCGGGCCGATCCGCAGCGCGACGTCGAGCCCCTCCTCGATCAAATTGACGGAGCGGTCGAGCAGCAGGAGCCGCGCCGACACGGTCGGATAGGCATCGAGAAACGCATCGAGGATCGGCTGCAGGACCAACTCGCCCGAAACCACGGGCCCGGTCAGCGCGAGTGTGCCGCGCGGCGCGGCGCGCGGACCGGCTGCGACGATGTCGGCTTCCTCGAGCTCGGTCAGCACGCGGCGGCAGATTGCAACGTAGCGCTCGCCCTCCTCACTGAGCTTGATCGAACGTGTCGTGCGGTGAAGGAGCTCGGTGCCGACTCGCTCCTCCAGAAATGCGATGGCACGGCTCACCGCCGCGGGTGAGCGCCCGAGCTTGCGGCCAGCGGCTGCGAGGCTCCCTTCGTCGACCGCGACGACGAAGACCTTCATCGTGTCCAGACGATCCATGCGTCCTCCGTCGGCGTCGGATGAGCCTGCGCCAACCTAGGGCTTCGCCACTGTTGCGACAACCGGCGGGATCTCATTCGGCATTCGTTCGCGACGCGCAACAGTGTCGCTCGGCCAACGTGGCTTCGCGCGGCCCCCCTGCCGGCCTACCTCTCACCCGACGCCGATCCACCATCACCGCAGCCGATCGGCACCCATTCAACCGAACCAACAGGAGATTTCCATGGGTATCGAGCAGAAGGTCGCAATCATCACCGGCGCATCGCAAGGCATCGGCGCCGCCCTCGTCCAGGCCTATCGCGACCGCAATTACCGCGTGGTGGCAACCGCACGGTCGATCAAGCCGTCCAATGACGACGGCGTCCTCGCCGTTCCCGGCGATATCGCCGACTGGGCCACCGCCGAGCGGGTCGTTGCCGCCGCCAAGGATCGGTTTGGCCGCGTCGACACGCTGGTCAACAATGCCGGCATCTTCGTCGCGAAGCCCTTCACCGCGTACACGGCCGAAGACTACGCCAACGTGCTGAGCGTCAACGTCGCCGGCTTCTTCCGCATCACCCAGCTCGCGATCACCGAGATGGAGAAGCAGGGATCCGGCCACGTCGTCCAGATCTCCACGAGCCTGGTTGATCACGCGAACTCGAACGTTCCATCCGTGCTGGCCTCGCTGACCAAGGGCGGGCTCAACGCCGCGACAAAATCGCTCGCGATCGAGTATGCCAAGCGCGGCATCCGCGCCAACGCCGTTGCTCTCGGCGTGATCAAGTCGCCGATGCACCCGGTCGAAACGCATTCCTTCCTCAACCCGCTGCATCCGGTTGGGCACATGGGCGAGATGTCCGATGTCGTCGATGCCGTGCTCTATCTCGAACAGGCTGGCTTCGTGACTGGCGAGATCCTGCACGTCGACGGCGGCCAGAGCGCCGGCCACTGAACGGAACGGAGGACATCATGCCCATCGTCACAATTCAGGTCACACGCGAGGGAACGACGCCGGGTGCCGCGTCGCTTACCGCGGAGGAGAAGGCCGCGCTGATCAAGGGTTCGAGCGAGTTGCTGCGCGACGTGCTTGGCAAGCCGCTCGATTCGACCTTCGTCATCATCGAGGAGGTCGACACTGACAATTGGGGTTGGGGCGGATTACCCGCCCTGGAGTTTCGCCGGGGGCGCGCAACGCAGTCGGGCTGATTTGCGCCGCCTCGCGATATCGCCAATCAAGAATACTGCATCACGCCATCGTCGACCTTGCCGAAACGCAAGGTCACGATGTCGAAGGCGTAGTTCTGGTAAAGCTTCCACGGCCGCTTCGAGCCCTGCTTGGGCATTTTTGCGACCGAGCGCTGGACATACCCCGACGAGAAATCGAGCGAAGGCTGGGGCGTGATCGACGCGTCCGTGTTGTGCGGCATGCATTGCCGATAATTATGCCGGTCCATGTAGTTGATGAGGCGGCAGACATATTCGCAGGTCAGGTCGCATTTCAGCGTCCACGACGCGTTGGTGTAGCCGAAGGCCGATGCCATGTTCGGCACGTCGGCATACATCATGCCCTTGTAGGTCAGCGTATTGGCGAAATCGACCTTGCGCCCGTCGACGCTGACATCAAGCCCGCCGACGACCTCCAGCACGAGCCCGGTCGCGGTGACGATGATGTCGGCCGGGAGCTCGCTACCGTCCTTGAGACGGATTCCATCCTTCGTAAACGTGTCGATCTCGTTGGTGACGACGGCGGCCCGCTTCTCGCGGATCGCCTTGAACAGGTCACCGTCGGGCACCAGGCACAAGCGCTGATCCCAGGGATTGTAGCGCGGCGTGAAATGGGTCGCGACGTCGTAGTCGGGCCCGAGTGCCATGCGCACGCCGCCGAGGATGAGGTTCTTCACCTTGTCCGGCCGGCGGCGGCTGAGCTGGAAGAAGAACATCCCCCACATCACGTTGCGCCAGCGGATCAGATGATAGGCGAGCGTGGTCGGCAGATTGCGACGTAGCTTGTTGGCAACAGGATCCTGCGCCGGGCGCGACACCACGTAAGTCGGCGAGCGTTGCAGCATGGTGACCTGCGCCGCCTTCTTGGCAAGCTCCGGCACCAGCGTCACCGCCGTGGCACCAGAGCCGATCACGACAACGCGCTTGCCCGCGTAGTCGATATCCTCGGTCCACTTTTGCGGATGCACGATGCGGCCGGCAAAGTCGCCGGCGCCCTTGAACTCGGGCGTGTAGCCCTGCTCGTATTTGTAGTAGCCCGCGCACATGAACAGGAAATTGCAAGTGAAGCGGACGACCTCGGCTGCGCCCTCGCCCGTGACGCGCTCAACCTCCACCGTCCAGCGCGCATCTGGTGTCGACCACGATGCGCGCTTGACGCGATGGCCATAGCGGATCTTCTTGTCGATGCCGTTCTCGGCCGCGGTCTCGCGCACGTAGTTCAGGATCTGCGGACCGTCGGCGATCGCCTTCGGATCGGTCCATGGCTTGAAGGAATAGCCGAGCGTGAACATGTCGCTGTCGGAGCGGATGCCGGGATAGCGGAACAGGTCCCAGGTGCCGCCGATGCATTCACGGCCTTCCAGGATGACGTAGCTCTTGGTCGGGCACTTGGTCTGGAGATGATAGCCCGCACCGATGCCGGACAGGCCGGCGCCGACGATCAGCACGTCGAAATGTTCTTGTTGCATGGTTCCCTCCGCAGGACGCGGATAGTCCGACCGGCGATGGAACCAGTCAATCCGCAAGAACCGAAGAACGAACTGTCCTATCGGACAAAACGCGTGATCCGTCGCACAGAATATTGCGCCCGCGAGTGTTCACCTGCTGTCGATCCTCGCGAGAGGAACCCAACCCAAGGAGACAGCAATGACCCGTATTCTCTCTGCGACCCTGCTTGCATTGACGGTCCTGTCGTTCGCGGTGGACACCGCCTCCGCCAATTGCCGGCCCGGCAGCCCGAACTGCGTCACGGCCGGGAGCAATCGGCCAAAATTCTGTAACCCCTGCACGATCGACGGCGGCCTTGGCAGCCAGTGCAAGAACACCAACACCTGCGGCATCAAGAAATAATCGGCAAACGACAAAGCCCCGGATCGCTCCGGGGCTTTGCGCATTCAACCTCGATTGAGGCCTCGTACTCTCAGTAGCGGTAGTGGTCCGACTTGAACGGGCCTTCCTGCTTCACGCCGATATAGTCGGCCTGGTCCTTGCGGAGCTCCGTGAGCTTGACGCCTATCTTGGCGAGATGCAGGCGCGCGACCTTCTCGTCGAGGCTCTTCGGCAGCACGTAGACTTCCTTCTTGTACTTGCCGTCCTTGTTGTTGGCGAACAGCTCGATCTGCGCCAGCGTCTGGTTGGTGAAGGAGGCCGACATCACGAAGGACGGATGGCCCATCGCGTTGCCGAGGTTCACGAGACGGCCTTCCGACAACATGATGATGCGGTGCTTGTCGGGGAATTCGATCTCGTCGACCTGCGGCTTGATGTTGGTCCACTTCAGGTTACGCAGACCCGCGATCTGAATCTCGTTGTCGAAATGGCCGATGTTGCAGACGATGGCGCGATCCTTCATCGCGCGCATGTGCTCGATCGTGATGATGTCCTTGTTGCCGGTGGCGGTGACGAAGATGTCGGCGCGGGGCGCGGCGTCTTCCATGGTCACGACCTCGTAGCCTTCCATCGCGGCCTGCAGCGCGCAGATCGGATCGATCTCGGAGACCATGACGCGGCAGCCGGCCTGACGGAGCGAGGCCGCCGAGCCCTTGCCGACGTCGCCAAAACCCGCGACCATCGCGACCTTGCCCGACATCATGACGTCGGTGCCGCGGCGGATACCGTCGACCAGCGATTCACGGCAGCCATAGAGGTTGTCGAACTTCGACTTGGTGACGCTGTCGTTGACGTTGATCGCCGGCCACAGCAGCGTGCCGGCCTTCTGCATGTCGTAGAGACGATGCACGCCCGTGGTGGTCTCTTCGGAGACGCCCTTGATGCTCTGGGCGATCGCGGCGAAGTAGCCCTTCGGCTTTTCCTTCAACTGCTTCTTCAGGAGCGCGAAGAAGACTTCCTCTTCTTCCGAACCCGGCTTGTCCAGGAACGCTGTGTCGCCGTTCTCGGCGCGCAGACCGAGATGGACGTACATGGTGGCGTCGCCGCCGTCGTCGAGGATCATGTTCGGGTGACCGCCGCCGTGCCAGTCGAACAGCTTTGCGGTGTAGTCCCAGTAGTCTTTCAGCGTCTCACCCTTGACCGCGAACACCGGAATGCCGGCGGCCGCGATCGCAGCCGCGGCGTGGTCCTGCGTCGAATAGATGTTGCAGGAGACCCAGCGGATGTCGGCGCCGAGAGCCGCCAGCGTCTCGATCAGCACGCCGGTCTGGATCGTCATGTGGAGCGAGCCCGCGATGCGCGCGCCCTTCAGCGGCTGCTTGGGGCCGTACTCCTCGCGGGTGGCCATCAGGCCAGGCATCTCGGTCTCGGCGAGCGAGAGCTCCTTGCGGCCGAAATCGGCGAGCGAGATGTCCTTGACGATGTAATCGGTGAAGCCAGGCTTCGCGTTCATAGGAGGTTCCTGTTTGTTTGGCTCGTCATTCCGGGTTCGCTCGTGAACCGAGCCAACCCGGAATCCAGAGGTTCAAGCTTCCGGTGGCGCCGCTGTCGCGGCGCCACCGGAATGACGAAAGTGAATTAGACGGCGCGCTTGAGCGCTTCGACCAGGTTGGTCTTCTCCCAGGAGAAGCCGCCCTCGTTGTCCGGCGTGCGGCCGAAATGGCCGTAGGCCGAGGTGCGTGCGTAGATCGGGCGGTTGAGGTCGAGGTGGGTGCGGATGCCGCGCGGCGTGAGATCCATCGCCTCCGCCGCCGCCTTCTCGAGCTGCTCCTCCGGCACCTTGCCGGTCCCGTGGGTGTCGATGTAGATCGACAGCGGACGTGCCACGCCGATGGCGTAAGCGAGCTGCAGCGTGCAGCGATCGGCAAGGCCGGCCGCGACGATGTTCTTGGCGACGTAGCGCGCCGCGTATGCCGCCGAACGGTCGACCTTGGTCGGGTCCTTGCCGGAGAACGCGCCGCCGCCATGCGGAGCCGCACCACCGTAGGTGTCGACGATGATCTTGCGGCCGGTCAGGCCGGAGTCGCCGTCGGGACCGCCGATGAAGAACTTGCCGGTCGGGTTGATGTGCCAGATGGTCTTCGGCGTGATCCAGTCCTTCGGTAGCGCCTCGCGCACATAGGGCTCGACGATGTCGCGGATCTGCTTCGACGAGATGTCCTCGATCAGATGCTGGTGCGAGACCACGATCTCGCGCACGCCGACCGGCTTGCCATTCTCGTACTGCACGGTGACCTGGCTCTTGGAGTCGGGACCCAGCACCTTCTCCTTGCCGGAGTGGCGGGCTTCCGAGATCAGGCGCAAAATCTTGTGGGCATAGAAGATCGGCGCCGGCATCAGGTCCGGCGTCTCGTTGGTGGCGTAGCCGAACATGATGCCCTGGTCGCCTGCACCCTCTTCCTTCACCTCGCCCGGCTGCAGCGCATCGACGCCCTGCGCGATGTCGGCCGACTGCGGATGCAGCAGGATCTCGATATCGGCGGTCTTCCAGTGAAATCCTGCCTGCTCGTAGCCGATGTCCTTGATCGCGGCGCGCACCACGCTCTCGATCTGCTCGTTGGTGACGGAGGCGGGACCGCGGGTCTCGCCGGCGATCACGACCTTGTTGGTGGTCGCCAGCGTCTCGCAGGCGGCGCGGATCTGCCACGGGTCGATGCCCGCCTTCGGCCCCTCGCGGTAGAACAGATCGACGATCTCGTCGGAGATCCGGTCGCAGACCTTGTCCGGATGGCCTTCAGACACGGACTCGCTGGTGAAGAGATAGGACGCGCGCATCAGTAACCCCTTGTTCCGCCGCCATCGGCGGTTCGTTTGCGATGTTTACTCTTGGATGATGTCAGTCTCGCCGGCGCGAGATGACGTAGGATTCGTCAAGAAACCAGAGCCCGTTGTGCTTGCGAAGGACGTCTCTGGCGGCATCTAAAGTGCGGCCGTTTTGAGTCATATCTGTCAATCGGTCGTCCTCAATCTGAGCGACATACACCGCCGCATTCCAGGCTGCAAAGGCTGTCGAGGTTCCGATCGTACCGGTAATCTCGTTGGGCAGCGCTTCCATATCATACCTGAAGATCGACCGGTTGTCCGCATATGCATTAAAGTTAAGGTCGCGGCCCACCGATCCGAGTTCGTACTTCACCGCGCGCAGTAGCTCATGGCGGCTCACCGAGAAAGGATTTTCTCCGGGCCAGATCGCCTGAATGATTTCCATGCCCGGATCCTCGCCATGGGAGTGGATTCCGATCAGGCGTCCCCCGGCCCGAAGCGCCCGCGCCAGCGGTGCGATGATGCGCTTGGCGCGGAAATTGACCGACGATTTCGCCCGGTATGGCTGGGATGCAATCACGAGGTCGAAATTCGCCTCGGTCTGGCCCGGCCGGGGAATGGTCGCGTCGAGCAGGAACCGGTGGTCCTCCCGGTACAGCACCAGCACCACCGGCCGCTCATAGAGCGGCATGCCCGTGCGCGGGCTGACCGCGGCCCGCCAGTTCTGCTCCAGGAAGGGTTTCAAATCCGCGATCTGGGCTTCGAAATCGCCGGTCGCATCGCCGCGCAAAGCCACCTCGTGCCAGACAGTGGCAGCCGCCGCTGCCGGCGAGGACGGCGTCAACCAGGGCGCCTCGGCGTAATGCATGTTGGTGAAGACGAAGACGGATGCGGGATGCTCGAAAAGCCGGTCCGGGACCTTGTCCAGCGTGAGCCGAACGTCTTCGAGGCTCAGCTCCTTGCCGGCAACGTAGAACGGCATGTGCGGAAAGCGCTGATGCATCGAGCGCAGCACGCGCGCGAGCACGGTGCCGTCGCCGACGCCCGCGTCGAACACGCGCAACGCCGGCGGCCGGGGATGGATGCTGGCGAGCTCGAGCGCCACGCGCTCCGCAACCACCCGCTTCTCGCTGCAGGTGTGGACGAACAACAAATATTTCTGCCGGTTCTCGAAGAAGCGGAAATTGCTGCGCGGATCGCGCTTTTCCGGGGGCACCTGAAGCCCGCGCGGCGGCGGCAGGCCCCCGGTCGATGCGGCCATATAGGCCTGGATCCGGTCCAGCGTGTCGATGGTGATGCGCTTGCCCTCGCGCAGCCGGTGCACCAGCTTCCCATCGTTCACCGCGCGCCGGCCGAAGGTCGATTCCGCCATATCCGCCTTGCGGCAGAAGTCGGTGATCTGGCTCAGGATTTCGTCGTTCTTCATCAGGTGGGACGCGGTGGGCAGAAGTGTTGGGACCCACCTCGTAGCAAATTCTGCCCACTCAGGGAATACCCCTCTTGGCTTGGCAGCACGCCGGGCTGAGGGCGCGGTTCGGACTTCAGGTACAGCTTCGCGATCTCGCGGCTCATTCGCCCGAGCTTTGCTTCGTCTTGTCACCCTCTCAAAAGCAAAAGGGCGCAGGGAAGGCCGGGCGCCGGCTGGC
This sequence comes from Bradyrhizobium guangdongense, assembly GCF_006483445.1. Taxonomy (GTDB): domain Bacteria; phylum Pseudomonadota; class Alphaproteobacteria; order Rhizobiales; family Xanthobacteraceae; genus Bradyrhizobium; species Bradyrhizobium guangdongense_A. Next base: position 10,613 of record NZ_PPPT01000077.1, on the reverse strand, counting down.
ACCCGCGATCCGCGTGCATGAGAACGCACACGGGGTGACCACAGGTGTTGGCCGAGGCATCCCGGCCTTCCCTGCACGGATGGTTTAACGGCTTATGTCGCGCTCTCCCCGGGGAGCGAGCACTATTGCCCCCGTCGCCCTGCCGATGACTGATGCGCGCTCCCGGTTGGGCCGCTCCATCACCACAGGACTTGGCGCACAGCTCCGGGCGCCAGGACCACACGATTTTGCCGTCCGCGGACGTCGTCGCCTGAACCGTGCGGGGTGGCGTGTGCTCGCCCGCGAGGCCGTCGACGAACGCTGTAACCGCGCCGTGTCGTGCGCCGGAGGTCACGATGCGCTCACGGTTGCCCGCCCTGCGACCCTGCCTCGCGCCGACGCTGCCGCGTCCACCGCATCCCGGCCTACGTATCGTGACGATCGCGAAACGTCCCTTTGGCGGGCCGGAGTGTCTTGCGTATAATCCGAAGTCGCAATTCGGTCAATCAGAATATTCCCGGGGCATGCGCTTGACCGACCTGAAGCGCGATTTGCCCGTCGGGCAACACCAGGAATAGTAGCAAGGTGGGCCTGGCCTGATGCGTTTGAACCGACGCTTGAGGCGCCGCAACAAACCAGGAATACGAAGCTCTCGGGACGTCATCATGCTCCGCCTGCTTGCTGCCCTCACCCTGCTCGCCGCAACCTTGTGGTCCGCCCCCTCCTTCGCCCAGAGCCGCGCGCAGCTTGGGCCGCTCTGCACCAGCGAGGGCACGCCGGCGGATCAGCAGATCGACGCCTGCAACAAGATCATCGCGCTCAGGGTGTTCAAGGGTGGGCAGCTTGCCACGGTCTATTTCTGGCGGGCCGTCGGCTGGAACAAGAAGGGCGACTACGACAAGGTGATATCGGATACCACGGAGGGAATCCGGCTCGCACCGGACCAGGCGCTCTACAACCTCAGGGGATCGGCCTATTTCGACAAGGGGGAGAACGATATCGCGATCGCCGACTTCAACGACGCGCTGAAGCTCGGACCGCCGAGCGGGCTCATCCTTCACAACCGCGCCAACGCCTACAAGGCCAAGCACGACTACGCCAAGGCGCTCGCCGACTACACCGAGGCCATCCGGCTCTATCCCGGCGAGGCCTATATCTACGACAATCGCGGCTCCACGAAACTGAAGCTCGGCGATATCGACGGCGCGCTGGCCGACGTCAACGAGGCGATCCGGCTCAATCCGAAACTGCCGGCGCCCCTGATCACCCGCACCGTGATCTGGCGCGCCAAGGGTAACTTCGATCGTGCGATCGCCGACGGCAGCGAGGCGATCCGGCTCGCCAAGTCCAATGTGCCACTCGCGGTCCTGACGGCGCCAAACAGCGTGCTGATCGCGGGCTATATCCACCGCGCCCTCGCCTACGAGGCAAAGGGCGATGTCGAGCATGCCAAGGACGATTACCGCTCGACCCTTCAGGGGACCGCGTCGGATGCCGGCAGCAAGTCCAATCAGGCCACCGCAAAGGTGCGGCTGTCGCTGCTATCAGACGCTGCACCGACACCGCGCGATACCCCGACCGATACGCCACAGCCGCAGAAGGCGGACAGCGCGCCCCAAGGGCAGCCGGCCTCAGCGCCGGACACCGCGAGCCGCGGCAAGCGCATGGCGCTGGTGATCGGCAATGGCGCATATACCCACGTCAGGGCGCTGGCCAATCCGTCCAACGACGCGCGTGCGGTGGCAAAAAGCCTGCGCGACATCGGCTTCGCGGTGACCGAAGGCGTCGACCTCGACCGCGCCAGGATGCAGAAGATGACGCGCGACTTCCTGCGCGACGCGGCGCAGGCGCAGCTCGCGGTGGTCTATTACGCCGGGCACGGGGTGCAGATCGACGGCCGCAACTACCTGATCCCCGTCGACGTCGAGTTGAAGTCCGGCACCAACATGACGGCGTCGATGATCGACATGGACACGATCATGGCCGGCCTCGACGACCATGTCCGCACCAACATTCTGGTCTTCGATGCCTGCCGCAACAATCCGATGGCGCCGCAGGTGGCAACCACCGGCGCCAGTCGCGCCATCGAGGGCGCATCGGGCCTCGCGGCGCCGACGAGCCTCGGGTCCGGCGCGACGCTGGGGGCCGGTACGCTGATTGCGTTCGCCACCGCGCCGGGCCAGGTCGCGCTCGACGGCGAAGGCGCCAATTCGCCGTTCTCGGCCGCGCTCTCGCGTCACATCGGCACGCCCGGACTGGAAGTCCAGCAGATGCTGACGCGGGTACGGGCCGAAGTGGTATCGGGCACCAAGAACAAGCAGGTGCCGTGGTCGAACTCGTCGCTGCTCGGCGAAGTGTATCTGGCAGAAAAGTAGGATGCTTCCGATGCACCGCCTGCTGCTCGCGGCCGCCTTGCTCGCCGCCGCTCTGTGGTCCGCTCCCTGCCTGGCCCAGGCACGCAACCAGCTCGGGCCGCTCTGCACCACCAACACCACGCCGGCGGATCAGATGATCGACGCCTGCACCAAGATCATTGCGCTGAAAGTCTTTCAGGGCGAGAAGCTCGCGGGCATCTACTTCTGGCGCTCGGTCGCCTGGACCAAGAAGGCCGACTACAGCAAGGTGATATTAGACGCCACCGAGTCGCTGCGCCTGTTTCCGAACCAGGCCGCCTATAATCAGCGCGGCACGGCCTACCACGCCAAGGGCGAGTACGACATCGCGATCGCCGATTACGACGACGCGCTCAAGCTCGGCCCGCCTGATGGCACGATCCACCACAATCGGGGTAACTCTTATCGCCTGAAGGGCGACTACGACAAGGCAATCGCCGACTACGACGCCTCGATCAAGATTTCCCCGTCGGCGTTGACGTTCCAGAACCGCGGCATCTCCAAGCAGGCGCTGGGCGATCTCGACGGCGCGCTCGCCGACATCAACCAGGCGATCCGGCTCGACCCGATGCTGGCCCAGCCGCTGATACATCGGACCACGATCTGGCGTGCCAAGGGCGACTTCGATCGCGCCATCGCCGACGGCACCGAGGCGATCCGCCTCGCAACCGACAAGCCGCCCGTCAACTTCATGACGCCGCCCAATAGCGTGCTGATCACCGCCTACACGTTTCGCGGGTTGACCTACGAGGCCAAGGGGGATTTCGACCATGCCAAGGCAGACTTTCGGACCGCGCTGAGCTTCGCGGCATCGGACGCCGGCAGCAAGGCCAATCAGGCCTCCGCAAAGGTGCGGCTCTCACTGCTGTCGGAGCCGACTGCGCCCGCGCAGAAGGCGAACGCGACGCCGGCGCCCTCGCCCGTTCCGGCAGGTCCGGGCAAACGCATGGCGCTGATCATCGGCAACGGCGCCTACAGCCACGTCAAGGCGCTGCCCAACCCACCCAACGACGCGCGCGCGGTGGCCAAGAGCCTGCGCAACATCGGCTTCACCGTATCGGAAGGCATCGATCTCGACCGTGCGGCGATGCAGACGATCACGCGCGACTTCCTACGCGATGCGGCGCGGGCGCAGGTGGCGGTGGTCTACTATGCCGGCCACGGCGTGCAGGTCGACGGCCGCAACTATCTCATTCCCGTCGACGTCGAGCTTAAGCCGGGCGCCAGCATGACGGAGGCGATGATCGACATGGACACGATCATGGCCGGTCTCGACGACCAGGTTCGCACCAACATCCTGATTTTCGATGCCTGCCGCAACAATCCGATGGCACCGCAGGTGGCGACCGCCGGCACCAATCGCGCCATCGAGGGCGCGTCCGGCCTGGCGGCACCGACAAGTCTCGGCGCGGGCGCGACGCTGGGGGCCGGCACGCTGATCGCATTCGCGACCGCGCCGGGTCAGGTCGCACTTGATGGCGAAGGCGCCAACTCGCCGTTCTCGGCCGCGCTCTCGCACCATATCGGCACGCGCGGGCTGGAGGTGCAGCAGATGCTGACGCGGGTCCGGGCCGAGGTGGTGTCGGGCACGAAGAACAAGCAGGTGCCGTGGTCGAACTCGTCGCTGCTCGGTGAGGTGTATTTGGCGGAGAAGTGACGGCGCGGCTGGCGCTGTCTGTCAGAGCGCCGCGCTACGCACCACGCACTCAACTGTCATCGCCCGGCTTGACCGGGCGATCCAGTATTCCAGAGACAGCGAGAGTTACAGAGAAGCCGCGGCGTACTGGATTCCCCGCTTCCGCGGGGAATGACAGCGAACGTGTAGGCCCTACTGGCCCCACACTTCCTTCGCGATCTCGACCGCGAGGCTCAGCTTGGCCCACTGCTCTTCCTCGGAGAGGATGTTGCCCTCCTCGGTCGAGGCAAAGCCGCACTGTGGCGAGAGTGCGAGCTGCTCCAGCGGCGCGAACTTGGAAGCTTCTTCCAGGCGGCGCTTGATGTCGTCCTTCTTCTCGAGCTCGCCGAACTTCGAGGTGATGACGCCGACCACGACGACCTTGTTGCCCTTGGGCAGGAAGCGCAGCGGCTCGAAGCCGCCGGCGCGATCGGAATCGTACTCCAGGAAATAGCCGTCATAATTGGTGCCGGCGAGCATGGTCTCGGCCACCGGCTCGTAGCCGCCCGAGGAGATCCAGGTCGAGCGGAAATTGCCGCGGCAGACATGGGTCGTGACCACCATGTCAGCGGGCTTTTCGGCGAGCGCATAGTTGATGATGCGCGCATAGATCTGCTGCAGGCCGTCCGGATTGTCGCCGCGCTCGCGCGCCTTCTTCAATTCGTCCTGCGAGCAGAGATAGGCCCACACGGTGTCGTCGAACTGGAGATAACGGCAGCCGGCGTCGTAGAAAGCTTTCACAGCTTTCCGATAGGTCTTGCCGAGATCTTCGTAGAAAGCGTCGAGATCGGGATAGACGTCCTTGGAGATCGCCTTGCGGCCGCCGCGGAAGTGCAGCACGGCCGGCGACGGGATCGTCATCTTGGCGGTGACGTGAGCCTGGTCGGCGTACTTCTTCAGGAAGCGGAAGTGATCCAGCATCGGGTGGGTGTCGGGGAAGTCGAGCTTGTCGATCACCCGCACGGCGTCGTGCCGTGTCTGCACGCCCGTGAACTGGATGCCGGTGTCGGGGTGGAACAGCTCGCAGCCCGTCAGCTTGGCGAGGAAATCGAAGTGCCACCAGGAGCGGCGGAATTCGCCGTCGGTCGCGAGCTTCAACCCGATGGAAGCCTGCTTGTGCACGACCTTCTCGATCTCCATGTCCTCGATCTTGCGCAGATCGTCGGCCGAGATCTCGCCCTTCTCGAGCTTCGCGCGCGCCTCCTTGATCTTGGCGGGGCGCAACAGGCTGCCGACCTCGTCGGCGCGGAAGGGGGCTTTGGTTCTCTGCATGGTCTCAACTCCCGAGAATTTTAGTGGGCGGCTGCCCCTGCGACGCCGAGGTGACGCTCCAGGACAGACGGGTCGGCCTTGAGCGCGGCGCTGGGGGCGTCGTGGACGATCGTTCCGCGCTCCAATATCACAACACGGTCGGCGAGCCCCAGAATCTTTTGCGCATTCTGCTCGACGATGATCGAGCAGATACCGCCGGACCGGGTGATGGTGCCGAGCGCCTTCAAGAGCTCCTCGACGATGATCGGGGCCAGGCCCTCGGTCGGCTCGTCCAGCAGCAGCACTTTTGGATTGAGGGTCAGCGCGCGGCCGATCGCCAGCATTTGCTGCTCGCCGCCGGAAAGCTGATTGCCAAAGTTATTCCGCCGCTCCTCGAGCCGCGGAAACATCTCGTAGACCTTCTGGACCGTCCAGGGACCTGGCTGCGCCACCGCGGTCATGTTCTCCTCGACCGTCAGCGACCGAAATATATTGCGCTCCTGCGGTACCCAGCCGATGCCGGCCCGCGCCCGCTGGTCGGCCCGCATGGCGGTAATGTCGGTGCCGCCGAGTGCGATGGTCCCGGAGAAGCGGCGGGTCACGCCGACAATGGAGTTGATCAGCGTGGTCTTGCCGGTGCCGTTGCGGCCCAACAACGCCAGCACCTGCCCTTCCGCGAGCCTCAGCGACATGTTGGGCAGCACCACCGCCTCGCCATAGCCGGCGCGCAGTGTATCGATCGCGAGCAGGTCAGACATTGACCGCCTCCTCGCCGAGATAGACTGCCTTCACTTGCGGATCGCGTGCAACCTGGTCGGGCGGGCCTTCGGTGAGCAACGCACCGGAAACAAGCACCGAGATACGGTCGGCGAAGGAGAACACGAGATCCATGTCGTGCTCGATCAGCAGCACGGTGACGTCGCGCGGCAGGCTGGCGACAACAGCCAGGATGTCGTGGCGCTCGCTTTCGGGCACGCCGGCGGCGGGCTCGTCGAGCAGCAGCACGCGTGGCTTGGCGGCGATTGCGACCGCGATCTCGAGCAGGCGTTGCTTGCCGTAAGGCAGTGTCACGGTCGGCTCGTTCATGGCGTCGAGCAGATGGAAGCGTTTCAGGAGGTCGGCGATCTCGCCATTGACGTCGTCGCGCGTGCCCATGCGCCGCCACCAGTCGCCGCCATGGCCGAGGCGCTCGGACACCGCGAGCCCGATGGTCTCGAGCGGCGTCAGATCGGCATAGAGCTGGTTGATCTGGAAGGTGCGCGACAGGCCGCGCAGCACGCGCTTGTGCACGGGCATGTCGGTGATGTCGTGGCCTTCGAGCAGGATGCGACCGGAATTCGGCTTCAACACGCCGGTGAGCTGGTTGATGACCGTGGTCTTGCCGGCGCCGTTCGGGCCGATCAGCGCGTGCCGGGCGCCCTGCTCCACTTTCAGCGACAGGTCGCGCGTGACGCGCAGGCCACCGAACTGCTTTTCGAGGTTTCTGGTTTCGAGGACGATGGTCATGCGTCGCTCTCCGGAACGGCGATGACAGCCTTGCGCCCGGCCACCTGCTTAATGATCAGATTGGGCACGAACAGCGCCCAACGGTGCAGGCGCTCGCGGCCGACCAGCACGATCACGACCAGCACGAGACCGATCCAGAACTGCCAGTACTGAGGCGTGATGGTGGAGAACAGCTCCTGGAGCAGGCGGAAGATCACCGCGCCGATCAGGCCACCATAGAGATAACCGGTGCCGCCGATCACGAGCACCAGCATCAAATCGGCTGAGCGCTCGAAGGAGAACACGTCGAGCGAGGCGATTGCGGTGGTCTGGGTGAACAGCGCGCCTGCGATCCCGGCATAGAACGCCGCCAGCGTGTAGATCGCGATCAGGCGGCGGTTGACGGGGATGCCGATGGCGGCAGCCCGCAGCGGGTTGTTCTTGATCGCACGCAGCGACAGGCCGAACGGCGAGTTCACGACGCGGCGGGCAAACAGGAACAGCAGGAACAGCACCGCGATCGAATAGAAGAAGCCGGTCTTTCCGAACATGTCGAAGGCGAGCGTACCGAAGATCGGCTGCATCTCGATGCCCTGCAGGCCGTCGGTGCCGCCGGTGATGTTGGAAAAGCGCTCGGCGAGCGCCTCCAGCAGCAGCGCGATGCCGAGCGTCACCATCAACCGGGTCAGGTCGACGCCGCGGATGACGAGGAAGCTGGTGGCAAAGCCGAGCACCATCGCGGCGAGGCCAGCGACGATCAGCGCCAGCACGGGTTCGGCAATAATGCCATGGAGCGCCAGCAGGCCCGCCGAGTAGGCGCCGACGCCGAAGAACGCGGCGTGCCCCAGCGAGACGATGCCGGCATAGCCGAGGATCAGGTCGAGCGACATCGCGAACAGCGCAAGCCGCACGATGTCGGTCATGATCAGATAGCGCGACGGGAACAGGAAGCCGCAGGCCAGGACCAGGACCCAGAAGGCGATTTCGCCGAAGTGCCAGCGCGCATGGCGCTGGGCGTGATAGCCGACGTCGGAAGCAGCGCTCATTGGACCACTCAACGCGCAGCCGTGCGGCCGAACAGACCGTTCGGACGCCAGATCAGGATCACGATCATCATGGTGTAGATCACGAACGGTCCCATCTTCGGGACGTAATATTTGCCGGCGACGTCGCCGATGCCGAGCAGGAGCGAGGCGAGGAACGGCCCGGTGATCGAGGACGAGCCGCCGACGGTCACCACGATCAGGAAGTAGATCATGAACTTCAGCGGGAAGTACGGATCGAGGCCGAGGATTTCCGCGCTCAGCGCGCCGCCGAGACCGGCGAGCCCGCAACCAAAGGCAAACGTGAAGGCGAACACCTGCGGCACGTTGATCCCGAGGCCGCTCGCCGCGCGCGGATCGTCGACCGCGGCGCGCAGGCGGCTGCCGAAGCGGGTCTTGGCCAGGATCAGTTGTAGCGCGACCGTGAGCAGGCCGCAGATCACGATGATCATCAGCCGGTAGCGGCCGATGCCGACGCCGAAGAAGTCGAACTGCCCCTGCAGCGCATCCGGCAGATTGATGAAGACGCGCGACGATCCCATGAAATAGTCGACGGCCGCGACCGACATGAAGGTGAGACCGATCGAGAACAGCACCTGGTCGAGATGGCTTCGCGTGTAGAGATGCCGATAGAGCGTGCGCTCCAGCAGCACGCCGATGGCAGCGGCAGAGACGAAGGCGAGCGGCAGCGCGGTGAAGAACGGCCAGCCCGACTTGTTGACCAGCAGCATGCAGACATAGCCGCCCGCCATGGCGAAGGCGCCATGGGCCAGATTGACGAAGTTCATCAGCCCGAGCGTCACCGCGAGCCCGCAGGCGAGCACGAACAGCAGCATGCCGTAGGCAACGCCATCGAACAGATTGGTCAGGATCGAGGTCATCTTCTCAGCGCTTGGCGTTAGTCGTCATGGCCGGGCTTGTCCCGGCCATCCACGTTCTCTTCTACGTTCACTCTCTAGCTCTTGCGTGGATGCCCGGGACATCTAGCGCGAAGACGCGCTTCGCGCTTCTGCCCGGGCATGACGCAGGGAGGGCGACGACGCGCTTTCGCGCGTCACTTCTTGGTCTTGCCGGAATCCTTGACGGCTTCGAAGGTGGAGAATTCGACGTTGTAGAGTTCGCCGTCCACCTTCTCGACCTTACGGATGTAGATGTTCTGCACGATGTCGCGGGTTTCCGGATCGATCGAGATCGGGCCGCGCGGGCTTTCCCACTTCATGCCCTTCATGGCCTCGATCAGCTTGTCGCCGCTGGTGTCGCCGTTGGTCTTCTTCAGCGCTTCGTAGATCAGGTGGATGCCGTCATAGCCGCCCACCGCCATGAATCCCGGACGGCTACCGAACGCCTTCTTGTAGGCCGCGACAAAATCCTTGTTCATCGCAGACGGATGCGCAGCCGAATAGAGATGCGCGGTGACGGTGCCGAGAACGGCGTCGCCCATGTTGTTAAGGAGGTCGTCGTCCGTGACGTCGCCCGGTCCGATCACCTTGATGCCGGCCTTGTCGAGACCGCGCTCGGCATACTGCTTCATGAAGTTGCCGCCCTGGCCCGCCGGCACGAACACGTAGAGCGCGTCGGGCTTGGCGTCCTTCATGCGCTGCAGGAACGGCGCGAAGTCCGGGTTCTGCAGGGGCACCTTGACCTCTTCGACGATCTCGCCGCCGCCGGCGGTGAAGCGCTCCTTGAAGAAGTTGAGCGCGTCATTGCCCGGCGCGTAGTCGGAGGTCAGCGTTGCGACCTTCTTGATGCCGTTCTTCGCCGCCCAGTCGCCGATGATGTTGGCGGACTGCGCCAGCGTGAAGCTGGTGCGCACGATATAGGGCGAGCGTTCGGTGATGATGGAGGTACCGGCCGCCATGACGACTTCCGGAATTTTTGCCTGCGTCGCGAGCGGCGCGGCGGCAAGGGCTGCCGGTGTCACGCCAAAACCCGCGATGAAATTGACCTTGTCGTTGACGATCAGCTCCTGCGCGGCGGTCTTGGTCTTGTCGGGAACCGCGCCGTCGTCCTTGAGGATGATCTCGATCTTCTTGCCGGCGACGGTGTCGCCCTTCTGCTGCATGTAGAGCTTGATCGCGTTCTCGATCTGCTTGCCGGTCGAGGCCTGGCCGCCGGTCATCGGCAGGATCAGGCCGATCTTGACGGCATCCTGCGCACTCGCGGGCGCAACGACCGCGAGGCTCGCGGCGGCCGCAGCGGTGGCGGCCCATGACAACATCTTGTGACGAACGGACATTACGTTCCCTCCCCTTTCCAGTCTCGAGCCCTGAACCGAGTGCCCGGTTCTTGCCTCACCATGACGAACATTCGCCATGTCGCGTAAGCGGCCACATGGCGTCTTCGACGCCCCCGCTGTCAATCGGACGTTCGGCGATGAAACCGAACCGTCCCGACGGTAGCAGCAGAGGGAGCCAACTTGCGGTAAGGTCCACCGGCCGTTGGTCTTCGATCGATTTGTACGCTTGTACAAGTAAAATGGACTTGTCAACGAAAAACCCTTGGCGGTGACCAAGCGAAATGTCGCGAGGTTTACAGGAGCCGCCACTCGCGACAAGAGAGATCGGCATCTAAATACCTATCTCGAATAAGCCAATTTTACCTGTTGAAGGCTAGGCTCGGCCGCCGCCGGTTGCCGCCCGGTGTCCCATCAACCCAATTCCGGCGCCAAGAACCAGATGCCTGCACGTATCCGCCTTCTCGCGATTGCCGTCGCGGCCAGCGTTCTGGCCGCGGGCCTGTCGGGCTGTGGCACGATCAACGAGAAGGTCTCGGCCGGGATGGGCGACT
>NZ_PPPT01000076.1 GCF_006483445.1 Bradyrhizobium guangdongense | reverse complement strand
TCGTCGCCGCGCTCGACCTCAAGACCGACCGACAGAACAAAAAATTGCTGATGCAGAAATGGAATTGGGTCGGCCCGGGCCGGAAGACGGCGGGCCGCAAGGAGCTGAAGCGCGTGATCGAGGACGAGCTCGATCGCTTCGCGCGGTTTCAGTTGGCGGAGTGAGTGCCGCCATTTGCGCTGGCCTCGTAGGGTGGGCAAAGCGAAGCGTGCCCACCACTTTCGTTGCATCCAGGCGAGGTGGTGGGCACAACGCTAAGGCACCTTTGCCCACGCTACAGAAATCGCATCGATAAACGCCTGATCCTCATCTTCATGCGGACTCGTTTCTATAGCGAGCGACTGGCGGTGCGCTTCGGCCCGGAACGACGCCGAATGAATATCTGGAACCCAAATCTCGATCGGACGGAGACCTTGTGCATGCAGCCGCCGACGACGCTCTCGGGGCGTCCCGCGCAGGTGTCTTGGATCGTAAGGTCATAGGGGCCCGACTCTGTTCGTCGCCGTTCTCAATAAGCCAACCCCCGTCAATTCCCTCCACCCTTCATTAACGCTCACGTTTTTCTGATGACTGACGATTATTGACTTTTATCAGTGATTATTCGACATTCCACAGCAACGCAGCCGCAGGAGTGTCCTCCGATGTTCGTCCGGTCGATTTTGTCGAGCTATTCCAGGCTCTTGGCGGGTTTGGCGCTGGCCTCGATGGCTGTCGCGCTCGCCGGGTGCAACGATACCGTCGCCCAGAAGGCTGAGCCGCCACGGCCGGTTCTGGTCGCGACCGCCCATTTTGAGGCCGAAACGCCGGAACGCAGCTTCGTCGGCACCATCAAGCCCCGGATCGAGAGCGATCTCGGCTTCCGCGTTGCCGGCAAGGTGGCGAAGCGCCTGGTCGAGGTCGGCCAGACCGTCGAGGTCGGGCAGCCGCTCGCAACCCTGGACGAGGTTGATCTGAAGCTGCAGGCCGAGCAGGCCGTGGCCGAGCAGACCGCCGCGACCGGCGTGCTGGCGCAGGCCGCCGCCGCCGAGCAGCGCGCCAAGGATCTGCGCGCCAAGGGCTGGACCACCGACGCCCAGATGGATTCGAGCCGCGCTGCCGCCGACGAGGCCCGTGCGCGGTTGAACCGGGCCGAGCGCTCGGTCGAGCTGACCAAAAATTCCCTTTCCTACGCGACGCTCAACGCCGACGCCCGTGGCGTCGTCACCGCAACGCAGATCGAGCCCGGCCAGGTGGTTGCCGCAGGCCAGGCTTCGATCCGCGTCGCCCGCTTTGCCGAGAAGGAAGCGGTCGTCGCGATCCCTGAGACGCTGGTCGGACGTGCCAAGTCGGGCGCCGCCAGCGTCACTCTTTGGTCCGAGCCGAACAAGAAATACGTCGCAAAGCTGCGCGAGATCGCGCCGACCGCCGATCCCGCGACGCGCACCTATCTCGCAAAATTCTCGCTGCCCGAAGCCGACGACAAGGTCTCGCTCGGCATGACCGCGACACTGACGCTGTCCGACGCCGCCACCGAGCGCGTCGCGCGCCTGCCGCTGTCGGCATTGTTCAACGAGGGTAACAAGCCCTCCTTCTATGTCGTGGACGACAACGGCGCTGTCACGCTGAAGCCGGTCACGGTGAAGTCCTACGAGAGCAACGACGTCGTCATCACCGGCGGCGTGGAGGAGGGGGCGAAGGTCGTCACCCTCGGCGTGCAGAAGCTCGATCCGAGCCAGAAGGTGCGCGTCGTCTCGGCTCTGTCTTTCTAGTTCCTCCTGCGAGTGAGTTTCCGCCGTCCGCGCAAATGCGGCGGCAGAAGCGGCGAAGCGATCCAGAACCTGCCCAGCCCCCTGGATCGCTTCGCTTCCTCGCAAGGACGGTTTCTTCAGGGTTGGTCTTGAGTTTTGGCAATTGGGTCATCTTCGGAGAGTGCGATGAAGCGCTTCAACCTTTCGGCCTGGGCCGTCAGCCACCCGACGCTGGTGCTGTTCTTGATGATCGTGCTCGGCGTCGCCGGCTTCTTCTCCTATGAGAAGCTCGGCCGCGCCGAAGACCCGTTCTTCACGGTCAAGACTGTGAACGTCTCGGTGATGTGGCCGGGCGCGACGTCGCAGGAGATGCAGACCCAGGTCGCCGATCCCATCGAGAAGAAGCTCCAGGAGCTGCCCTATTTCGACAAGGTGCAGACCTACTCCAAGCCCGCCTTCACCGCGATGCAGGTGACCTTCCGCGACAACACGCCGCCGAAGGACGTGCCGTATCTCTTCTATCTCCTGCGCAAGAAGCTCGTGGACGTGCAGGGCCAGTTGCCGTCCGGCATTCTGGGCCCGGTCGTCAATGACGAATTCTCCGACGTGGATTCGATCCTCTACATGATGACCGGCGACGGCGCCGACTACGCCCAGCTCAAGAAGACCGCCGAAGGTTTCCGCCAGCGCATGCTGAAGGTGCCTGGTGTCACCAAGGTTGACATCTACGGCACCCAGGACGAGCGCATCTACGTCGAATTCTCCCACGCAAAGCTCGCCACCCTCGGCATCACGCCGCAGGCGCTGTTCGACTCTCTGGCCAAGCAGAACAACGTCACGCCGGCCGGCACGGTCGAGACCTCCTCGCAGCGCGTTCCGCTGCGCGTCACCGGTGCGCTCGACGGCGCCAAGGCTGTCGCCGAGACGCCGGTCGAGAGCAATGGCCGCGTGTTCCGCTTAGGCGACATCGCGACCGTCACCCACGGCTTCGTCGATCCGCCGAGCTTCGTCGTGCGCCAGGAAGGCAAGCCCGCGATCGGCATCGGCGTCGTCACCGCCAAGGGCGCCAACATCCTCGAGCTCGGCAAGGAGGTCGAGAAGGCGACGAGCGAATTCATGAAGGCGGTGCCGCAGGGCATCGAGGTCAATCTGATCGCCGACCAGCCCAAGGTGGTCGAGCACGCGGTCGGCGAGTTCGTGCACTCCTTCGTCGAGGCGCTCGCGATCGTGCTGTTCGTCTCCTTCCTCGCGCTCGGCTGGCGTACCGGCATCGTGGTCGCGCTGTCGGTGCCGCTGGTGCTCGGCATCGTCTTCATCGTCATGAACACGATGTCGCTCGACCTGCATCGCATTACGCTCGGAGCGCTGATCATCGCGCTCGGCCTGCTCGTCGACGACGCCATCATCGCGGTCGAGATGATGGTGGTGAAGATGGAGCAGGGCTGGGACCGCGTCCGCGCGGCGTCCTTTGCCTGGGAATCAACTGCGTTTCCGATGCTCACGGGAACGCTGGTCACGGCCGCTGGCTTCCTCCCCATCGGCTTTGCCAATTCGGCGGTCGGCGAATATGCCGGCGGCATCTTCTGGATCGTCGCGATCGCGCTGGTCGCCTCCTGGTTCGTTGCGGTGATTTTTACGCCCTATATCGGCGTCAAGCTGCTGCCTGACATGAAGGGTCACGCCCATCACGATCCGCATGCGGTCTACGAGACCCGCATGTATCGCGGCTTGCGTGCCATCGTGCAGTGGTGCGTCAATCACCGCATCACGGTGGTGGCCGCGACCGTGGGCATCTTCATCGCATCCATCGTCGGCTTCGGCCACGTCCAGCAGCAGTTCTTCCCGCTGTCCGAGCGTCCCGAGCTGTTCCTCCAGCTTCGCCTGCCTGAAGGCACCGCCTTCAACGTCACCGAGAAGGCCGTGAAGAAGGCCGAGACCCTGCTGAAGGACGACAAGGACATCGCGACCTACACCGCCTATGTCGGCCAGGGCTCGCCGCGCTTCTGGCTCGGCCTCAATCCGCAACTGCCGAACGAGGCCTTTGCCGAGATCGTCATCGTTGCCAAGGGTGTCGAGGCGCGCGAGCGCATCAAGGCGAAGATCGAGGGCGCGGTCGCCGACGGCATGCTGACGGAGGCGCGCGTGCGCGTCGACCGCTTCAACTTCGGTCCGCCGGTCGGCTTCCCCGTCCAGTTCCGCGTCGTCGGCCCCGACCCCAACAAGGTGCGCGAGATCGCCTACCAGGTTCGCGACGTCATGAAGCAGAACAAGAACGTCAAGGACGTGCAGCTCGACTGGAACGAGCAGTCGCCCTACCTCAAGCTCGTCGTCGACCAGGACCGTGCGCGCGCGATGGGCCTGACCCCGCAGGACGTCTCGCAGGCGCTCGCCATGCTGATCTCGGGCGCGCAGGTCACCACCGTGCGCGACGGCATCGAGAAGGTCGGCGTGGTCGCCCGCGCGGTCCCGTCGGAGCGGCTCGACCTCGGCGGCGTCGGTGATCTCACCATCACCTCGCGCAACGGCGTCGCCGTGCCGCTGCAGCAGGTGGCCAAGATCGAGTACGCCCATGAGGAACCGATCCTGTGGCGGCGTAACCGCGACATGGCGATCACCGTGCGCTCGGACGTCGTCGACGGCGTGCAGGCGCCTGACGTCACCAGCCAGATCGCGCCGAAGCTCCAGCAGATCAAGGACTACCTCGAGCCGGCCTACCGCATCGAGCCGGGCGGCGCGTTCGAAGAGTCCGCCAAGGGTAACGCCTCGATCTTCGTGCTCTTCCCGCTGATGGTTATGGTGATGCTGACGCTCTTGATGATCCAGTTGCAGAGCTTCTCGCGCCTGATCCTGGTGTTCCTGACTGCGCCGCTCGGCATCGTCGGTGCTTCGCTCGGGCTCAATGTCGCCAACCAGCCGTTCGGCTTCGTGGCACTGCTCGGCCTGATCGCGCTCGCCGGCATGATCATGCGCAACGCCGTCATCCTGGTCGACCAGATCGAGACCGACGTCTCCCATGGCCTGACCCGCGGCGAAGCGATCGTCGAAGCAACCGTCCGCCGCGCGCGTCCGGTGGTGCTGACAGCGCTCGCCGCGATCCTCGCCATGATCCCGCTGTCGCGCTCGGCATTCTGGGGCCCGATGGCGATCACCATCATGGGCGGCCTGTTCGTCGCGACGTTCCTGACGCTGCTGTATCTGCCGGGCCTCTATGCCCTCTGGTTCCGCAAGAGCCTGAATGAGGCCGGCACGCCGGAGCAACCGGCCGCTGCACCGCAGCATGGGAGCGATGCCGAAACTGCATTTCCGCTTGCTGAGGCCGCTGAATAATTGAAGAGTGACGACTGACGAGTCCTGACAGATGGCATTGATTTCGGAACATATCGAAGGCGACACCCGGGAACGCATCCTCGAGGTGGCCGAGCGGCTGTTCCGGCAGATCGGCTATCAGAAGACCACCGTCGGCGACATCGCCAAAGAGCTCCGGATGAGCCCGGCCAACGTCTATCGCTTCTTCGAATCGAAGAAGGCGATCCATCAGGCCGTGGCGCGGGCCCTGATGGGTGAGGTCGAGCTGGAGGCGCGGCGCATCGTGGCCAAGCCCGGCCCGGTGCTCGACCGCTTCCGGGAGCTTCTGACCACGATCCACCGCATGAATTCGGAGCGCTATGTCGGCGACTCCAAATTGCATGAGATGGTCGCGATTGCGATGGAGGAGGATTGGGACGTCTGCGTCGCCCATATCGAATGTATCGCAATGATCATCGGCCAGGTGATCGCGCAAGGCGTTGCCTCCGGCGATTTCGAGGCCCCGGACCTGCCGCTGGCATCGCTCTGCGCCTGCACCGCCATGATCCGTTTCTTCCACCCCCAGATGATCGCCCAGGCCGCCAACAAGCCCGGCCCCTCGATCGATCAGATGATCGATTTCGTCATTTCCGGTCTGACCCCGCGCGGCAGGTAGTGCTGGCTGGCGCTTTCGTCGGTTGACCATTCCCTGATTGCAAGCCAAGCAGGTCCCGTAGCACGGGTGCGCGCAAGCGATACCCGGGGCAATTCCCGGATGTCGCTTCGCTCATCCGGGCTACTGGAAACAGGGAAGACCTCGCGGTGACCGACAAAGACCTGCATTATTACGAGCCGGCCAAGGGCCACGGCCTCAAGCACGATCCCTTCAACGCCATCATCGCGCCGCGGCCGATCGGCTGGATCTCCTCGCGCGACGTCAACGGCCACGTCAATCTCGCGCCCTACAGCTTCTTCAACGCCTTCTGCTACACCCCGCCGATCATCGGCTTCTCCTCCACCCATTGGAAGGACACGGTGAGCAACCTCAAGGCCACAGGCGAGTTCGTCTGGAATCTCGTCACCATGGACCTGGCGAAGCAGATGAACGCGACCGCGGCCCACGTTGCGCCCGAGGTCGACGAATTCAAGCTCGCTGGCGTCACCGCCATCCCGAGCAAGCTCGTCAACGTGCCGCGCGTCGCCGAAAGCCCGGTGACGTTCGAATGCAAGGTCTCGGACATCGTCCGCCTCAAGGCCGCCAGCGGCAAGGAGGCCGACGCCTGGCTGACGCTCGGCGAGGTCGTCGCCGTCCACATCGACAAGGCCATGATCAAGGACGGCGTCTACCAGACTGCCGCCGCCCGCCCCATCGTCCGCGCCGGCCGCCAGGGCGACTACTTTGAGATCAGACCAGAGAACATGTTCTCGATGGTCCGGCCGGATTAATTCTCGGGATCTCTCCTCCTCGTCATTCCACATTGCGCAAGTGCGCAATGGGGCACGCGAAGCGTGAGCCCGGAATCCATTGGGCCGCAGTATCCGCGGTGAAATGGATTCCGGGCTCGCGCCATTCTGGCGCGCCCCCATTGCGCACTTGCGCAATGGGGAATGACGGCCTCACCGGAACTGCGCCCACACCCCCGCCGTTACCACCTGCCGGCCGTCCGACCCCGCGTCAAATTCGCGGCTTTTTGCCAGCGAAGTCTTCACTTCTCGCAGCCAGTTTCCGCTAAAATGAGGGCGATCCGCGCCGCCGTTTCATGAGGTCACCGCCATGAGCTTCCGCCGCGACACCATCACCAGGCCCATTTTCGTTCTCGCCCGCGGCGCTCTGCCCGCGATGTCCGACACCGAGCGCGAGGCGCTGGAGGCCGGCGATGTCTGGTGGGACGCCGATCTCTTCACCGGCAATCCCGACTGGTCGAAGCTGCTCGCAATTCCGCCCGCGACGCTGAGCGGCGAGGAAAAAGCCTTCCTCAACGGTCCCGTCGACGAGCTCTGCGCCATGCTCGACGAGTGGAAGATTTTTTGGGAATGGCGCGACCTGCCGCAGGAGGTCTGGGCCTTCATCAAGCGCGAGAAATTCTTCGGCATGATCATCCCGAAGGAATTTGGCGGGCTCGGCTTCTCGCCCTATGCGCATTCCGAAGTGGTGCGGAAGATCTCGACCCGGTCGATTGCGGCCGCCGTCACCGTGATGGTGCCGAACTCGCTCGGGCCCGGCGAATTGCTGCTGCGCTTCGGCACCAGGGAGCAGCAGGAGCGCTGGCTGCCGCGGCTCGCCGACGGCCGCGACATTCCCTGCTTTGGCCTGACCAGCCCTGAAGCCGGCTCGGATGCCGCCTCGATGGTCGACACCGGCATCATCTGCAAGGGCAATTTCGAGGGCCGCGAGGTGCTCGGCCTCAGGCTCAACTGGCACAAGCGCTACATCACGTTGGGTCCGGTCTCCACGCTGCTCGGCCTCGCCTTCAAGGCCTATGACCCCGATCATCTCGTCGGTAATCAGGAAGAGCTCGGCATCACCGTCGCGCTGATCCCGACCAATCTTCCCGGTGTCGAGATCGGCCATCGCCATCTGCCGGCGATGCAGGTGTTCCAGAACGGCCCGAACTGGGGCCGCGACGTCTTCATCCCGCTCGATTACATCATCGGCGGCAAGGAGCGCCTCGGCCAGGGCTGGAAGATGCTGATGACGGCGCTCGCCGCCGGCCGCGGCATCTCGCTGCCGTCGTTGTCGGCCGCGGGTGCCGCCTATGCCGCGCGCACCACCGGGGCCTATGCCCGCATCCGCGAGCAGTTCGGCATCTCCATCTCGAAATTCGAAGGCGTCGAGGAGCCGCTCGCGCGCATCACCGCGACGGCCTACCAGCTCGACGCCGCGCGGCGGCTGACTTGCGCCGCGCTCAATGCCGGCATCCATCCTGCCGTCATTTCAGGGATCATGAAGCTGCACGCGACCGAGCGCATGCGGTTTGCGGTCGACGACGCCATGGACATCCATGGCGGTAAGGCCGTGATCGACGGCCCGCAGAACTATATGGGCAATCTCTACCGCGCCGTCCCGGTCGGCATCACGGTGGAAGGTGCCAACATCCTGACCCGCAATCTCATCGTGTTCGGGCAGGGCGCGATCCGCGCGCATCCTTATTTGCTGGAGGAGATGAACGCGCTCGCCGACACCGACAGGGAGCGCGGGCTGGTCGCCTTCGACGCCGCGTTCTGGAAGCATGTCGGCCACAGTTTTAAGACGCTCGGCCGTGCCTTCGTGCGCAGCTGGACCTTTGGCCTGTTTGCACCGGCGCCCGATGCGGGAGATGCGACGAGATTCTATCGCCAGCTTTCGCGCTATTCGTCGGCCTTTGCGCTCTGTGCCGACATGGCGCTGCTCACGCTCGGCGGCGCGCTGAAGCGCAAGGAGATGCTGTCGGCACGTTTTGGCGACATCCTCTCCGAACTCTATTTGTTGTCGGCGGCGCTCAAGCGCTGGCAGGACGAGGGCCGGCAACCGGAGGACTTTGCCGCGCTGGAATGGTGTGTGGCGAGCGGCTTCAGGACCATCGAGGTCAGATTTGCCGAGATCCTCGCCAATTTGCCGAACCGTTTCGTCGCCATCATCCTGAAGCTCGTCGTGCAGCCCTTCGGCGCCCGCGTGCTCGGCCCGTCCGATCGCGTCGTGCATCAAACCGCCGAGCTCGTGCTGTCGCCATCGACCGCACGCGAGCGGCTGACGCCGGACCTCGCCCATGTCGCCGATGACGGCGGTTTTGCCCGGCTGGAGCGAGCCTTCGTGCTGGTCGTGGAGACCGACGAGGTCGCAAAACGCCTGCGCGCCGCACGCATCCACGACTGGAAGGACGGTGTCGCCAGGGGCGTGATCACGCAGACCGAAGGCGAAAAGCTCGCTGTCGCCCGCGATGCCGTGAAGAAGGTGATCGAGGTCGACGATTTTGCGCCGGAAGCGCTGTCGCCGATTTACAAGAAATCCGCCGACGTGCATCAGTTCTTCCAGGAACTCGGCGAGCAGAGGGCGGCGAGCTGATGGCACGACCTGTCTTTATCGTCGACGGCAGCCGGACGCCGTTCCTGAAAGCGCGCTCCGGCCCCGGCCCGTTCACACCCGTGGACCTTGCCGTGCAATGCGGCCGGCCGCTGCTGGCGCGCCAACCCTTTTCGCCTGACGCCTTCGACCAGGTGATTCTCGGCTGCGTCAACGTCATCGCCGACGAGATGAACCCGGCGCGCGTCGCAGCGCTTCGGCTCGGCATGGGCGAGGACATGGTCGCCTTCACCGTGCAGATCAATTGCGGCTCCGGCATGCAGTCGATCGACACCGGCTACCGCTACATCCGGGAAGGCCACGCCAATTTGATCCTCGCCGGCGGCGCGGAAGCCCTGAGCCACGCGCCGCTGGTCTGGCCGAATTCCGGCGTGCGCTGGTTTGCAGGCCTCGCCACCGCCAAGGGCATCGGCGCCAAGATCGCGGCGGCACTCAAGGTGCGGCCGAGCTACCTGAAGCCGATCATCGGGCTGGAGCGCGGGCTCACCGATCCCATCACCGAACTCAACATGGGCCAGACTGTCGAGGTCGTCGGCCATCTCTTCGGCATCACCCGCGCCCAGGCCGACGCCTATGCCGCCGAGAGCCACAGGCGGCTTGCCAACGCGCAAGCGCAGGGCTGGCTCAAGGGCGAGGTCGAGACCGCGTTCTCCCGCGACGGCAAATTCTACGACCATGATGACGGCGTGCGGCCGGATTCCACGGCAGAATCCCTCGCCAAGCTGAGGCCGGTGTTCGAGCGCCCCTGGGGCCAGGTCACCGCCGGCAATTCCTCGCAGATCACCGACGGCGCCTCCTGGGTGATCCTTGCTTCCGACGAAGCGGTGGCAAAATATCATCTGACGCCAAAGGCCGTCATCGTCGACAGCCATTGGGCCGCGCTCGATCCCAGCATCATGGGCTTGGGTCCCGTGATGTCGGCGACGCCGCTGCTGTCGCGCAACGACCTCACCGTGCAGGATGTCGAGACCTGGGAGCTGAACGAGGCTTTTGCCACGCAGGTGCTCGGCTGCCTCGCCGCCTGGAATGACGAAAAGTTCTGCCGCGAAATTTTGAAGCTCGATGGCGCCGCCGGCGAGATCGACCGTAGCAAGCTCAATGTCGACGGCGGCGCGATCTCGCTCGGCCATCCCGTCGGCACGTCGGGCAACCGGATCGTGCTGCATCTCGTCAATGCGATGAAGCGGCTCGGCACAAGGCGCGGCGTTGCCACCGAATGCATCGGCGGCGGGCTCGGTGGCGCCATGCTGATCGAGGCGGTGTGATCATGGATTCGAAGATCATGGACGCCATCGGCGACCGCGCGCTCGAGCTTGGACCGAAGCCCGAGGCGGGAGCTTATCGCCATTTCAAGCTCACCCGCGATGCCGACGGCGTCGCCTGGTTATTGTTCGACCGCGACGGCGCCAGCGCCAACACGCTCTCGGCAGAGGTGATCGAAGAGCTGGACAAGGTGCTGGCTGCAATCGAGGCCGACCGCCCGGCCGGGCTGGTGATCCGCTCGGCGAAAAAGTCCGGCTTCGTCGCCGGCGCTGACGTCAACGAGTTTCGCGGCGCGACCGATCCGCAGATGGTCGAGGCGGGAATCCGCGGCGCCCATGCCGTGATCGACCGGCTGGAGGCGCTGCGCATTCCGACGGTTGCCGTGATCCACGGCTTTTGCCTCGGCGGCGGGCTCGAGGTTGCGCTCGCCTGCCAGTCGCGCATCGCAATCGACAATGCGCGCTTCGGCTTCCCGGAGGTGATGCTGGGCCTGCATCCCGGTCTCGGCGGCACCGCGCGCTTCACCGCGCTGGTCAATCCGACGCAGGCGATGACCCTGATGCTGACCGGCCGCACCATCGATGCCCGCCGCGCCAAGGCGCTCGGCCTCGTCGATGCCGTGACGCAGGAGCGCCACGTCCTCGGTGCCGTGAAGGACGCGGTGTTCGGCCGGCTCAAGCGCGCCAAGCCGGGCATGCTCAACACCGTCCTCAACTTCACCCCGGTCCGCGGCTTCCTCGCCAAACGCATGCGCAGCGAGACCACGAAGGCGGCGCGACGCGATCATTATCCCGCGCCCTATGCCCTCATCGACCTCTGGGAGAAGCATGGCGGCGACAAGACCGCGATGCTGAGGGCCGAGCAGTCCTCGTTCGCAATTCTGATGGTGACGCCGACGGCGCAGAACCTGATCCGCGTCTTCTTTCTCCGCGAGCAGATGAAGAAGACCGCCGGCAGCGGCAACACCGTGGAGCACGTTCACGTCATCGGCGCCGGCGCCATGGGCGGCGACATCGCCGGCTGGATCGCGGGGCAGGGGCTTAGCGTCTCGCTCGCCGACATGAAGCCGGAGCCGATCGCGGGCGCGGTGAGGCGCGCCGCCGAGCTCTACGGAAAAATCATCCGCAAGCCGACCGAGGTGCGCGATGCGCTCGACCGCCTCATCCCCGACATGGATGGCGAGGGCGTCCGCAATGCCGATCTCATCATCGAGGCGGTGCCGGAAAAACTCGAGCTGAAGCAGAAGGTCTATGCCGGCATCGAGCCGAAGATGAAGCCGGGCGCTGTTCTTGCGACCAACACGTCGAGCATCCCGCTGCAGGATCTGCGCACCAAGCTGATCAACCCCGCGCGTCTCGTCGGCCTGCACTTCTTCAACCCGGTGTCGCGGCTCCAGCTCGTCGAAATCATCAGCCATGACGGCAGCGACGCCGGTGTGCTGAGCCAGGCCCTCGCCTTCGTCGGCGCGATCGATCGTCTGCCGCTGAGGGTGGAGAGCTCGCCCGGTTTCCTCGTCAACCGCGCGCTGACGCCCTACATGCTGGAAGCCATGGTGATGCTGGACGAGAAGACCGACCAGCGCCTGATCGATGCGGCCGCCGAAGAGTTCGGCATGCCGATGGGGCCGATCGAGCTGGCCGACCAGGTCGGCCTCGACATCTGCCTCGACGTCGGCGACATGCTGCGCGCAAAATTCGGCGATCTGCTGCCGCCGACGCCGGCCTGGCTGCGCGACAAGGTTGCGCGAGGCGAGCTCGGCCGGAAGACCGGGAAGGGCTTTTACACCTGGAAGGACGGCAAGGCCGAGAAGGCGCCGCTGCCCGAGACCGGCCCAAAAGTCAGCGACGAGATGATCGATCGCCTGATCCTGCCGATGTCCAACGTCTGCGTCGCCGCGCTGCGCGAAGGCATTGTGAGCGATCCCGATGCCGTCGATGGCGCCATGATCTTCGGCACCGGCTACGCGCCGTTCCGCGGCGGGCCGCTCAACTACGCACGCACGCGGGGGGTGGAGAACATCGTCGCGACCCTGCGCAAGCTGGTCGACAGGTTCGGCGGCCGCTTTGCGCCGGACGAAGGGTGGGAGAATTTTAAGTAGTGATTGTGTTGGTCGTTGATGCTATCATGGGTAGTCGTCCGTGGAGAGCATCACCGATGCAGACGATCCCGTTCTTCAAGCATGCGACCCTGCGTGAGATCATCATCACGCGTCTCTGCTGCGCGGCCAATATTGTCGTGATCGTGGGCTGCGCCGGCTATCTCATTGGGTATTACGACGCGGCGGGCTTGCGCTGGCCGTGGCTGATCGCGGCGCTGCTGCTCGGATATTTCCTCGCCGACTTGTTTTCGGGGCTGGTGCATTGGGTTGTCGACACCTGGCTCGATGAGGCAATGCTTGGCCGCGGCATCGCGATAACGCGTGAGCACCACAGCCACCCGAGCCACGTCCTGCTCTACGACTTCCTCGATCAGGCGTCCCTCGGTGCGGCGCCGAGCGCCGTGGTGTTCGGGATTGCCGCCGTCGTCACGGCGCAGTTTCCGGTGTCGCCATTGACCTATGCGCTGATGGTGATCTGGTTCGTGATCGCGACCTGCATGCTGTTCGGCATGAGCTTTCATAATCTCGCGCATTGGCCGGTCCGCCCGCCGCTGCTGCGCATCGCGCAGCGGCTGCATCTGGTGTGCTCGCCCGAGCACCATTGGCGCCATCACCGCGACCACACCGTCCGTTATTGCGTCATCAATGGATGGGCCAACTATCCCTGCGACCGCCTCCGGCTCTGGAGCAGGCTGGAACGGCTGGTCGCGGCGACGACCGGGCGCGCGCCGCGGGCGGACGAGGCGACATGGGAGCGCAAACTCGGCGACGCCGGCGTCGTCGCAGGAGTGCCGCAGCGAGCCGCATAGCGCAGGTGGCCTCTCCCCCAGTGTTGCGTAAGGCAGCGCGGCTTTGTATCCAAGTCCAGAGCTGCGGGAGACGCACATGACCGACACGCACGTCCACGCCCCCAAGGACACCGACACCGAGCCGCACGGCGATCTCTGCATTCGCACGCTGGCGATGCCCGCCGACACCAACGCCAATGGCGATATCTTTGGCGGCTGGCTGCTGAGCCAGATGGACGTCGGCGGCGGCGTGTTCGCCTCGAAGATTGCGAAGTCGCGCACCGTGACGGTCGCGATCGACGCGATGAACTTTCGCAAAGCCGTCTATGTCGGCGATCTCGTCTCGGTCTACGCCACGCTCGTCCGCACAGGCCGCACCTCGATGACCGTGCATCTCGAAGCCTGGGCGCTGCGCCGCAGGGAGACGCAGCCGATCCTCGTGACCGACGGCAATTTCACCTACGTCTCGATCGATGACGAAGGAAAGCCGCAAGTCATCAAGCGCACCGAGCCGCCGATCGTGACGTAGAACGCGAACGCCGCTGGCGCAAACTGCATAGCGGGCTTGTCGCGCGGCCCCTTAACGCATGTGTCGTTGCCGCGATGTGCGTCGCGTCTTTGCCAACATCAAGTCACAAAACCGATGATGTCGGGGAGTACTCAGGTGCACGTCGATTCGGGGTGGAAACGGCCGGCCTGTCCTTAGGAACCTTTGGACCTGCCTATCGTTATTCGCCCGCACTGAGGACAAACGGGCAATGCCGGACAGCTACATCATCGAAGTGAACTCGCAGACCGCAGGTATCGTCGTCCGCAACCGGGAAGGATACCGCTTCTTCGCCTCATCCCACCGTTTCAACCGTCTCGAAGGCCAGCTCTTCCGCAACGCACGCGAAGCGGAACGCGCGGCGCGCAGGCTTGTGAACGGGGATTTGAGGGAAGCGGCGTAACGTTGTCCCTTCTCCCCTTGTGGGAGAAGGTGGCGAGAAGCGCCGGATGAGGGGTTCTATCCGCGAACTCAACTACGAGAGTGACTCGCGGAGAGAACCCCTCACCCGACTTCGCTTTGCGAAGTCACCCTCTCCCACAGGGGGAGAGGGTAGGGCAGCATCACAATTTCGTCGCGGAACGCGACAGCAGCTTCCAGTCGTTGCCCTGCTTCTGCCAGTTCATGAGAATGTGAAGGTTGGTCGGAATTTTCTTCCCATCGGCCAGGGCTTCCTGCTCGCCGACCCAGTTGAAGCGCACGATCGCGGCGGGGCCGACGACCTTGATCTTGGGATCGCGATACTCGATCGACACGAACTTCACCTTGCTGAAGTCGGTGGCGCCGGCAAGGAACTCCTGCTTGGTCTCGACCTTGCCGCTGGAATGGCTGTAGCTGAGATCGTCAGCGCACAATGCCGCGAGCGTCTTGCCGTCGCCCACGACCTGCGCCTGGCGAAATGCCTCGACGCTCTTCGCGACCGCATCGTCATCGGGTGAAGATGCCAGCGCAGGGGTTGCGCTGACGGCCGCGATGGCCGCGGCCGAAAGAGCGAGGTCGCGTCGATTGATCGTCATGGTGTCCTCCCATTTTTTGATCTTGAAATGAGTGTTGCAGCCGCGCGCGACTTTGTCGAGTGTCACGGCATTGTTATATCTTTGCGTGCATTGCGTTGATCGCACCGTATTGATACGTCTTCCGCATCGATGCGCGGCGACGAGGGTATGCGCGCAAGAAAACGCGAAAGAAAATGAGAGTGATGATGCAGGCAAAGGGCAGGGCGTTGCTGTTCGACATCGACGGCACACTGGCGGACACGGATGCGCTGCATCGCCAGGCGTTCAATCAGATCTTCGGCCCGCGCGGCCACGTGTTCGATCACGCCCGCTTTGCAAAAGAGCTGCAGGGCTTTTCCAATGCTTCGATCGGCGAGCGTTTTCTCCCCGACGAAACCGAAGACGCGCGCGCGGCCATCCTCAGCGAGAAGGAGCAGCTCTTTCGCGACATGGTCGCGGGACAGATCAAGCCGGTGCCGGGATTGATGGCGCTGCTCGACGAGGCCGACCAGGCGGGCATCCCCATGGCCGCCGTCACCAACGCGCCGCGGCTCAATGCCGAGATGCTGCTGCTGGGGCTCGGCATCGCGCACCGCTTCAAGGCTATCGTGATCGGCGACGAGCTTTCGCACGGCAAGCCGCATCCGATGCCTTATCTCGAGGGATTGCGGCGCGTTGGCGGCATGGCGGATGCCTCGATCGCATTCGAGGATTCCCGCTCCGGAATCCAGTCGGCTTCCGCGGCCGGCATCAGGACGATCGGCATGCGCACGAGTCTGAGCCATGACGATCTGGTCGCCGCCGGCGCGATCACGTCGGCACGGGCATTCGACGATCCCGAGCTGGTGACATTGGTTGCGCAGGCGATGAAGTGGTGAGGGCTTTCGTTGCTGCAACGCGGCCCTTAACGCTGTGCGCAGCTCCTGCGTTGACCTCGGCGGCAAACCGCCGCACCATGGTGCAACCTGATTTGAGGTGCCGCCCGTGACCGGACTGACCCATCGCCAAGCCGAAATCCTCAACATCGCACGCGCCTCCGGCCGCGTGATGGTCGAGGAGCTGGCGCGCCGGTTCGAGGTCTCGGCCCAGACCATCCGCAAGGATCTCAACGATCTCTGCGAGCGGCGGTCGCTGACCCGCATCCATGGCGGCGCCATCATCGCCTCGGGCGTGGAAAACCTCGCCTATGAGGCGCGGCGCTTCGTTGCCGCCGACGAGAAGAAGGCGATCGGAGCCGCCGCCGCCTCGCTGATCCCGAACGGCTGCTCGCTGTTCATCAACATCGGCACCACAACGGAAGAGGTGGCGAGCGCGCTCACCTCGCACGAGGACCTGCTCGTCATCACCAACAATCTCAACGTTGCGATGCTGCTCTATCGCCATCCGCGCATCGAGGTCGTGGTCGCCGGCGGCACGGTGCGGCGCGCCGACGGCGCCGTGGTCGGCTCGACCGCGACGCAACTCATCGGCCAGTTCAAGGTCGACTACGCCATCATCGGCTCGTCGGCGATCGACGAGGAGGGCGCGCTGCTCGACTTCGACTATCGCGAGGTGCAGGTCGCGCAGGCCATCATTGCGAATGCCCGCAGCGTCATGCTGGTCGCGGACTCGACAAAGCTCCGCCGCAGCGCGCCGGTGCGCATCGCCCATATCAGTCAGATCCAGACTTTTGTCACCGACCAGGAGCTGCCCGAGCGCCTTGCCATGATCTGCCACAGCAAGGGCATCGAGGTGGTCGAGGCGATGCCGAAGGCCGCCGACATCGACGATGCGCCGGCCGAGCCGGCGGCGGAGGCGGCGCCGGTGGTGCGGCTGCGGTAGGGCCTAGTCCTCCCAGGGATTGAGCAGCGGCACGCGGAACGAGGCAAAATCCTTCACGTTGCGCGTCGCCAGCGTCAGGTCATGCGCAAGTGCGGTTGCCGCGAAGAATCCGTCCAGCACGGATAGCGCGACGCCGCTGCGCCGGCTTTGCGCCATCAGGTCGCCCCAGCGTTCGGCCACGGCGTAATCGATCGGCAAGACCCGTTCGCCGAAACGGGCCGGTAGATCGTTGGCCAGCCAATCAGCCAGCGCCTCGCGGCGGCGGCCGCTGTCCATCAGGGCCACGCCGCGCCGGAGTTCGGCGATCGAGGCGACGCTGATGAACAGGCGATCCTCATCGGCGGCGTGGAGCCAGCCGAGCACCTTTGCGTCGGGTGCGGGCCGCTGCACCTCCGACAGTACATTGGTGTCGAGCAGCAGGTTCACAGCGGCTCGTCGCGCGGCGTGTCGTGTTGGCGATCGAGTCCGAGATCGGCGCCGCGCAGCGGTGACGCCAGCAGGAATTCGGCGAGCGTGCCTTTGCGCGCGGTCTTGCGCGCCCATTCCTCCGCCGAGACGATCACAGCACTTGGCTTGCCGTTGCGCGTGATGGTCTGTGGCGCGGCTTGGGCGCGATCGACGACTTCGGAGAACCGCGCCTTGGCCGCTCCAAGCGGCCAAGTGCTGGCGGGCGGGCGTGATTTACCGATTTTAGCCATCTCGCATGCCTTGTGACTAAAGTGACTATTTTGACTATATGGCGCTCAAGAATGCCTTGGCAACAGGTTCGCCGGGAGAGGGGCGCGTGTCGGTGCTCGTCTCTTCAGCGGATTGCCCACGAAAAATCATCCATTTGCCCACCAAAAAAGTTCCGGTTTCGCTTCCTTTCGCCTTGCTTTCGTTTTGGCTTCTGTTTTAATCCGAAAACGAAAGTGAAATCGCCAAAGCGAACGGGCGGTCGCCGGGGGAAGCGTTGGAACGGGTTTTTGACCTCGCCATCATTGGAGGCGGTGTTAACGGTTGCGGTATCGCGCGTGACGCGGCCGGCCGGGGCAACAGCGTTTTCCTGTGCGAGATGAACGATCTGGCGAGCGGGACCTCGTCCTGGTCGACCAAGCTGGTGCATGGCGGCCTGCGTTATCTCGAATATTACGAGTTTCGTCTGGTCCGCGAGGCGCTGATCGAGCGCGAGATCCTCTGGGGGATTGCGCCCCACATCATCCGTCCCTTGCGTTTCGTCCTGCCGCACCATGCCGGCCTGCGCCCGGCCTGGCTGCTGCGGCTCGGCCTCTTCCTCTACGACCACATCGGCGGCCGGCATCTGTTGCCCGCGACGCGCTCGGTCGATCTCACCAGGGACGAGGTCGGCAAGCCGCTGATCCCGAACCGCTACACGCGCGCCTTCGAATATTCCGACTGCTTCGTCGACGACGCCCGTCTCGTCGTGCTTTCGGCGCGCGATGCCGCCGACAAGGGCGCCGAGATCCGCACCCGCACCCGCGCCACCGAGATCCGCCAGGAGGGCGGCCTCTGGCACCTCAGCATGGTCGACACCATCACCGGCGCGCGCTCGACCATCCAGGCGCGCGCACTGGTCAATGCCGGCGGTCCCTGGGTCGAGGACGTGCTGGCGCGCGGCGCCGGCGTCAACGCCAAGGCAAAAGTCCGCCTGGTGCAGGGCTCGCACATCGTGGTGAAAAAACTCTACGACCACGACCGCGCCTACATGTTCCAGAACGCGGATGGCCGCATCATCTTCGTCATTCCCTACCAGGACGATTTCACGCTGATCGGCACCACCGATCGCGACTATGAGGGCGACCCTGCCAAGGTGAAGGCGACGCCGGAGGAGATTCAGTATCTCTGCGCCGCGGCGAGCGAATATCTGGCAAAGCCCGTGAAGCCCGAGGACGTGGTGTGGGATTATTCCGGCGTCCGTCCGCTCTACGACGACGGCGCCAGCGAAGCCAAGGCCGCGACCCGCGACTATGTGTTCGAGCTCGACACGCCCGGCGGCGTGCCGTTGCTCTCGATCTATGGCGGCAAGATCACGACCTACCGCCGGCTCGCCGAGGAAGCGCTGGAACGGCTCGCGCCATACTTGCGCAGTTCCAAATCGCGCGAGGGCTGGACCGGCAAATGGCCGCTGCCCGGCGGCGACATGGACGTCTCCGCCGTCGATACCCTGATCGGGGAACTGCAGCGCGGCTATCCCTTCCTGAGCGCGGAGCATGCGCGCCGCCTGGCGCGGGCCTATGGCACACGTGCGCCAAAACTGCTGGGCGACGCCAAGTCGGCGGCCGATCTGGGCCAGTCCTTTGGCGCGACGCTGACCGAGCGCGAGGTCCGCTACCTCATGGCCAATGAATGGGCCGTCAGCGCCGAGGACATCGTCTGGCGCCGCTCAAAACTCGGCCTGCGACTATCTGCCGACCAGATCGCGGCACTGAACGACTGGATTGCGACCCACGGTGTGCAGCAGTCTCCCTTGCTGGAAGCAGGAGGACGCTCATGACCGTAACACTGGATCACGTCACCCGCACCGTCGACGGCATTCCGCATATCCGCGACGTCTCGCTCACGCTCGAGAGCGGCACGCTGAACGTGCTGCTCGGGCCGACGCTGTCGGGCAAGACCTCGATCATGCGGCTGCTTGCCGGCCTCGACAAGCCGACCACGGGCAAGGTGCTCGTCAACGGCAAGGACGTCACCGGCATCGACGTGCGGCAGCGCTCGGTCGCCATGGTCTACCAGCAGTTCATCAACTACCCCTCGCTCACGGTTTATGAGAACATCGCCTCGCCCCTGCGCGTGCAGGGCAAGCCGGCCGCCGAGATCGAGAAGCGCGTCGCGGAAGCCGCAAAGCTGTTGCGGCTGGAGCCGTTCCTGAAGCGCACACCGCTGCAGCTCTCCGGCGGCCAGCAGCAGCGCACCGCCATCGCGCGCGCGCTGGTCAAAGGCGCCGACCTCGTGCTGCTCGACGAGCCGCTCGCCAATCTCGACTACAAGCTCCGCGAAGAGCTGCGTGCCGAATTGCCGCGCATCTTCGAGGCTTCCGGCGCCATCTTCGTCTACGCCACCACCGAGCCGACGGAAGCGCTGCTGCTCGGCGGCAACACCGTCTGCATGTGGGAAGGCCAGGCCCTGCAGATGGGCGAGACCGCCAACGTCTATCGCCGCCCGCAGACCTTGCGCGTCGCGCAGGTGTTTTCCGATCCGCCGCTCAATCTCGTCGGCATCGAGAAGAAGAACGGCTCCGTGCAGTATGCCGGTGGCATCGCTGCGCCGGCCTCCGGCCTCTATGCGGGGCTCGCCGACGGTGCCTATCGCGTCGGCTTCCGCGCCCATCAGCTTGGCCTTGCCAATGGCGAGACCGATCGCCACGCCTTCCACGCCACAGTGACGGTGACGGAGATCACCGGTTCGGAGAGTTTCGTGCATTTGACCCGCGACGGTTCGAACTGGGTTGCGGTGCTGCACGGCGTGCACGAATTCGAGCCCGGCCACGATCTCGATGCTGTGCTCGATCCCAACGACGTTTTCGTATTCGACGCGGCCGATCGCCTCGTCGCGGCACCGAGCTCTTGAGGGAGATGCGCGATGGCCCGCATTGACCTCGTCGATCTCGCTCATTCCTACGGCGGCAATGATGCACCGCAGGAGAGCTTTGCGCTGAAGCCGGTGACCATGACCTGGCGGCAGGGCGGCGCTTATGCGCTGCTCGGCCCAAGCGGCTGCGGCAAGACCACGCTGCTCAACGTCATATCCGGCATCATCACGCCGTCGCGGGGAAAAATCCTGTTCGACGGCCAGGACATCACACCGCTGTCAACCCAGAAGCGCAACATCGCCCAGGTGTTCCAGTTTCCGGTGATCTACGACACCATGACGGTGGGGGAGAACCTGGCGTTTCCGCTGAAGAACCGCGGCGTGGCCAAGGCCGATATCGACAAGCGCGTGACCGAGATCGCGCGCCTGCTCGATCTCGAGCCCTATCTGAACCGCAAGGCGACGCGCCTGACCGCGGACGCCAAGCAGAAGATCTCGCTCGGCCGCGGCCTCGTTCGCAACGACGTCGCCGCCGTGCTGTTCGACGAGCCGTTGACCGTCATCGATCCCGAGCTGAAATGGCAGCTTCGCTCAAAGCTCAAGGCGCTGCATCGCGAGCTCGACCTCACGATGATCTACGTCACCCATGACCAGACCGAGGCGCTGACGTTTGCCGACACGGTCGTGGTGATGCATGACGGCCGCGTGGTGCAGAGCGGCACGCCGGCCGAGCTGTTCGACAAGCCCGCGCACACCTTCGTCGGCTATTTCATCGGCTCGCCCGGCATGAACATCATTCCCGCCGAGGTGCGGGGCCGCGAGGCCCGCATCGACGGCCACACCATCGCGCTGAACCGCAGCTACGATAACCTGCCCGCGGGCAAGAAGATCGAGATCGGCGTGCGCCCGGAATTCGTCGATGTCGTCGCACCCGCGTCGGGCCTGCTCACCGCAAAAATCGAGCGCATCGACGATCTCGGCCGCATCCGTTTCGCGCGCGTGCGCGTCGGCGAGGCAAAACTCGCGGCGCGCGCGCCCTCCGGCTTCACCTCATCGGATGGCAGTGCCGGACTGAAGTTCGATCCGTCGCACGTGCACGTCTATGCCGATAGCCTTCTGGTGGAAGGAGCCGCCTGATGGACAAGACGATCAACCAGAAAGCCTGGTTCCTGGTGTTGCCGGTGTTCCTGGTGGTGGCGTTCTCGGCGGTGCTGCCGCTGATGACGGTCGTGAACTATTCGATGCAGGACACGTTCGGAAACAACCAGTTCTTCTGGAACGGCGTCGGCTGGTTCAAGGAGCTGCTCGATCCCTCGACCGATCTCGGCGGCCGCTTCCTGGCCTCGCTCGGCCGCAATCTGCTGTTCTCCGCGATCATCCTCGCGATCGAGGTGCCGCTCGGCATCGTCGTTGCGCTGTCGATGCCGCGCGACGGCTGGTCGGTCGCGGCCTGCCTCGTCATTCTCGCGCTGCCGCTGCTGATTCCCTGGAACGTCGTCGGCACGATCTGGCAGATCTTTGGCCGGCCCGACATTGGCCTGCTCGGCTATGTCCTGAACAGTATCGGCATCGACTACAACTACGTCTCCAACGCGCTCGATGCCTGGATCACGGTCATCGTGATGGACGTCTGGCACTGGACCAGCCTGGTTGCGCTGCTCTGCTATGCCGGCCTGAAGTCGATCCCCGAGGCCTACTACCAGGCCGCGCAGATCGACGGCGCCTCGCGCTGGGCCGTGTTCAAGGCGATCCAGTTGCCGAAGATGAATCGCGTGCTGCTGATCGCCGTGCTGCTGCGCTTCATGGACTCGTTCATGATCTACACCGAGCCGTTCGTCGTCACAGGCGGCGGGCCCGGCAATTCCACGACCTTCGTCTCGATCGAGCTCGTCAAGATCGCGCTCGGTCAGTTCGACCTCGGCAAGGCCGCAGCGCTGTCGCTGGTCTACAACCTGATCATCCTGATCGTCTGCTGGGTGTTCTACACCGTCATGACCAATGCCGGCGCCGAGCGCCGGCCTGTGGAAGGAGGCGCCTGATGCATACGATTCCCGGGCGCCGCCTCATCATGGCGCTGTTCCTGATCTTCCTGCTGTTGCCGATCTACTGGCTCGTCAACATGAGCTTCAAGACCAATGCCGAGATCGTCTCCAGCATGACGCTGTGGCCGCATACCCCGACATTGCAGCACTACAAGCGCATCTTCACCGACGAGAGCTGGTACTCCGGCTACATCAATTCGCTGGAATACGTCGTCCTCAACACCATCATCTCGATCTCGGTGGCGCTGCCGGCGGCCTATGCGTTCTCGCGCTACCGCTTCCTCGGCGACAAGCACCTGTTCTTCTGGCTCTTGTCGAACCGCATGGCGCCGGCCGCGGTCTACGCGCTGCCGTTCTTCAACCTCTATTCGGCGATCGGGCTGTTCGATACGCCCTGGGCCGTCGCGCTCGCGCACTGCATCTTCAACGTGCCGCTCGCGGTGTGGATCCTCGAAGGCTTCGTCTCCGGCGTGCCGCGCGAGATCGACGAGACCGCGTTCCTCGACGGCTATCCCTTCCCGCGCTTCTTCATCAAGATCCTGATCCCGCTGATCGCGAGCGGCATCGGCGTCGCTGCGTTCTTCTGCTTCATGTTCTCCTGGGTCGAGTTGTTGCTGGCGCGCACGCTGACCTCGGTCGCGTCCAAGCCGATCTCGGCGATCATGACGCGCACGGTGTCGGCCTCGGGCATGGATTGGGGACTTCTCGCAGCCGCCGGCGTGCTCACCATCATTCCGGGCGCACTGGTGATCTGGTTCGTCCGCAACTATATCGCGCGCGGTTTTGCGCTCGGCCGGGTGTAGGAGGCGATGATGGAATCAATCGCATGGATGGCCTGGACGCTGCCGACCGCGATCTTCTTCGTCGCGCTCGCCTGCACGCTCGCTGTCATGACATGGCTCGCTGCCGTCTATCCCGAGGCCGAGCGGGTCGGCGTGCTGCGCATCCCGACCACGCGCGGCGATCGTCTGTTCATTTCTCTGATCGCGGCGGCCGTGATTCACCTGTTGTGGATCGCGTTCGTCGGGACCGACGCGATCGGCACGCTGCCGATCGGGGAGGACGGGTTCGAAATCTCGAACCTGTGGTTCGCTAGTGGAATTTCGCTTGTCACGGCCGCGCTTATTTTCCGCACGGTCTGAAGCTCGCGAAGAAGACCAGATCCGGGAGCAACCCGGGCCTGTATAAAGTTTGTCGCTGCAACGGAGGAACAACATGCGACAGTTTAGGAGAAGGAAAGGTCCATTGACCAAGAATAGCTTGCTGACCATGTCTAGCGTCGCCGCCATCGTTGCGGTGTCGTTCGCTGTCTCGGCGCCAGTCAAGGCCGCCGACGACGCCGTGATCCAGAAGTGGATCGCGGAATTCACGCCTTCGACGCTGTCGAAGGAAGACCAGAAGAAGGAACTTGAATGGTTCGCGAAGGCCGCCGAACCCTTCAAGGGCATGGAGATCAACGTCGTCTCGGAAACCATCGCGACTCACGAATACGAGTCGCAGACGCTGGCCAAGGCGTTCTCCGAGCTGACGGGCATCAAGCTCAAGCACGACCTCATCCAGGAAGGTGACGTCGTCGAGAAGCTGCAGACCCAGATGCAGTCCGGCAAGAACGTCTATGACGGCTGGATCAACGATAGCGACCTGATCGGCACCCACTTCCGTTACGGTCAGACGGTCGTGCTGTCCGACTACATGACGGGCGAGGGCAAGGACGTCACCGATCCGATGCTCGACGTCAACGACTTCATCGGCAAGTCGTTCACGACGGCGCCGGACGGCAAGCTCTATCAGCTGCCCGACCAGCAGTTCGCGAACCTCTACTGGTTCCGCTACGACTGGTTCACCAACGCGGACTACAAGGCCAAGTTCAAGGCCAAGTATGGCTACGAGCTCGGCGTTCCCGTGAACTGGTCGGCCTACGAAGACATCGCCGAGTTCTTCACCAACGACATCAAGGAGATCAACGGCGTCAAGGTCTACGGCCATATGGACTATGGCAAGAAGGACCCGTCGCTCGGCTGGCGGTTCACCGACGCCTGGCTGTCGATGGCCGGCAACGGCGACAAGGGCATTCCGAACGGTCTGCCGGTCGACGAGTGGGGCATCCGCATGGAAGGCTGCCGCCCGGTCGGCTCCTCGGTCGAGCGTGGTGGCGACACCAACGGTCCGGCCGCGGTCTACTCGATCACCAAGTACCTCGAGTGGCTGAAGAAGTACGCTCCGCCGCAGGCCCAGGGCATGACCTTCTCGGAGGCAGGCCCCGTTCCGGCGCAGGGCAACATCGCCCAGCAGATGTTCTGGTACACCGCCTTCACCGCCGACATGGTGAAGCCGGGCATCGCCGTGATGAACGCGGACGGTACGCCGAAGTGGCGTATGGCTCCGTCGCCGCACGGCTCGTACTGGAAGGAAGGCATGAAGCTCGGTTATCAGGACGCCGGTTCTGCGACGCTCCTGAAGTCGACCCCGGCTGACCGCCGCAAGGCGGCCTGGCTCTACCTCCAGTTCATCGTCTCCAAGTCGGTGTCGCTGAAGAAGAGCCATGTCGGTCTCACCTTCATCCGTGAATCCGACATCTGGGACAAGTCGTTCACCGAGCGTGCGCCGAAGCTCGGCGGCCTGATCGAGTTCTACCGCTCGCCCGCGCGCGTGCAGTGGACCCCGACCGGCAACAACGTGCCCGACTATCCGAAGCTCGCGCAGCTCTGGTGGCAGAACATCGGCGATGCGTCGTCCGGTGCGAAGACCGCCCAGGCCGCGATGGACTCCTTGGCTGCGGCCCAGGACTCCGTGCTTGAACGTCTCGAGAAGTCGGGCGTGCAGGGCGCCTGCGGTCCGAAGCTCAACAAGAAGGAGACGGCCGAGTACTGGTTCAAGAAGGCCGAGAAGGACGGCACCATCGCTCCGCAGCGCAAGCTCGCGAACGAGAAGCCGAAGGGCGAGACGATCGACTACGACACCCTGATCAAGTCGTGGCCGGCCTCCCCGCCCAAGCGCGCCTCGCTGCAGTAAGCGGCACTTCATGACGACGAAAGGCCGGGAGCGATCCCGGCCTTTTTGTTGCGTCGTCCTGGACAAGCGAGCAACGCGAGCGCTGATCCAGGACCCATTATCACCGGCCTGTGTTGGGACTCTGTGCCGTGGCAGCAGTCGGATGCCACAACATCCTCTTGGGGTAATGGGTCC